>CAXYVC010000018.1:0-35233 GCA_964292295.1 uncultured bacterium
CCGGTCGCCTGGATCCTCTTCGCCGACCTCGATCTGCAGGGTCGCCTGGGGCATCGCCAGCGCGGCCAGCCGGCCCTCGACCTCCGCCGCCAGTTTGGGAGCGGCGGCCCGGCGGGCGGGCCCGACCTTGGCGGCGGCCCGGTCGCGGCGGGGGGTGGCCTGGGTGGGTGGGGTGTGGGGGGGGGACGTGTCTTTCCCTTTTGTGTGGGGTGGGTAGGAAGAACGCGCCGCCCCCCCCCGGGGCGGGGGGGGGCGGGTCCCGATGACTACTGCTGCAGCTTGGCGGCTTCGGCGTCCCAATCGATGCCGTCGCTGAGTTCGCCATGAGCCTTGGCGATCAGTTCCGCCCAGAGGCTGGTGATCCCGTCGCGGATGTCCTGGTGGTCATCCCACCCTTCCGTCCCCTTGGGGGCGCATTCCGACAGCCACGTGACGTCTTCGACCTCGAACTGCTCGAGGCGATCCAGGAAGTCAGCCACGCCCTGCGCGCGGTCCTTGGCGATGTAGCCGTTGTCGTGGACGAGGGTGACCTTGATCCGCCGGTATTCGGAGGTCGATTCCGTCTGGTAGGTCACGGCCCCGAGGATGTGGCCGGCGGCCGTGGCGTACACGTCCACCACGAACGAACGGGTCGAGGGCCTGAAGTCGCCACCGTTGCCGACGACGATGTGGGCGAGCTGGTGCCCCTGGAACTGCACCGGCTTGTCGAGGCTCGGACAGATCCGGATGGATGCCAGGCCCTGCGCGGTGGACGAGGTGGTCTGGGTGGTGTTCATGTTGCCTCCTTGGGCATGCGCCGTTTCGGCGCTGGTGGTGGATCGCGCGCCCCCTGGCGCCGATGGGTTTGGCCAGCGACTGGCCTAGAGCTGATCGCGGAGCGCAGCGGTCACTTCGGCGACCGCCTGGTGCCACAACGCGTTGATCTTCGGGAGGTCGATATCCAGCAGGTGCTGGATATTTCGCTGCGTGGCCGCATCACGCGCATAGCCGTACGGCGACACGTTCAGCGCCTGATCGCCCTGCAGGCAAGCGATCAGTTCGGCCAACGGAAGGCCCTCCCCCTCCAAGTCCCCGGCCGGCAGGCCGCAAAGCGTGTTCCAGCGGATGGCTTCGGACATCGGGGCCCCAGGGCCCATTTCGTGCGGCCAGTGGCTGCGATAGTGGACGAGTGCGAAGTGTCCGCCCTTGGTGGTGCGATAGACGAAGAGCGCGATGAACCGCATCGCGTCCCGGGGCACCCGGTCATCCGCGGCAATGGCCTTGGCCAGGAGGGTGCACGCATCCTGGGGCACCATGGGCAGGTATGAGACCTGGAAGGGGCCGGCGCAGAAACCCGACGTGTCGCCAGCGTCGAAGAGTTTGGTCATGGTGTGTCCTTTCAGTGAGGCCCGCTTTCTACGGGTCATGTGGTGGGGCAATCCCCGGGAATCGCACGCCGCTAGGTGCGGGGTGCGCTGAGGGCAATCACGGCGTCGAGCACGGCAAGCAAGTCCTTCCCGCGGAGTCCGGCCCGCAGGGAATCCACCGCCGCGAGCCAGGCAAGGGCGACGTCGTCGCGCGAGTAGCGCATGTCTTCGTTCACGGCCGCCAGAATCGCTTTGGCCTTCCGGGGCAGGAGCCGCCAGAGGTCGGGCACGATCATCGCGACGTCATCAGCAGTGGGCACGTAATCCTGGGTGTCGGCCTGCTCCTGCTGCTGGCCGGCCTGGCGCTTCGTCTGCGGAATACGCCAGACACCGCCGGCGCGGTACCAGCGCATGCCCCGGGTTGCGAGCCACAGGCGGACATAGGCGTGTCCCGGCATTTCCCAGATCGTCTTTCCCTTCCGGGTCTTCTTGCGCGCGCCCATGGTGGCTTCGGCGGCCCCACTGCGGATCACATCGCGCATTTCGGCGGTACGGACGACTTCTTCCGTGCCCCCCTTCAGCAGGTACCAGCAGGCTGCCTGCTTGGTGGACTGCAGCACCTGCCACCACGCATCGCGCCATTCGCAATGCAATCCCCAACGGTGCGCATTCGCCTGAAACCATCGCTGTGTGCGCGCGCCGAAGGCCGTGATGTGACGTTTGCGGTCAGCCCAGCGGGACGCGGGCATGCCCGCAATATCAAGCGTCGCCATAAACTGGAGGTGGGGGTGGTGGCCGTTGAAGCCGAACGTGTCTTCGGGGCACGCGATGTAGCCGAGCAGCACCCGCGGCAGCACCTGCACCAAGTTGCCGTCCTGTTTCTTGCGGCGGCGGCCCGACACCCAGTCCTGCTTCCGCCATTCGTCCCACATCGCCGCCATCGCGTCGAAAAGCTGGCGGGGGTCGCTGTCTTCAGCGTGGTGACAGGTGATCGCACCCACGATATGGACGGCTTCGGGGTGTGCGGCCTGGACGTGTTCCGCGCGCGCCAACAGTTCACGGAACCGCTGGATCGAGATGCGGTAGGCGCAAACGGGGCACATGCGCTTGTGGCAGCGGTAGACCCCGGACAGGTGGCCGGACACATCTTCCCCATTCCTGGCGATGCGCCGGGCGGTGGCGGGTTCCTGGCGCGCGGCGCCGCAACCGCAAAGGGATTTCAAAATCCTCTGGTGATCGCCCGGAATGGCCATCACCTTCTGGATCAGTTCATCCTTCAACAGCCACGTGGATCGGTCGCCCGCCTTGCCCCGAAGGAAATGGCTGGCGTCGCGGTTCTGCTGCTGCCCGTGGTGGGAAAAGTCTCTGTTTTGTCGAGAGTCCCGTTCTGGCGTCTGGTCAGGCGCCGGGCCCCCAGCAGGATGCCAACCTGCGCACACTGGCCCGCCTGATGCTGTACCTGGGCCTTCCCGAGAGCTGGGGGCGCTCGATCCGATGGAGCGATCTGGACCTGGAGGCCGGCACCTACGCGTGGCCGACCGAGGATGACCAGGCACAGGCCGTTCCGGTGCCCGGTGAACTGCTGGAATGGCTGCGTGCCCTTCCGGGCGTCAAGGATTCGGGTCGGGTCATCTCGTCCAGCATGGGGCGCCACAAGAAGGCTGATGACGAGTTCCGATACGGAATGGCCACCAGGACGATTGCCAAAGCCTGGAAGTCCCTCAATTTGCCCTATCTGACGCCCCACCGGCTGAGGGCTTCCTTCGCGACCATTCACGCCACCGAGCTGGGCACCCACATTGCTGTGATCCAGCAGTTGATGCGCCACAAGCACATCACCACCACCCAGAAATACATCTCCGTCCACGACACCTTGAGGCAGGAAGCGCAGATGGGGTGGTCTCGGGATGAACGCCGACTTGGCCGGAAGCCCTAAAGCGCAATTGAGGATGATTTGTAATGGGATTTGTATTGGCCCCCAGCTTCATGATCCCAACCTGTTGTATGCCTGTTATTTGCAATTGCAATTCATGTGGCTCATAACCCAAAGGTCGCAGGTTCAAATCCTGCCCCCGCTACCAATCAAAAGAGCCTGAAACGACAACGTTTCGGGTTCTTTTCCTTTTCTGTGCAAAGAGCTGGAAGGACCCTCGGGTTCCCCTCGTTTTTCCCGTTTTCGGGGTGTGGCGCCACAACAACGCCACAAGTGATTCCATCGGAAACCCGCATGAACACTGGGGTCCCCGGGCAGCGTGTTGCTTGGTTCCTGTGCCCTCACCGCGCATGCCATGAGGGGCGCACAACGGCTTTTCCTCTTGTCCCGCTCCGGTGCTGCGAAAGCGCTTTCCGGGGGGTGGGCTTGGGTGTAGGCTGTGATCGATTCGGAGATTTTCGAAATGACGAAGGACGCAATCACGCCCCTGGTGGATCTCATGAAGACCTTGGCCCATCCGGTCCGTTTGCGGGTGCTGGCCCTGCTGCGGGAGGGGGAGCTCTGCGTTTGCCAGGTCACGGAAGTCCTGGGGATCCCCATGTCCACCGCCTCGGAGCACCTCACGGAGCTGCGCAAGGCGGGGCTTCTCGGGGAACGGAAGGAGGGGCGCTGGGTCTACTACGGGCTTGCGCCGCGCCCCGGCCTGGAAGGGCTCCTTGCGGCCCTGTGGCCCCACGTGGACGCCCTTGGTCAGGTGGAGCAGGACCGCGAGGCGGCCCGGACCACCCGGAAGGTCCCGGTGGAGCAGACCTGCTCGAAGGCAAAGCCCTGCGCGTCCCGCCGGGGCAAGGAGGTTTCCCGTGTCGAATGAATCTGTTCCTTCCGGAGGGGTGCCCTCCTGCCGCTGCGCCTGCGGGGACGAGGCGGCCCCCCCGCGCCGGGCGGGCTTTTTCCGGGCGGGCGGGTGGATCCTGGCCGCGCTTCCGCTGTGGGTTCTCGCCTACCTCGCGGCCCGTCCCTTGGCCGAAGGCATCGCCTTCGGGCTGTTCCGGCTGACGCCGAAGTCGCACCTGGGCGAGGCCGTGGCCTTCTTCTTCTACGACGTGCCGAAGGTCCTGCTGCTGCTTACGCTGGTGGTCTTCGTGGTGAGCTTCCTCCAGACCTTCGTGAGCCCGGGGAAGGTGCGGGACGCGCTGGCCAAGCGCCACGTGGGACTGGGCAACCTGATGGCCTCCCTGCTGGGCATCATCACGCCCTTCTGCTCCTGCTCCGCCATTCCGCTCTTCATTGGTTTCCTGCGGGCGGGGGTTCCCCTGGGGGTCACCTTCAGCTTCCTGGTGGCGGCGCCCATGATCAACGAAATTGCCCTGGGCATGCTCTTCGCCATGTTCGGGTGGAAGGTCGCGCTCTTCTACGCGGGCACAGGCATCGCCATCGCCTTCACCTCGGGGTTGGTACTGGGGCATCTGAAAATGGAGCGGCACCTGGAGGGCTGGGTGCAGGACGCCCTGAAGGCCTCCGCCCTGGGTGAGGCGGAGGAGTCCCGCCCGACCTTTGCGGATCGCGTGGCGGCTTCCGTGCAGGGGGTGAGGGACATCCTCGGCAAGGTGTGGCCCTTCATTCTCGCGGGCATCGGCGTGGGAGCCTTCATCCACGGCTTCATCCCCCAGGCGCTCATGGCGGGGCTGCTCGGCAAGCACGCCTGGTACAGCGTGCCCCTGGCGGTGGCCATCGGCGTTCCCCTCTATTCCAACGCGGCGGGCGTCATTCCCATCGTGGAGGCCCTGCTGGGCAAGGGGGCAGCCCTCGGCTCCACCCTGGCCTTCATGATGGCCGTCATCGGGCTCTCGCTGCCCGAGCTCGTCATCCTCCGCCGGGTCCTGCGCCCGAAGCTCATCGCGGCCTTCGTGGGGGTGGTCGCCCTGGGCATCCTCCTCGTCGGCTACCTCTTCAACATCCTGCTGTGAGGGGGCGGGGGTGAAGCATCTCCCGCTGCTCTTCACGCTGGCCTGCCTGGCGCTGCTCGGCGTCCGCTGGGCCCGGGGGCGCGGCGCCTGGCGCCGGGATCTCGGCCTCGGGCCCCACCCGCGCAAGACCGTGGATGTTGCCTTCGGTGCCTTCCTGGGGCTCCTGGCCATGCTGGCCGTCTTCGGGGTGGCGTGGGCCTGCGGCTGGCTGCGCCCGGGCCCCTTCGACCCCTCGGGGCCGGGGAACCTGGATGTCCTTCCCGCCATGGCGGCGGTCGCCTTCTGGGAGGAGCTGCGCTTCCGGGGCATCGAACTCGCGGGCCTCCGAAGCCTGCTGCCCACCTGGGCGGCCCTGGCCCTGTCCTCCGCGGCCTTCGGGGCGGCCCACGCCCTGAATGCCAACGCCAGCTGGCTTTCCATCGCGGGCAACGCGGCGGACGGCCTCGTCTACGGCTATGCCTTCCTGGCGAGCGGCGCCATCTGGCTGCCGGCGGGCCTGCATGCCGCCTGGAACATCGTCCAGGGGCCCATCCTCGGCCTTCCGGTCAGCGGCTACGCGGAAGGGGGGCTCCTCCACCCCGTGGTCTCGGGGCCGGCCCTCCTCACGGGCGGCGCCTATGGGCCCGAGGCGGGCCTCCTGGGCCTGGCCTCCCGTTTCCTGATCCTGGCCCTCCTGTGGGCCACCCTCCGCACCCGATGTCCCAACCCCCTCCGCGGAACCGCGGCAAAGGAGCTCCCATGCTGATCGAAGTCTTTGGCCCTGGCTGTGCCAAGTGCGAAACCCTGCTCAAGCACACGAGACACGCCGTGGAGCAGCTCGGCGGCGAGCACCAGGTCGTGAAGGTCGCCGACTACGCGGCGATGGCCCAGCGCGGCATCCTCAGCACGCCCGCCCTGGCCATCGACGGGAAGCTCGTGTTCCAGGGCAAGGTGCCCAGCACGGCCGAACTCCTTGAGCTCCTGAAGAAGTGAGGGGACGGACCATGACCAGATCCGCGACGTGCGCTTTCCTCCTGCTGGCTGCGGCCAGTCTGAACGCCCAGGTGCCCGCCCTCGACCCGCCGGGCCTCGCCCAGATTCTGAAGTCCGGGACGTGGACCGTGATCGAGTTTGGTGGCCCCACCTGTGTTCCCTGCAAGCGGATGCAGCCCATCCTGGCGGAGCTCCAGCAGCACTTCGGAGCCCGGGCCCGCTTCCGCAACTTCTACGTGACCCAGTACGCCAAGGAGTCCCGTCCCTACAAGGTCATGGCCATGCCGACCCAGGTGGTGTTCGATCCCAGCGGCAGGGAAGTCGCACGGCACATCGGCTTCTGGGAAAAGGGCGACTTCCTGGCCGCCCTGGCGAAGGCGGGCCTGAAATGACCGAGTGGCTCTCGCGCCTTGCGGAAACCATGGCCCACGCCTCGGCGGCCAAGCAGCTCTGCATCGTGTTCCTGGGGGGGCTGCTGACCTCCATGAACCCCTGCGTGCTGGTGGCAGCTCCCCTCGTGGTGGGCTTCGCCGGGGGCACCAAGGAAGGCCGTCACCATCCCATGGTCCTGTCGGGCGTCTTCGTCCTCGGCCTTGCCTCCGCCTTCACCGCGCTGGGGCTCGTGGCGGCCATGACGGGTTCCCTGCTGGGGGACGTCGGCTGGTACTGGAAGGCCCTGCTGGGGCTCGTCCTGCTGGCGGTGGGCCTCCACCTGCTCGGGGCCTTCAGGCTCCCGACGCCTTCCCATGGCTTCCTGTCCCGCTTCCATGGGGCCGGGCTCCTTGGGGCCTTCATCCTGGGCGCCCTGACGGGCACCCTGTCGGCCCCCTGCGCCACGCCCGCCCTGGCCGCGGTGCTGACCATCGTGGCCCTCCAGAAGAAGATCCTCTGGGGCGGCGTGCTGCTCTTCACCTACGCCCTGGGCCACGTGCTTCTGCTCTTCTTCGCGGGGGCCTCCTCGGGATGGGCCAGCAAGTATGCGGAAAGCCATTTCTCCAGGATCCTGGGGCGATGGCTGCCCAGGGTCATGGGGATCCTGCTGGTGGGGTGCGCCGCCTGGGTGATGGCTCTGGCCTGGCAGTCGAAGGCCGCCGGGTGATGCATGAGGGGCCGGGGGGGCATTTCCCAGATGTGCGTTGGCCGATGGCTGGCTGCGCTCACCTGGCTCCTCCCGCTCCCCCTTTCCCGCGATGCCTATGCTCAGGCGCCCGGAGTCCCGGTCTACGACGGTTGTGAAGCTGAACCCTCCTTGAGGTGGGTTCCGATTCCCTGGAGGTTTCAATGTCCTGTGGATGCTCTTCCGGCCAGAAGCGATTGATCTACGCCTGTTCGGGGGCGGCCAATACCGGTCTCCTGGCCGATCAGGTGGCTCGGCGGCTCGCCCTCCTGGGCGAAGGAAAGATGACCTGCCTTGCGGGCGTCGGGGCGGCCATGGATGGCTTTCTGAAGGCCGCGGTGCACGCCGAGCAAAATCTGGTGATCGATGGCTGTCCCATGGCCTGCGGTCGAAAGGTCTTCGAACGCTATGACCTGCCTCATGTCGCGTTGGACCTCACCCGGTTCGGCGTCGAGAAGGGGGTGACGGTCATCGACGAAAGCGTGATCTCGCGTGTCACGGAAGCCGTGGCTGCGCACGGAAAGGCCTCGAGGGAACCATGAGCGAAGCCTGCGAAACGGTTGGCGGATCCATTGCAGGGTGAGGCAGCGCGGATCTTCGTCGCCTCGGAAAAGTAGGCTGATCTGCATCCGAAACGCATCCAAAGGACGATCCAGGCCACCCATGCCCCTCCACGCCCCCCATCCCGACGCCTCCAGGACCCTGTGGCTTCGCCATGCCCGGGCGTTGGCCCTCGTCACGGTGGCCTACAATTTGGTGGAGGGCCTGGTCGCCATGGGTTTCGGCCTGTCGGACGATGCGCTGGCCCTCTTTGGCTTTGGTGCTGACAGCTTCATCGAGGTGGGCTCGGCCCTGCTCGTGCTCTGGCGTTTGCAGGGGGATGAGGATGGATGCGCCGCCACGCGGTTGCGCAAGGAGCGCCGGACAGCCATGGGCATCGCCGTGCTGTTCCTCCTGCTGGCCAGCGGAACGGCCATCGGTGCCCTCCTCCAACTCGCCGCCAGACGCCATCCGGACACGACCTGGCCGGGCCTCGTGGTCAGCGCCCTCAGCCTCGCCTTCATGATCTGGCTCTGGCGCGCCAAGCGTCACGCCGCCTCGGCCCTGGACAGCCGCACCCTGCAGGGCGACGCCGCCTGCAGTCGGATCTGCATCCAGCTGTCCCTGGTGCTCTTCGCCGGCAGTCTGCTCTTCCTGCTTCATCCGGCCCTGTGGTGGGCGGACGGAGCCGCGGCGCTGGTGCTTTCCGGCTTCATTGGAAGGGAGGGCCTCCAGGGCCTCCGCGCCGCGATGCAGAAGGATTTCTCCGGCGGTTGTGGCTGCCACTGACCGCCTTTCCTGAGCCCCAGGAGTTCACGTGACCCAGAAGCGCCTCTCCTTTCTTGACCGCTACCTCACGCTGTGGATCTTCCTGGCGATGGCTCTGGGCGTGCTGCTGGGCTATGCCGCGCCGGGCTTCAACACGGCCCTCAACGCCTGGAACGTGGGCACCACCAGCGTCCCCATGGCGGTGGGCCTCATCGTGATGATGGTTCCGCCCCTGGCGAAGGTGAGATATGAGGAACTCCACCGGGTTTTCCAAAACCGCAAGGTGCTGCTGCTCTCGCTGGCGCAGAACTGGGTCGTGGGGCCTCTGCTCATGTTCGGCCTGGCCTCACTGTTCCTGCGCGACCGTCCGGAGCTGATGGTGGGCCTGATCCTCATCGGGCTGGCCCGCTGCATCGCCATGGTCATCGTGTGGAACGACCTGGCCAAGGGCGACACCGAGTACTGCGCGGGGCTGGTGGCCTTCAACTCCATCTTCCAGGTGCTGGGCTTCAGCCTCTACGCATGGCTCTTCCTCAAGGTGATGCCGGGTGCCGTGGGGCTGCACCTGGGGGACGTGGACCTCGGCAAGGTCACCATGGGATCCATCGCGCAGTCGGTCTTCATCTACCTCGGCATCCCCTTCATGGTCGGCTTCCTTCTGCGGCACCTGCTCGGGAAAGCCAAGGGCCTGGACTGGTACCACCGCAGCTTCGTGCCCAAGATCAGCCCGCTCACGCTTGTCGCGCTGCTCTTCACGATCATCGCCATGTTCAGCCTCCAGGGGCGCCAGATCGTGGCGCGTCCCTTCGACGTGCTTCGGGTGGCGCTGCCCCTGCTCGTCTACTTCGTCGTGATGTTCCTGGCGAGCTTCTGGATGTCCAAAAAGGTGGGCGCCACGTATCCCCAGAGCGCCACCCTCTCCTTCACCGCCGCCAGCAACAACTTCGAGCTGGCCATCGCCGTGGCGGTCGCCATCTTCGGGGTCCAGCACGGGGCGGCCTTCGCCGCGGTCATCGGTCCGCTGGTGGAAGTGCCCGTGCTCATCGGCCTGGTGAACGTCGCCTTCTGGCTGAAGCGGCGGTGGTACCCGGAGGCGCCGACAGACGGGCTTCCATGACCCGCATCCTGTTCCTGTGCGTGGCCAACAGCGCCCGCTCCCAGATGGCCGAAGGGCTGGCCCGTCAGATGTTTCCGGGCTTCCTGATCCAGAGCGCCGGGAGCCGCCCCGGCTACGTGAATCCGTACGCCATCGAGGTGCTCCGGGAGCTCGGCATCGACGCCACGGGGCACAGATCCAAGAGCGTCCAGGACATCGATCCGGCCACCGTGGACCTCGTGATCACCCTCTGCGCGGAGGAGGTCTGTCCGGCCTTCCTGGGCAGAGGCTCCGGTCCCGAGCCTGGGGCGGTACCCATCGAACGGCTCCACTGGCCCCTTCCCGATCCTGCAAGCAGCGGCGCCGCCCCTACGCCGGAAGAGCTCCGCGCACGCTTCCGCGCCGGCCGGGACGAGATCCGCCGCCGCCTCGAAGCGCTGGGGCGGGAGCGGGGCTGGACGGTATTTCCAAAAAAGTAGAAATTTTTCCTTGCGGGTTGTTTCGAAAAAAGCAGAATGATTCCCGGAGGCTCCGATGGGGGAGACCGGCGAGATGGACCTGGTGGATGGAAACGCGGAGCGCTTCAAGGCCCTGGGCCATCCGGTCCGCCTTGCGATCCTGCGCCGGATCGTCCAGGGGCCGGAGGCCGGGACACCCGCCGGGGAGATCCAGGAGCACGTTGGCATTCCCGCTTCCACGCTCAGCCATCACCTGGCCTGCCTCTCCGAAAGCGATCTGGTGCTGGTGGAGCGCGAGGGCACCTTCCTCCGCTACCGGGCCAACTTCCGAACCCTCCGTGCCCTGATGGATTACCTCTGGAAGGATTGCTGCGCCGGGGGCCGCAAGACCGCAAAGCCCTAGCCGTCCCTGTCCACCCCCTTTTCCCCGAAGGAGCTCCCATGCGCCTCAGGAAACGTCTGCCTTCTGATCTCCCGCAGGTGCGCGACCTGCTTTCCCAGGCGGGCCTTCCCGCCGAAGGGCTGGAGCGGACCGAGGGATGGGTCGCCGAACGCGGCGGCCTGCTGCTGGGCCACGTGGCCCTCGAGGCCGCGGGCGAAGCCGCCGTGCTCCGCTCGCTGGTCGTGGATCCCTCCCGGCGCGGCCAAGGGCTGGGTGCGAGGCTGATGGCGGAGGCCGAGGGGGCCGCCGCCGGGAGGGCCCTCGTCCTGAAGACCGACACGGTGGGCTCCTGGATGCTGCGCCGGGGCTACCGGAGCGCGACGCTGGACCAGGTTCCGGCCAGCGTCCGCACCACCACCCAGTTTTCCGGGAGCCTGTGCGCCGGGACTCCCGTCTACCTGAAGGAGGGTGCCCTGGGTGGCGAGGCCATCAAGGCCGCCGTCCGCGAGCGCTACGCAGACGTCGTGACCCGCGGTCGGGGCTGCTGCGGCTCCGGTTCCGGGTGCTGCGCGGGCGCTTCGGAGGACCCGAGCCTGAGGCTCGGCTACGCTCCAGGGGACGTGGAGGCCGCGCCCGAGGGGGCGAACCTCGGCCTCGGCTGCGGGAACCCGGTGGCGCTGGCTTCCTTGAAACCCGGGGACACGGTGCTTGATCTCGGAAGCGGCGCAGGCTTCGATGCCTTCCTGGCCTCCCGGCGGGTGGGTCCCGAAGGGCAGGTGATCGGCGTGGACATGACGCCCGCCATGGTGGAGCGGGCCAGGGCGTTGGCGGCCCGGCACGGTTTCGCCAACGTGGCGTTCCGGGAAGGGGACATCGAGGCGCTCCCCCTGGAGGATGCCTGCGTGGACGTGGTGATCTCCAACTGCGTGATCAACCTGGCGACCGACAAGGCGAGGGTCTTCCGGGAGGCCTTCCGGGTGCTGAAGCCCGGTGGGCGCCTGATGGTGTCGGACCTGGTGCTGCTGGGACGCCTCCCCGAGGCGCTCCGCCTGGATCCGGATGCCTACGCCGCCTGCGTGGCCGGTGCCCTTCCGAAGGAGGAGTACCTGGCCGCCATCCGCGCTGCAGGCTTCCAGGAGGTGGAGGTGGTGGGCCAAGCCGCCTATGACCTGGGGGGTGCGGAGGGCGCGGGGTGCCCTGGCGCCGGGCCCTGGGGCGCCTCGGAGGGGGTGGGCAGCCTCCAGGTTCGAGGGCGGCGGCCCGTGGCCTGAGCGCGGGGGGCTTCCTTGAGGATCTCCCCCAGAAGGGGCCGGACTTCCGGGAAGGCTGGTCAGTACCTGTCCAGGGGGAGGGCCGAGGATGGTTCCGTCCGCAGGGTGCGGCGGGAGGGCCCGATGAACCGGAACAGGCGGAAGCTCGACCCCGACGACGGCCTCTTCCGCTGCGGGGAGCACCGCCCCGCCGCCCTCCGCCTCCCGTACGTGTAGGGTGTCTGAAGGCTTTCCTGAGGGGGAATCCCATGCGTCTCGATCCTTCCGCTTCCATCGTGGTGCTCACGGGGGCAGGCGTCAGCGCCGAGAGCGGCGTGGCCACCTTCCGGGATTCCGGCGGGCTCTGGGAGCGGCACCGGGTGGAGGACGTGGCCACGCCCGAGGGCTTCGTCCGGGATCCGGAGCTGGTGCACCGCTTCTACAACGCCCGGCGCGCCCAGCTGGCGGAGGTTGCGCCCAATGCGGCCCACCGGGCCCTGGCGGAGCTGGAGGCCCGCTGGCCCGGGGACTTCCTGCTGGTTACCCAGAACGTGGACGACCTGCACGAGCGGGCGGGGAGCCGGAAGCTCCTGCACCTGCACGGCGAGCTGCGCAGGATCCGCTGTCTGCGCTGCGGCGGGGTGGCCTCCTGGGCGGGGGACACGGGCGTCCTGACGCCCTGTCCCGTCTGCGGGAAGCCCGGGGGCCTCAGGCCCCACATCGTATGGTTCGGGGAGATGCCCTTCGAGCTGGACCGCATCCAGGAGGCCCTGGCGCACTGCGACGCCTTCCTGTCCATCGGCACTTCGGGGCGCGTCTACCCCGCCGCGGCCTTCGTGGAGTGGACCCGGCCCGGAGCGCTGCGGATGGCGCTGAACCTGGAACCCGCCGACAACGCCGTTTCCTTCGAGGAGCACCGCCCCGGGCCCGCCGGGGACACCGTGCCCGCCCTGGTGGCCGAGCTGCTGGAAGGGCTGGAACGATGATCCCGCCGGAGCTGGGGCAGCCTTTCCAGCTGGAGGATGGCCGCGTCGTCCACCTGGTGTCGCGGATCTCCTGGAGCCCCTACAGCGGCGTTGACGGGCATCTCGTCCTGAAACCGGACAAGGTTCCGCTCTTCCTGGGGCGGAACGTGACGGATGCCTGCCTCCTGCTGGGCCTGCCGGCGCCCGCGCTGGGGGAGCCGCCCCCCTGCCGGGGCCTGGAGGACTGGCCCGCGGTGCTGGCCTGGGCCCGGGCGCCGGGTCTGCACGTCCTGCCGCCGAAGCTGCATACCGAGCCGATCCCGTGGCTTCCCGAGGGGCGGATGCAGATCGCAGGGGAGGCGGAGGCCTGCCTCTTCCGCTCGGTCCGGCAGGACCGCGAGCGCCTGCTGCGCCTCCTCCGGTATTCCTCGAGCGCCGTGGACCTGGAGGGCTGGCTGCGGGAGCGGGACTGGGAGCGCGAGGCGGAGCTGCTGCCCGGCCTGCCGGCCAGGCCGCCGGAGGTCGATGCGCCGCGCAGCTGGCGCCTGCCCAGCGGGGGGACCCTTGTGCTGGAGCGCCTGTCCCAGCTGCCCAGCGGGCCCGAAGGCGACCCCCTGGGGCGCTGGGAGAGGATGGTGGGCCGGGGGCGCCTGAGGATCCCCCCGGCGGCGCGGGAAGGAACGGGGGCGCCCTGGCCGCGCATCACCTGCCTCGGGACCTTCTATTCCGGTCCGCGGTCGGACCAGCACCTCGTGTCCCAAGGGCGCGATCTGAAGGCGCTGTGGTTCCAGGACGACTGGGCGCCTCCCGTCGCCCGCGAGGTGCTGCAGACCCTCGTGGACCTGGGGTGGGAGAACGTGTCCGAAGACCTCAGCAGCCGCGAGGATGAATGGTAGGGGGGCCTTAGCGGCGCCGGGTGCGCGCGCCCGAGACCGTCGCCAGGTAGACGCCCGCCACGGCCACGGCGCCCCCGAGGAGCTGCAGGGCGCCCAGGCGTTCCCCCAGCAGGAGGAAGCTGGCCAGGACCGACACCACGGGGATGAGGTTCACGAAGACGCTGGTGCGGCCCGCTCCCAGGCGCTCCAGGGCCAGGGCATACAGCCAGTAGCCCGCGGCGGAGCAGACCACGCCGAGGTAGAGGATGTTCAGCACCGCGGCGGTGCCGGGCTGGCGCCAGGCCGCGGCTTCCCCGAGGGCGAAGGGCACGCAGCCCAGCAGGCCGAAGAGGCTCTGCCAGAAGGTGAGCGCGAGCTTGCCGCAGCGGGCGGCGACGCCCCGGGTGAGGAAGGCGTAGGCCACCCATGAGAAGGCGGCCAGGGCCATGCAGAGGTAGCCCAGGCGCGAGGAGGGCGTGCCCAGGGCGGGCGCCACGATGAGGGCCACGCCCAGGAAGGAGGCGGCGGCGCCCGCGCCCACGCGGGCGGAGACCTTCTGGCCCAGGAAGAGCCACTCGCTGAGCACCGTGAGCACGGGGATGGTGCCGATCACCAGCGAGGCCTCCGAGGCGGAGAGCAGCGCCACGCCGTGGTTCTCGCCGAGGAAGTAGATCGTGATGCCCGTGAGACCCCCCGCCGCGAGCAGGGTCAGCTCCCGCGGCGCCACCCGCAGGGATTCTCCGGCGAGGCGGGCCACCAGGGGCAGCACCGTGCAGGCGATGGCGAAGCGCGCCACCGCCATGGTCATGGGGGGCACCGTGGCCACGGCCACCTTGATGCTGAGGAAGGAGAGGCCCCAGATGAGGGCCACGGCAAGGCCGCAGGCCGTGGCGGTGCGCGCGTGGCTCATGGGACGGATGGTAGCCGGGCGGAAGCCCTCTTTGCCATGGACACCCACTGTCCGGTCTGCAGCGCGAAGGTTGGGGAACCGAACGGGGGACTCCATGCCGATTCTCGAACTCCACCGCATGCCGGGTTCCGGCGAGGGCCGGGACCGCTTCGCCTGCTCCGCCAGCCTGTGGCGCGCCCTGCGCCGCCTGGGCGAGGCCCATGGCTGGGCCCCTGCCGGAACCCAGCCGGCCCCCGCCCACGACCCGGCGGATGTGGCGCGGGGCGGCCGGCGCCTGGGTGGGCGGCGCGCCACGGCGCCCGCGCGCTGGCGGGAGATCGCGGAACTCATGGATGCGCACGTGCGGCGGACCCGACTCCCCCTGGGGCGCCGTGCCCCGCTGGCGGGCCCGGGCTTCCGGCTGCACCTGCTGTACGCCCAGCTCGACCTCTACGAGCCCCGGCCCGCCGGGGCGGTGCGGCGGATGGTCACGGCGGAGGACGCGAACGCCTGGGCCGCCGCCCTGGAGAGGGCCCTCGAGCCTGGCGCTTCTGGAGGGGCGCTGCACCAGGAACTCCAGGCGCTGGCCCACGGCGAGCTCACGGTGGGGGCGGTTCGCGCCTTCCTCGGCTTCCTGCGCGGAGGGGCCTTCGCCTTCGGCTGGGGGACTCCGGGGCTTCGCGGACCCCGCATTGACAGGCCTGCCGAGGCCGGGGATAGTGGGGAGGTACGCGTTCTTTGTCAGTTCCATAGCGAGCTATCCAGAAAGGTGGAGGGACGGGCCCTGTGAAACCTTGGCAACCTGCGGAATGCAAGGTGCCAATTCCTGCCGGCGGCATGCCGGAGAGATGTCGAGCTGATGTGACTGACACGCGAAAGGGGCCCACGCTTGTGGGCCCTTTCGCATGCCTGGTGGTTCGCGCAGGAGCGGCGAGAAGCCCTCGATGCACCCGGAGGCTCCGGCAACGGAGGGACATGGGTGCCCTAGAACAGCCCCCCGACGGGGTCGGGGAGGCTCTGCCCGGAGTCCGCCATGCGCGAGGCCGCACCTGTTCCATTCCGATTCGAAACCCTGGCGCTCCACGCCGGATACGCCCCCGAGGGCGAGACCCGGAGCCGTGCGGTGCCCATCTACCAGACCGCCAGCCACGTCTTCGACGACACCGGGCAGGGGGCCCGCCTCTTCGGACTCCAGGAACCGGGGTATCTGTACGCGCGCCTGGGCAATCCCACCGTCGCGGTGCTCGAGGCGCGCATCGCGGCGCTGGAGGGAGGCGCAGCCGCCGTGGCCACCGCCTCCGGTCAGGCAGCCGTGGCCCTGGCGCTGCTCTCCCTGGCCCGGGCCGGCGACCACCTGGTGGCGGCGGGGCAGCTGTACGGCGGCACCCGCACGCTGCTGGGGCAGGGCTTCGCGCGCCAGGGCATCTCGGTGGACTTCGCGGATGCCCGCCACCCGGAATCCTTCCGTCGCGCCCTGAAGCCGCGCACCCGCGCCCTCTACGTGGAGGCGATCGGCAACCCGGGCCTGGACGTTCCGGAACTGGAGGCCCTCGCGGAGGTGGCCCACGGGGCCGGGCTTCCCCTGGTCGTGGACAACACCCTGGCCTCGCCTTGGCTGCTCCAGCCCTTGCGCCACGGGGCGGACGTGGTGGTGCACAGCGCCACGAAATTCTTGGGCGGGCACGGCACCAGCCTGGGGGGGGTGGTGGTGGATGGCGGGCGCTTCGACTGGGGCTCAGGGGCCTTCCCGGAGTTCACGGAGCCCCACCCCGCCTACCACGGCGAGGTGCTCACGGCGCGCTACCCGGAGGCTCCCCTGGCGGCCAAGGTGCGCCTGGAGGGGCTGCGGGATTTCGGTCCGGCCCTTTCCCCCTTCAATGCCTTCCTGCTGCTCCAGGGCGTGGAGACGCTGCCCCTGCGCATGGAGCGGCACGGGAAGAACGCCCTGGCCCTGGCCCGGTGGCTGCAGGCGCATCCCCGCGTGGCCTGGGTGAGCTATCCCGGCCTGGAGAACCATCCGGACCACGCCCGGGCGCAACGCTGCTTCCGCCCCGGTGCGGGCTTCGGGGGTGTGCTTGCCCTGGGGCTGAAGGGGGGACGCGAGGCCGCCGTCCGCCTTATCGACGCCGTGCGGCTCTGGTCGCGCCTCGCCAACGTGGGGGATGCCCGTAGCCTGATCGTGCATCCGGCGAGCACCACCCACCAGCAGCTCAGCGCGGAGGAGCGCCGCGCGGCGGGCGTAGGGGAGGACCTGGTCCGCCTCTCCGTGGGGCTCGAACACCTGGAGGACCTTCGGGAGGACCTGGAGCGGGCCCTGGGGGAGGTGGGCGCATGAGCGGGGAACTGGCCATCCGCGTGACGGGGACGGGGGCCCGGCGGGTGCTGCTGCTCCACGCCCTCACGGGCGGTCCCGATGCGGCGGACCGCGAGGGGGTGAAGGGCTGGTGGGGACCCCTCTTCCGCGCCGGTGCCCCCCTCGATGGGGCGCGGAACATGGTCTGGACGCCGAACCTGCCGGGAAGCTGCTACGGCACGGCCTGGCCCGGGGAGGCTCCCCTCACGGTCCGTGCGCAGGCAGAGCGCGTGGCTTCGTGGATTCTCCGGGAGCAGCTCGCCTTCGAGGCCCTCCTGGGCGGCTCCCTGGGGGGCATGGTGGCCCTGGAGCTCGCGCTTCTGCTTCCGGAGCGCTTCCGGGCGCTCGGCGTCATCGGATGCGGGGGGCGGGCGCACGCTTGGCTGTGGGCCCAGAACGAGGTTCAGCGCGCCATCCTGGCCGCTTCGAGCCTGGGAGACGCAGAGGCCCTGGCCCTGGCGCGGCGGGCCGCGATGGTCGGTTTCCGGGCGCCCGCCAGTCTGGGAGCGCGCTTCAGGGAGCCGGAGGCGCTGCGGGCGTGGCTCGCGCACCACGGGCGCGCCCTGGCGGCGCGCTTCACCCGGTCCAGCTACCTGAAGCTGCTGGATGCCATGGACAGCCACGACCTCGGGCGGGACCGGGGCGGCCTGGCGTCCGCCCTCGGGGGCCTCGGCGCGCCGCTGCACGTGCTGGGCATTCCGTCCGACCAGCTTTTCCCTCCCGTCGTGGTGGAGGAACTGGCGGAGGCCGCCCGCTGCGCCGGGCGTCTGGGCAGCCTCGCCTGGCTCGCCAGCCCCCACGGCCACGACGCCTTTCTCCTCGAATGGGACCAGGTCGGAGCCTGGCTCACCCGCATCCTGCCGGAGGCACCATGAAAGTCCTGAAATTCGGAGGCACCAGCGTGGGGTCACTGGAAGCCCTGCGTCGGGCCGCGGCCATCGTCCGCCAGGAGCTTCCCGCAGGGGGGCTCGTGGTGGTGAGCGCCCTCTCCGGCACCACCGATCTGCTGCTGGAGGCGATCCGCCTTGCGGCCGGGGGGGACGGGGAAGGGGCCCTCGCGTGCCATGCCGCGCTGATCCGGCGTCATGAAGGCCTTGCCCGGGAACTGGGGCTGGAGGCCGAGCTTCGGGATGCTTGGAGGCCCCTCCTGGAGGGCCTGGGGCGAAGCCTGGAGGGCATGGCCATGCTGGGGGAGGCTTCTCCGCGAGCCCGGGATGGCGTGCTGGCGGCGGGCGAGGGACTCGCCGCCCGCCTGCTTGCCGTCCTGTTGGCCCGTGAGGGCCTGCCCGCCCAGTTCCGGGACGTTCGCGAAGTGCTGAAGACCGACGCCCGCCACGGTCGGGCCCGACCGGACCTTGCGCGCACCCACGCGGCGGCTGGAGCCTGGCGCGCCCATCTGGCGGAGGGACGCCTGTTCGTCACCCAGGGTTTCCTGGGGGAGGCGCCGGATGGCGCTCCGGCCACCCTGGGGCGCGGGGGATCCGACACCAGCGCCGCCCTGCTGGGGGAAGCCCTTGGCGCGAGCGACGTGCAGATATGGACCGACGTGGATGGCGTGCTCAGCGCGGATCCCGGGCTGGTCCCCGGCGCGCGCTCCATCCCCGAGATGGGCCTGGTGGAGGCGGCGGCCCTTTCGGCTTTCGGCGCCAAGGTGCTCCACGGGGATGCCCTGGCTCCCGTGGCGCGCACCGGCCTGAGCCTGGTGGTGGCCAACACCCACCGTCCTGCGGCTTCCCGCACCGTCATTCGTCGGGAAACCCCCCTTCGGGGCTGCGGGGAGATCACCTCGGTGGCGTACAAGGAGGGGCTCGCGCTGCTGCGCTTCCCCGTCCACGCGCGCCTGGAGGAGCTTCTGCAGGCGGCGCAGGACATGGAGGAGGCGGGCGCCGTGCGCTACGGCCTGCTCTCCGCGCCGGACGGGAGCCTTTTGGTGGTGCGTGCGGAGACGCCGGCTGCGGAGGCGCGGTTGAAGGCGCTGGAGGCCTCTGGCGTGTCGTGCGAGCGGGGCTGGGCGGTGGTGGCCCTGGTGGGCGAAGGGCTGCGCCTGGATCCGGACGCCGCCTTGCGCGCCCTGGCCTTTCTGGAACGGGAGTCCGTGGGGGCGCTGCTCACGGGCAACGCGGGCCTTTCGGTGGCCTTCCTTGTGCCGGAAAGCCGGCTCTCGGTGCTCATCCCGCGCCTGCACGCCCGTTGCGTGGAGGGGGAGACGTCCCGGCTGGAGCTCTGCCTGCTGGGAACGGGCCTCGTGGGGGGACGCTTCCTGGAGCAGCTCCAGCGCCTTCGGGCGTTGGAGCCCGGGCTGGCCTCGCGCGTGAGGCTCGCGGCGCTCGCGGATTCCCGGCGCATGCTCCTGGCGCCGGAAGGGCTGGATCCGGCCACGGCGCGGGAAGCGCTGGCGGCGCGTGGCGAACCCCTGGACCTGGAAGCCCTGCGCGCCTTCGGGGCGCGCCTCGAGCACCCGGTGCTCGTGGACTGCACGGCCTCCCAGGCGGTGGCGGAGGCCTGCGAGGCCTTTGCGGAGGCGGGCTTCCACCTGGTGGGGGCCAACAAGCGCACCAGCACCCTGCCCATGGCTTCCCAGAGGCGCCTGCGGGAGGCCCTGGCCCGCCGGGGTCGGGCCTTCCGCTGCGAGACCCACGTGGGGGCGGGACTGCCCGTGCTTGGAACCCTGGAAGATCTGCGCAAGGGCGGAGACGTCGTGCATCGGGTGGAGGGCATTTTGAGCGGCTCGCTCTCCTGCCTCTACGGCCTGCTGGATCAGGGGCTTCCCCTGCGGGAGGCAGTCCGTCGGGCGCGGGAGGCGGGCTTCACCGAGCCGGATCCGTGGGAGGACCTCTCGGGGATCGACGTGGCGCGCAAGGCGCTGATCCTGCACCGGGAGCTGGGGGGAACGCTGGACCTGGACGGCGTGGTGCTGGAGGGCGCCCTGCCGCCGGAGGCCCTGGAAGGAGGCGATGCCGCGGCCTTCCAGGAGCGGCTGGAGCGCCTGGAGGCGCCCCTTCGGCAGAGGCTCGGAGCCCTCCGGGCCGAAGGGAAGGTGCTTCGCTACGTGGCCACCGTGACGGCAGAGGCCTGCCGTGTGGCGCCCGTGGCGGTGGACGCGGAACACCCCTTCGCCGCGGTGCGGGATGGCGAGAACGCCGTCGTGTTCCACACGGACGCGTACCACCCGCGCCCCCTGGTCGTCCGGGGCTACGGCGCCGGTGCGGCCGTCACCGCCGGGGGACTCCTGGCGGACGTCTTGAAGCTTGAAGGAGGATGTCATGGCTGAACGCCTTCCGGTCACGGTGCTCGGCGCCACGGGGGTGGTGGGGCAGCGCTTCGTGCGCCGCCTGGCGGACCATCCCTGGTTCGAGCTCGCCCACCTGGCGGCCAGCCCCCGCCAGGCGGGGAGGCGCTATGCCGATGCCTGCGCCTGGCGCCTGGAGGGCGAGCCCTACGCCGGCTGTGGGGAGCGCGTGCTCGAGCCGCCTGAAGTGGCGGCGGTGGGGGGAGCCGCGGTCTTCAGTGCGCTGGATGCGGAGGTAGCTCTGGAGCTCGAGCCTCGCTTCGCGGAAGGGGGCTCGCTGGTGTTCAGCAACGCGAGCGCCTTCCGCATGGACGCGGATGTTCCCCTCCTGGTGCCCGAGGTGAACCCGGAGCACCTCGAATTGCTGGCCCTGCAGCGCCGGGTACGGGGGTGGCGCGGCGGAATCCTCACGAATCCGAACTGCACCACTTCGGTGCTCGTGGTGCTCCTGGCGCCCCTCCACGCGTGCTTCGGCGTGGAGGCGGTGCTCCTGAGCTCCATGCAGGCCGTGAGCGGCGCCGGGTACCCAGGGGTTCCCAGCCTGGACATCCTGGGCAACGTGGTGCCCTTCATCCGTGGCGAGGAGGCCAAGGTGGAATCGGAGGCCGCCAAGCTGCTGGGGCGGATGGGGCGCTGCGGCGTGGAAGCTGCGCCGATCCTGGTCTCGGCGATGTGCCATCGGGTGCCGGTGCTGGACGGGCACAGCCTGGCGGTGGGCCTGCGCCTCAAGGGGAATCCAAGCGCGGAGCGGGCTCTCGAGTGCCTGGAGGCCTGGCGTCCGGAACCCCAGCGCCTGGCGCTGCCCAGTGCACCGGAGCGCCCCTTGCGGCTGCATGGCGCGGAGGACCGTCCCCAGGTGCGCCTGGATGTGGGCCGGGACGCAGGCATGAGCGTGCACGTGGGGCGCCTCCGGGCCTGCCCCGTACTTGGCCTGAAGGCCTCCGTGCTGGGCCACAACACCGAGCGCGGGGCCGCGGGAGGCTCCGTGCTGAATGCCGAACTCGCGGTGGCGCGCGGGCTCCTGCCTCTTCCTTGACGCCTTCCTTCCCCGGCCCCAGCTTGGGCGCCCGCGGGCCCTTTTCGCCTTGTCCACGTTTCCGAAGGCCAGGTTCTCCATGAGCGATGCTTGCAACGGCTTCCGCGCGGCCCTCCGGTCCGGCCAGCGCTTCCTCTTCGACGGCTCCACGCCCACGGTGCTGTACGAGCGGGGTCTCTTCATCAACCGCAGCTTCGACGAGGCGAACCTCGCCAGCCCTGACCTGGTGCTTGCGGTGCACGGGGAGTTCCGGGCCGCCGGGGCCCAGGTGCTCACCACCAACACCTGGGCGGCCAACCGCCTGAAGCTCCAGGGCTACGGCCTCGCGGAGCAGCTGGAGGCCATCAACCGCGCGGGGGCCCGCCTGGCCCGGGAGGCGCTCGGGGAGGGCCAGGGCTGGGTGGCGGGATGCCTGGGCCCGCTGGGCGTGCGCATCGAGCCCTGGGGGCCCACCAGCTTTGGGGAGGCGAAGGCCCTGTTCGCCGAGCAGGCGCGGGCCCTGGCGGCGGGCGGGGTGGACCTCTTCGTGCTGGAGAGCTTTGCCGACCTCAACGAGATCCAGCAGGCGATCCTGGCCCTCCGGGAGGTTGCGGAGCTGCCCGTGGCCGCCATGATGACGCCCAACGACGAGGGCCAGACGCTGTACGGCACCGAACCCGAGTGGTACATCCGCAAGTTGGCGGAGTGGGGTGCGGAGCTGGTGGGCGTGAACGGCGGCAGCGGGCCGGCGCCCCTGCTGGAGCTGCTGAAGCGCCTCCGCGCGGCCACGGACCGGCCCCTCATCCTCCAGCCCAGCGCCGGCCTTCCCAAGATCGTGGACGGCCGCGCCCTGTACATGGCCAGCCCCGAATACCTGGGGGAGTTCGCCCGCCAGGCCCTGCTGCTGGGGGCCCAGGCGGTGGGGGGCTGCGCGGGCACCACGCCGGCGCACACCCGGGCCATGCGCGGGGCCTTCCGGCAGGAACTGGCCTTCGAGGAGGGGCGCCCCGAGCCGCGGGTTCCCGAACACCCGCGGCCCGCGCCGAGCGTGCCCTTCCGGGAGCGCAGCGCCTGGAGCCGGCGCCTGGCGGAGGGGCACTTCGTCACGAGTGTCGAACTGGTTCCGCCGAAGGGCAGCTCCCTGGACAGGCTGCTGGAGAAGGCCCGGCGCTGCCGGGACCTGGGGGTGGACGCGATCAACGTGCCGGACGGTCCCCGCGCCATGGCGCGCATGTCCTCCCTGGCAACGGCCACCCTGATCCAGCAGCGGGCGGGCCTCGAGGCGATCACCCACGTGGCCTGCCGGGACCGCAACCTGCTGGGCATGCAGAGCGACCTGCTCGGGGCCTCGGCCCTGGGGCTGCGCAACCTCCTGGCCATCACCGGCGATCCCCCGAAGCTGGGCCCCTATCCCCACGCCACCGCGGTCTTCGACGTGGACGCCATCGGCCTGGTGAACATCGTCGCGCGCCTGAACTCGGGGCTGGACCTCGGGGGCAGCCCCATCGGGGAGGCCACCGCCTTCAGCGTGGGCGTGGGCGCGAATCCCGTGGCGGTGGACCCCGGCCGGGAGCGCGAGCGCTTCCGCTGGAAGGTGGACGCCGGCGCCGACTGGGCCATGACCCAGCCGGTCTTCGACCCCGAGAGCCTCTTCCGCTTCCTGGACTTCGCCGAGCCCTTCGGCATCCCGGTGATTGCCGGCATCTGGCCCTTGAGGAACCTGCGCAACGCCGAGTTCATGGCCAACGAGGTGCCGGGCGTCTTCGTCCCCAAGGCCCTTCTGGCGCGCATGGCCCGCTGGAGCGCCGCGGAGGATCAGCTGAAGGAGGGGCTCGCCATCGCGGGCGAGATCGTGGAGGCGGTGCGGGGCAGGGTGCGGGGGCTCCAGTTCGCCGCACCCTTGGGCGACGTGGAGCACCTGGTCCCCCTGCTGGCGAGGGCGGGGATCGCGGCTCCTGGAACACTGGAGTGGACAGACCCTGAATCCCGGATGGACCCGTGACGAGCCTGAGATCCCTGATGCTGGAACGCGTGCTGCTGCTGGACGGCGGCATGGGCACGCAGATCCTGGAGCGCCGCCCCACGGCGGACGACTTCGGCGGTGCAGCCTTCGAGGGCTGCCTGGAGCTGCTCTGCGAGCGGCGCCCCGACTGGATCCGCGAAATCCACGCCGCCTATTTCGCGGTGGGCGCGGACGCGGTGGAGACCCACAGCTTCGGCGCCAACGCGGTGGGGCTGGCCGAATACGGCCTGGCGGACCAGGTCGAGACGCTGAACCGCCGCGCGGCCGAGCTGGCGCGGGAGGTGGCCCGCCAGTTCCCGGGGCCGCGCTTCGTCATCGGCAGCCTGGGGCCGGGCGGCAAGCTGCCCACCCTGGGCCAGGTTGCCCACGCGGAGCTCTTCCGCTCCTACGCGGCCCAGGCCCGGGGGCTGCTCTCCGGCGGCGTGGACGCGCTGCTCCTGGAAACCTGCCAGGACCTGGGCCAGGTGAAGACCGCGGTGCGGGCCCTCCGCGCGGCCATGACGGAGCTGCAGCTGGAGCGCCCCCTGTGGGTGCAGGTGACGGTGGAGCCGAGCGGAACCCTGCTCCTGGGCACGGAGATCGCCGCGGTCATTGCCACCCTCGAGATGCTTCCCGTGGACCTGCTGGGCCTCAACTGCGGAACGGGGCCCGACGAGATGCGCGGTCCCTTGAGCACGCTCGCGGAGAGCTGGCCCCTGGCCCTCAGCTGCCAGCCCAACGCCGGCCTGCCCGTGAACGCGGGAGGGAGGCTGGTGCATCCCCTGGGGCCCGAGGCCTTCGCCCGCAAGACGGCGCGGCTGGTGAAGGACTTCGGCTTGAACGTCGCGGGGGGCTGCTGCGGCACCACCCCCGCCCACATCCGCGCCCTGCGCGAAGCCCTGGCGGGCCATGCCCTCACGCACCGCACGCCCGTCCTGGACCGCAGCGCGGCCAGCCTGTACCAGGCGGTGAGTCTGCGCCAGGAGCCGCGGCCCCTGATCGTGGGGGAGCGCACGAACGCCCAGGGCAGTCGCGCCTTCCGCGCCTGCCTGGAGCGGGACGACTACGACGGCATGGCCTCCATCGCCCGGGAGCAGCAGCGGGAGGGGGCCCACATGCTCGACCTCTGCGTGGCCACCGCGGGGCGCGACGAGGCGCGGGACCTGGAGGAGCTGGTGAAGCGCGTGGCGCTCCAGTCTCGTCTGCCTCTGATGCTGGACAGCACCGACCCTGCGGTGCTCGCCCGGGCGTTGGCGCTGGCCCCGGGGAAGTGCGTGGTGAACTCCATCCACTTCGAGGAGGGCGAGGCGAAGGCCCGGCGCGTGCTGGAGCTCTGCCGGGAGCACGGCGCGGCGGTGGTGGGCCTCTGCATCGACGAGGCGGGCATGGCCCGCACGGCGGGGCGCAAGCTGGAGGTGGCCCGGCGCCTGGTGGACCTGGCGGTGGGAGACTTCGGCTTCAACCCCTCCGACCTCATCCTGGATCCCCTCACCTTCACCCTGGCCAGTGGCGGGGAGGAGAGCCGGCGCAGCGCCCTGGAGACCCTGGAGGCGCTGGCGGAGATCAAGGCCCGCTTCCACGGGGTGCTGACCCTCCTGGGCGTCAGCAACGTGAGCTTCGGCCTGAAGCCTGCCGCGCGCCACGCGCTGAACGCCCTGATGCTGGTGCACGCCGTGCGCCACGGGCTGGACCTGGCCATCTTCAACGCTGCGCGGGTGACGCCCCTGTCCCGGCTGCCCGAAGACGTGCGCCGCGCGGGGGAGGATCTGATCCACGACCGGCGGCGGGAGGGCCACGATCCCCTCCATGCCTTCCTCGCCTGCTTCGAGGGCCCGGCGCGGGACGCCGCGGAGGCCGTGGCGGTGCTGGACCCCGAGGCGCGCCTGCGCCGGGACCTCCTGGAGGGGGACCGGGCGCGGATCGCGGAGGACGTGGACGCGGCCCTCCGCACGAGCGCCCCCGTGGATCTGCTGAACCGCGTGCTGCTTGGGGCCATGCAGGAGCTGGGCAGGCGCTTCGGCGCCGGGGAGCTGCAGCTGCCCTTCGTGCTGGCGGGCGCCGAGGCCATGAAGGCCGCGGTGGCGCGCCTCAGGCCCCACCTGCCGAAGGGCGCGGACGGGGCCAAGGGCCGGGTGCTGCTGGCCACCGTGAAGGGCGACGTGCACGACATCGGCAAGAACCTGGTGGGCATCCTGCTGGAGAACAACGGCTGGGAGGTGGAGGACCTGGGCATCCAGGTGCCGCCGGAGCGCCTGGCCGAGGCCCTGGAGGCGCGCCCCGCCGCAGCGCTCGGCCTTTCGGGGCTGCTGGTGAAGTCCACCGCGGCCATGCGCGACAGCCTGCAGGTCCTGGCGGAACGTGGGCACCGCCTTCCCGTGCTGCTGGGGGGGGCGGCGCTCACGCGCGGCTTCGTGGCGGAGGTCTGCCAGCCGGCCTATGGGGGGCCCGTCCACTACGCGGCAGACGCCTTTGACGGCCTGCGGATCCTGGAGGGACTGCGCGCCGGGGAAGCGGGCGCGGAGGCCGTTCCGTCCGCGCAGGGCACTTCGCCCGAAGTGGGCGTGGCCCTGGACTCGGAGGGGCGCAGCTCCTGGGTGCGGCGCCCGGAAGTGCTGCCCCGGGCCCCCTTCCTGGGGGTGCGCGGGGCGGAGCCCGGGCTCCAGGAGCTCTTCGACTGGCTGGACACCTTCGTGGTGATGCGGCACCGGTGGGCCTTCACCCAGGGGGCGCTGGACGACGCCGCCTACGAGGCGCTCCTGCGGGAGAAGGCCCAGCCGCTGCTGGAGGCCTGGAAGATGCGCCTGCTGGCCGAGCCCATCCTGCGCCCGCGGGCCCGCTACGGCTTCTTCCGCGCCCGGAGCCGGGGGGATGCCCTGGAGCTCCTGGCGCCGGAGGGGGACCGCGTGCTCCGGACCCTGCGCTTCCCCCGGCAGCCAGGAGGGCGTCGCCTCTGCGTGGCGGACTTCTTCGAGCCCGCCGCCTCGGAGCGGGAGGATGTGGCCGCCCTCCAGCTGGTGACCCTCGGCCCCGAGGCCTCGGCCTATGCGTCCCGCCTGCACGCAGAGGGGCGCTACGCCGACTACTTCGCCTTCCACGGGCTGGCCACGGAGCTGACGGAGGCCTGCGCGGAGTGGATGCACGCGCGGATCCGGCGCGAGCTCGGCATCCACGGCATGGACGCGCCCCGGCTCCGCCAGCGCCTGGCCCAGGGCTACCAGGGAAGCCGCTTCTCCTTCGGCTATCCCGCGTGTCCCAGCCTGGAGGCCAACGGGGAGCTGCTGGCACTGCTGGAGGGCGGAACGCTCGGCGTGGCGCTCACGGAGACCTTCCAGATGGTGCCGGAGTTCAGCACCTGCGCCCTGGTGGCCTCGCACCCGCAGGCGCGGTACTTCGCGGTGTGACCGGTCCTGCCTCCGGGTTCAGCGCTGGCGCAGCAGCCACGCGGAAAGGCGGCGGCGGAAGTGCCCCGGGCAGTCCAGGTCCTCCCGGCAGAGGCGGGGGGGGTGGTCCTGCGTCCCGCAGGCGGCCTCCGGGGCGGCTTCCGGCAGCGGGGAGCGGGCAGCAGGGGACGTGCGGCCCTCCTGCGCGGCTGCGGGGTGCTGCATGGTTTCGGTCGAACGGCGCATGGTGCCGGCTCCAGCCCCGGCGCGTGGGCATTCCCCAAAGATAGGCATCTGGCACAATGACGCCATGCCACGGATTTTTCAGACTCCCGTGCCCGCCCTCCTATCCGCGGAGGGCCCGATCCGCGCCTTCCTGGTGGGGGAGGCGCCGGGGCCGCGGGGCGCCGACCAGAGCGGCGTGCCCTTCTGGGGAGACCGGGCCGGCCTTCCCGTCTACCGCGCTCTGGAGGCCGCTGGCTGTGCCGGGGTGCCCCCGGAGGCCTACGGAGACTGGGACGGTGCGCGCCTGAAGGCGCGCGGTCTCTGGCCGACCTTGCGGGGGGTCGCCCTGGGCAACGCCCTGGACCGCTGCCCCACCCGGGACGGCGAGCACTTCCACGCGCCCACGGACCGGGAGCTGCTGGCGCCCGAGAACCTGACCCGCCTGCGCCGGGAGCTGCTGGAGATCACGGTCCGCTGTCCGGGCACCCTCCGGGTCGTCACCCTGGGGCGCCGGGCAGCGTGGCTTTTCGCCCACGCCGGGGAGCTGCCGCCCCACAGTCTTCACGCGCTGCCCCATCCCAGCGCCCAGGGACTGCTCCAGGCGGCGCCGGACAAGGGTCGGGGCCTGAAGCTTGCGGACCTGCAGGCCGCCTGGGAGGGTCGGCTCCGGGAGCTGCTGGGCTGACGGAATTCCTTTGGGCGTGCGCCTCTTTGGTGTTTTCCTAGTCCTTCGCCCGGCGCCGCCGGGCTGGCAGGAGGTCCCATGGCGCGGCTGGACAGGACGTGGACGGTGGAGGCGGAGGGATCGCCCCTCGCCACGGAGCTGCACCGGGTGCTGGAGGTCAGCCACCGCCAGGCCAAGGGCCTGATCGACGCGGCCTGCGTGAAGGTGAACGGCGAGGTCGCGTCCACGTACGGCTTGCGGCTGGCGGCGGGGGACCGCGTGGCGGTGAAGGGGGAGGAGCGCAGCTACCAGCCCCTCCCGAAGCCCCGGAAGGGCCTCGCCGAGGCGGACTGGAAGGTGCTCTGGGAGGACAAGCACCTGCTCTTCGTGGAGAAGGCGGCGGGCCTGCTCACCGTGCCCACCGAGACCTCCCCGGAGCCGAGCCTGGCGGACGCCATCAAGGACCAGTACCGCCGGCGCGGCTTCAAGCACTTCCAGCTCTACATCGTGCACCGCCTGGACCGCCACACCTCCGGCGTGCTGGTCTTCGCCAAGACCTCCGAGGCGCTGCACCACCTCAAGGACCTCTTCGCCGAGCACAAGCTCCAGCGCGTGTACAAAGCCATCCTGGTGGGCGAGCTGCCCGAGAACGCCGGCACCCTGACGGACCGTCTGGTGGAGCGCGCCCGCAGCATGAAGATGGCGGTCCTGGACGAGCGCAAGAAGGAGCCCAAGGGGGCCCAGAAGGCCGTCACGCACTATCGCGTGGTGGAGCGCCTGCCCGGGCACACGGTGGTGGAGGTGCGCCTGGAAACGGGGCGGCGCAACCAGATCCGCGTGCAGTTCGCCGAGCGCGGTTTCCCCCTGCTGGGCGACCAGGTCTACGGCGCCAAGAGCAGCCTGATCGAGCGCCAGGCCCTCCACGCGGAGCTGCTGGGCGTGAAGCATCCGGAGACCGGCGAGATGGTCAGCGTGACCTGTCCGCTGCCCAAGGATCTGGAGGCGGCGCTCCGCACCCTGCGGCTGCGCCGGCGCGTGGAGCGGGCCGAGGAGGGGCGCACCGGGGCCGAGGGCATCTACCAGCCCCGGGCCACCCGGGAAAAGCGCCAGGCCGGCGTGGCCCGCGCCCGGAAGTTCGAGGAGATGGAGGCCGCCAGCGGAAGCCGCCGTGCCCCGCGGGAGGGCGGCGAACGTGAGGAGCGGCCCCGGCCGCGTCCCCGCCCTGCGCGGGAGGGCCAGGGAGAGGGCCGTCCCGGCTCCCGCCCCTTCAAGCCCCGCGCCGGTGTGCGCCGGGATGGGGAGGGAGAAGCGCGCGGTGAACGTCCCAGGCCGCGTCCCCGCCCTGCGCGGGCCGGCCAGGAGGAGGGCCGCCCGGCCTCCCGTCCCTTCAAACCCCGCACGGATGTGCGCCGGGATGGAGAGGGTGAGGCGCGCGGCGAAGGTCCCCGGCCGCGTCCCCGCCCTGCGCGGGAGGGCCAGGGAGAGGGCCGTCCCGGCTCCCACCCCTTCAAGCCCCGCGCCGGTGTGCGCCGGGATGAGGAGGGCGACACGCCGCGGCGGCCCGCAGCGAGGCCCCGCACGGGCGCCCGTCCAGGGGGCAGCGGTCGGCCCGCCTCCCAGGGCAAGCGTCCCGCTGGCAAGGCGCCGGTGGGACGGAAACCCGTGCGCCGCAAGGGCTGAGCCCCACCGGGACAGGCGTGGAATACGGTCCCGCCGAGGGGCGGTGGGCAGGGCCCTGCCAAGCCGTCGCCTGCCCTGGAAGGGGATTTAAATGCCAATTGATTGGGGGCTTGCCTGTAAATTCTTGGCGAGCGCTTTGTTGGATATGGGCAGCGGGGAGGCGTGCGCGTTGGAGGCTCCGGCCGGGGCTGTGCTACCGTGCGGGTACGGCTCCTGACCTTTTCGCTTTTCAAGCACTTGGCGCAAAGGACGATGAGCTGATCGGTTCCCTTGTTTCCCCTAGGATCCGGGGTGCTCCCGATTCCTGATCTCCATGGAGGTCCACGTGCGCACACGTTCGCTTCTAACCACGCTCCTCGCCTGTGCGGCCAGCCTCGGCGCCCAGGAGGGGACGAACTGGGTGGCCCTGCAGGGCGCCTACGTCAAGCAGCAGGACAGCTCCCACCTGAAGGACGGCGCGGGGCTGGGGCTCGGCCTGGGCCGCTGGTTCACCGACCGCTGGGGGGCCGAGCTGGGCGTCCTGGGGGCGGAGCTCAAGCCCGATCCTTCCGGCGACAAGAAAACCGAGACCAACCCCTCCCTGTCGGCCCTCTTCAACTTCCGGCCCGGCGCCACGGACTGGATTCCCTACCTGCGGGCGGGCCTGGGCGCCAGCTACCAGCCGAAGCCCATCCTGGGCTCCGACGGTGACTGGCGGGCCCTCTACCTGGCGGGCCTCGGCGTGCAGTTCTTCCCCGGGGAGCGCCTCGTGTCCTCTGTGGAGCTCCGAGCCCAACGCATCGGCACGGACACACCCTTCCGCACGGAGTGGCTGGCCCTGGCAGGCTTCGGCTACCGCTGGGGCGGCGGGCGGGTGCTGCCTCCCCCGCCTCCGCCGCCGGCCCCTGAGCCCGCGCCCGCGCCCGAACCCGTGAAGGCCGAGCCCGTGGCGCCTCCCCCGCCGCCGCCTCCACCCCCCGCCCCCGTGGAGGAAGCGGCCAAGCCCGTGCCGCCGCCCCCCCCGCAGAAGATCGTGCTGGACGAGGCCGTGCTGCACTTCGCCAACGGCCGTGCCGAGCTGCCCGCGGAGGCCGTCGAGGCCATCCAGAAGGTGGCCGAGAGCCTGAAGGCCTTCAAGGGTGACTACAGCCTGGAAGTCAGTGGCCACACCTCCAGTACGGGCGGCAAGGCCCTCAACAAGGCCCTGAGCAAGCGCCGGGCGGACGCGGTGGCGAAAATCCTCGTGGACGCGGGCATTCCGGCCGCTTCCGTGACCACGGTGGGTGTGGGGCCCGACAAGCCCATCGCCGACAACAAGAGCAAGGAAGGGCAGGCCAAGAACCGCCGCGTCGAGATCGACGTCAAGGTGAAGGGCGAGAACGTCGAGGTCCGGAAGACCGAGACCGCCATCGAAGAGAAGGCGCCCGCCAAGTAACGTGCGACCCGAGGCGTGTCCCCGGGGCCCCGGTCCCGGGGACACGCTTTTTGCGATGGAGGGCGACATGTCCCTGATCCATGAATTCAAGGCCTTCGTTGCCAAGGGCAACGTGGTGGACCTCGCCGTGGCGGTGGTGGTGGGCGGCGCCTTCAGCCGCATCGTCACCGCCTTCGTGGATGGCGTGGTGATGCCCCTCGTGTCCTACGTGCTGCCCGCCAACACCCAGTGGGAGGCCTGGACCCTCGGCAAGCTCCGTGTTGGCACGGTGCTGGGCGCCACGGTGAACTTCCTCCTCATCGCCCTGGTGGTCTTCCTGGTGCTGGTGAAGCTGCTCGGGGCGCTGATGAAGCGTCGCCAGGAGGAGGTGCCGGCGGCCCCGGACACGAAGGTGTGCCCGGAGTGCCTGGAGGCGATCCCCGCCGCAGCCCGCCGCTGCAAGCACTGCACCGCGCCCCAGGCTTGACGTTCCGGTGTCTCCGTGGCCCGCTGTCGGGGCGTTTCGTCAGGACTTCCTTGCCTCGCAGGCCTGGAGGGTGTTGGCCATGAGGCCGGCGATCGTGAGCGGCCCCACGCCCCCGGGCACGGGGGTGATGGCGCCCGCCACTTCGCTGGCCTCGCCGTAGCGCACGTCCCCGCAGAGCACGCCGCCCTTGGCGCGCAGCGTCTCCAGTTTCTTCGGATCCTTCGCAAAGATGCGGGCGGCGAGGGCCTCGTCCTCCACACGGTTGATGCCCACGTCCACCACCACGGCACCGGGCTTGATCCACGCGCCTTCCACCAGACCCGGGCGCCCCACGGCGGCCACCAGGATGTCCGCCTCGCGGCAGACGGCGGGCAGGTCCTGCGTGCGGCTGTGGGCGATGGTGACGGTGGCGTGCTCCTCCAGGAGCATGAGGGCCATGGGCTTTCCCACGATCTCGCTGCGGCCGAGGACCACCGCCCGGCGGCCCTTCATCTCCACGCCGTAGGCCTTCAGCATGCTCATCACCGCCGACGGCGTGCAGGGGCGGAGCCCCGGCGTGCCCTGCAGGAGAAGGCCCTGGTTCACGGGGTGGAAACCGTCCACGTCCTTGGCGGGGGCGATGCGCTGGAGGACGGACTGGGTGTCCAGGGGCTTGGGGAGGGGGAGCTGGATGAGGATCCCATCGATCTCCGGATCCGCGTTCAATCGGTCCACCAGCGCGTCCACCTCCGCCTGGGTAGCGTCCCCGGAGAGGCGGAACTCCAGGCTCCGGATGCCCGTGCGGGCGCAGGCGGCCACCTTGCCCCGCACGTAGACCTGGCTGGCCGGATCCTCGCCCACCAGTACCACGGCCAGGGCGGGGGCGCGGCGTCCCGCAGCGGTGCGGGCTTCCACCGCCTGGCGAACGGCTTCGAGCATGCGGTCGGCGTGGCTTTTCCCATCCAGGACGAGGGACATGAGACCTCCAGCGCCTCATGATCCCCCATCCGGCGGGCTTCCGGGAGGTGTTCCTGACGGAGCGACAAGGTGTGACCGCTGAGTCTTGACCCTTGGTCGGGCTGGTCGTATACCTGGGATATCGAGAAATTAATCTCGATATATCGCGGGCTGTGTGGCGAATTCATTGCCAAATATGGGCTCGATTGATTGTCACAATTAAGTAAATGCAACTTCCGCGTCCGGAGGGTCCGGCCGCGGGAAGCGCCCCGAACCCCGCCAAGGAATGGGTTCCCGAACGCTTTCCTCCTATGCAGAGGTCACCCATGACAGTCGCAACGTTGACGGACCTGGACGCCCTGGTCGCCCGCGTGAGCCGGGCCCAGCAGCGCTACGCCACCTACACCCAGGCGCAGGTGGACGAGATCTTCCGCGCCGCGGCCTTCGCGGCCACCGACGCCCGCATTCCCCTGGCGAAGCTCGCCGTGGAGGAGACGGGCATGGGCATCGTGGAGGACAAGGTCATCAAGAACCACTTCTCCTCCGAATACATCTTCAACAAATACAAGGATGAGAAGACCTGTGGCGTGCTGGAGGTCGACGACGTCTACGGCACCGCCACCATTGCCGAGCCCGTGGGCCTGATCTGCGGCATCGTGCCCACCACGAACCCCACCTCCACGGCCATCTTCAAGGCGCTCATTGCCCTGAAGACCCGCAACGGCATCATCTTCAGCCCCCACCCGCGGGCGAAGCGCGCCACCTGCGAGGCGGCGCGCCTGGTACTGGAGGCGGCGGTGAAGGCCGGGGCGCCCGAGGACATCATCGGCTGGATCGACGAACCCTCCGTGGAACTCAGCACCCAGCTCATGCACCACCCTTCCATCAACCTGATCCTCGCCACGGGCGGCCCCGGCATGGTGAAGGCGGCCTACAGCTCCGGCAAGCCCGCCATCGGCGTGGGCGCGGGCAACACCCCGGTGGTCGTCGACGAGACGGCGGACCTGAAGCGCGCGGTGGCCTCGATCCTCATGTCCAAGACCTTCGACAACGGCGTGGTCTGCGCTTCCGAGCAGTCCGTCATCGTGGTGGACGCGGTCTACGACGCGGTGCGGGAGCGCTTCGCCACCCACGGCGGCACCATCCTGACCGAGGCGGAGGCCGAGGCGGTGCGGGGCGTGATCCTCAAGAACGGCCACCTGAATGCCGGCATCGTGGGGCAGTCCGCCCTGCGCATTGCCGAGATGGCGGGCATCCAGGTGCCCGCAGACACCAAGGTGCTCATCGGAGAGGTGAGCTCCGTGGGGGTCGAGGAGGCCTTCGCCCACGAGAAGCTCTCGCCCACCCTGGCGCTGTACCGCGCCCAGGACTTCGAGGAGGCCGTGCGCATGGCCGAGGCGCTGGTCGCCCTGGGCGGCATCGGCCACACCTCCGTGCTCTACACGGACCAGGACAACCACCGGGAGCGCATCCGCTTCTTCGGCGAGCGCATGAAGACGGCCCGCATCCTGGTGAACTCGCCCTCCTCCCACGGCGGCATCGGCGACCTCTACAACTTCAACCTCGCGCCCTCCCTCACCCTGGGCTGCGGCTCCTGGGGCGGCAACTCCATCTCCGACAACGTGGGCCCCAAGCACCTGATCAACCGCAAGACCGTCGCCAAGAGGGCCGAGAACATGCTCTGGCACAAGCTTCCCCGCAACATCTACTTCCGCCGGGGCTGCCTGCCCTTCGCCCTGGACGACCTGATCGGCCGCAAGCGCGCCTTCGTGGTGACGGACAGCTACCTCTTCAACCACGGCTTCGCCGACGAGCTGATCCGCCTGCTCAAGGAGCGGGGCATGGAGGTGGAGACCTTCTGGGAGGTGGAGGCCGACCCCACCCTCGCGGTGGTGCGCAAGGGCGCGGCCCAGATGCACGCCTTCAAGCCCGACGTCATCGTGGCGCTCGGCGGCGGCTCCCCCATGGATGCCGCGAAGATCATGGGCGTGATGTACGAGCACCCGGAGGTGCACTTCGAGGAGCTGGCGCTGCGCTTCATGGACATCCGCAAGCGCGTCTACACCTTCCCGAAGATGGGCCAGAAGGCGCTCCTCGTGGCCATCCCCACCACCTCGGGCACCGGCTCTGAGGTGACGCCCTTCGCCGTGGTGACCGACGAGCGCACGGGCCTGAAGTACCCCATCGCGGACTACGAGCTGACGCCCACCCTGGCCATCGTGGACGCCAACCTGGTGATGGACATGCCGAAGGGCCTCACGGCCTTCGGCGGCATCGACGCCGTGACCCACGCGCTGGAGGCCTACGTCTCCGTCATGGCCAACGAGTACTCGGACGGCCAGGCCCTGCAGGCCCTCAAGATGCTCCAGGCGCACCTGCCTTCCGCCTACCAGAACGGCGCGAAGGACCCCAAGGCGCGGGAGATGGTGCACAGCGCCGCCACCATCGCGGGCATCGCCTTCGCGAACGCTTTCCTGGGCGCCTGCCACTCCATGGCCCACAAGCTGGGTGCGGAGTTCCACCTGCCCCACGGCCTGGCCAACGCCCTGCTGATTTCCAACGTGATCCGCTACAACGCCACGGACAACCCCACCAAGCAGACGGCCTTCAGCCAGTACGACCGGCCCCAGGCGCGGCGCCGCTACGCGGAGATCGCCGACCATCTGGGCCTGGGCGGCACGCGCACGGGCGAGAAGGTGGAGCGGCTCATCGCCTGGGTGGACGGGATGAAGCGCACCCTCGGGATTCCCGCCTCCATCAAGGAGGCCGGCGTTCCGGAAGAGGCCTTCATGGCCGCCCTGGACCGCCTGTCCGAGGAGGCCTTCGACGACCAGTGCACGGGCACGAACCCCCGCTATCCTTTGATGGCGGAGCTGCGCCAGATCCTGCTGGATTCCTACCACGGCCGGGCCTGGGCGGGCGAGGTTGCCGCGCGCTGAGGGGGAGGATCGTGCCATGGGTTCTGAGGGCAAGACCACGCTGACCCTGTGCCTGGGGAGCTCCTGCTTCTCCCGGGGGAACAACGAGCTGCTGCCCAGGCTCCAGGCCCTGCTCAAGGAGCGGGGCCTGGGGGGCCGGGGGCTGGTGGGGGGGGGGCGCTGCGGGGGGGTTTGCAGCTGCGGTCCCCACCTGCGCGGCGGGGGCGGGAGCCTGCAGCTCAACCTCGGCAACGGGCGCGGCTACTCGGTGCGCGAAGTGATCGAGGCGGCGCGGCGGGTGACGGGGCGGCCGATCGCGGTGCGCGAGGCGAC
>CAXYVC010000019.1:0-35214 GCA_964292295.1 uncultured bacterium
CTGTTTTTCCCCGGCAGCATCAGCGACATGGCCTCATGCAGGGTGGGTAGCCGCCGGACGTGCCAGCCCGCGGGACCCCCCCCGCCCCCTCCCGTGCTTTCCAGCCTTCCCTGCGATCAGGCCTTGGGCTTGCTCTTCAGGGAGATGGCAACCTTCACGTCGCCGCCGTTGAGGCCGCCGAGGTCGGCCTTGGCGGCCGTTTCCTTCTTGGCCCGCTCGGAAGCCACCCGCACCTGATCCAGCACGTTGACGGCCACCTGGAAGGGGACGTCCTCGTCGAGCTTCAGGTAGACCTTGCGCATGTCGAGGGGCTGGAGCTGCACCACGGGGCACAGCTTGTCGGCGATCGCCATGAGCTCGATCTTCTCGCTCTGGAGGGAGTACACGTAGCCGGTCTTCGCGGCGTCGGGCACCACCTCGAGCACGAGGGGCGGGTTCTTCGGGTCCGGAGGCGTGGGGTCGTTGGTCTTGACGACCTGCGGCACCACCACCGGCATGGCCTTCGACAGGCCGGGCAGCATCACGATGAAGACGATCAGCAGCACCAGCACGATGTCGATGAGGGGAGTGACGTTGATATCGGACTTCTGCTTGCCCTTCGGGCCACCAGCATCCATGGTTCCCCCCCTACTTCTTCTTTTCGCCGCTCTTGTCTTCGCTGGTCACGACGGAGGCCTCATCGGCACCGCCTTCCCGGCAAAGCTGGAAGAGCTCGTTGACATACTTGAACGGAAGATCAGCATCGGCCTTCACGAAGACCCGCTTGTCGCTCAGATACATGGTGCTGTTCTTGATGAACGCCACCAGCTTGGTGCGACCCGCCTCGTTGGGATTGCCGGCCTCGTCCATGATCTTGAAACCGGCCTGCTCTTCGGGCTTCTTCTGGGGATCGTCGATCAGGACCGGCTTGGCGCCGATGACCTGGCCGGTCTTGGCATCCCGCTTCGAGGGCATCATGAGCGTCAGGTACTTGACGCCCTGATCCGTCACGGGCTTCTCGCTGTATTTGGACAAGGGGAGCTTCACTGCGTCATTCACCGCGGGCGTGATCACGATGAAGATGATCAGCAGCACCAGCACGATGTCCACGAGGGGCGTGACGTTGATGTCCGACTTCACTCCCGCCTTGCCACCACCACCTGCATCCATGGTGTCTCCTTTAGAAAGGGACCGGGGAACTCCGGAGGCCGAAGCCCCCCGGTGGCTGGGTTGGACGGCTTAGGCCTGGCTCTCGCGGCGGATGAACTCGTCGATCATCTGGGACGCGGCGTTGTTGATGTTGGTGGTCATCTGGTCCTGCTTGGAGGTGTAGATGTTGAAGATCCACACCGCGGGGATGGCGACCAGCAGGCCGAGGGCGGTGGTGCCGAGGGCCTCACCGATGGAGCCGGCCAGCGCGTTGATGTCGCCAGCGCCCTTCTCCTTCAGGTCCGCGAAGATCTTGATGATGCCGATGGTGGTGCCCAGCAGGCCGATGAAGGGGGCCAGGGCGCCGATGGTGGCCAGGATGCCCATGCCCTTCTTGAGGAGCTCGGTGACCTCGGCGGTGCCGCGGGCGATGGCGCGCTCGACGGGCTGGATCACGTCGTGGTTCTCGTGGAGGGACTTCAGCTGCTTCTCGTACTGGTAGATGTCCAGGCCGTGCTTCAGCACCAGGGCGATGTGGCTCTTGGCGTGCGTGGTGGCGGCGCGCTTGGAGGCCTCGAAGTCGCCACGGCGCAGGGTGTCCATGAAGAGCTTCAGGAACTTCTGGGAAGCGCTGTTGGAGGACATGTAGAGCAGGCCGCGCTCGACGGCGATGTAGATCTGCAGCAGGCCGAGGAAGATCAGCAGGCAGATGATGATCTTGTTGGGCAGCGAGGCCGCCTCGAAGAACTCCTTGGGACCGAAGCCGCCGCCGGACAGCAGGGCGAAAGACAGGGTGGAGATCAGGTTCATGGGTTTTTCCTTTTAGGGAAAGGTTGCTGGCTTGGTTGGTGTGCGCCGGGATCGCCGGCAGCCATTGTCTAAGACGGAAAACCTTGGACCGGCGCTAGCGCAGCCGGAAGGGCATCGTGAGCTTGAAGCGGGCCGTCTGGGGCACGCCGTTCAGGAGCGCGGGCTCGAAGCGCCAGTTCATGGCGTACTGCTCGGCCGTGGGGCGCAGCTGGGGCGGGCCGTCGAGGGCCGTCGCCTTCACGGGCACGCCGTCCACGCCCACGGTGATCTCCACCACCACGGTGCCCTGGATCTTCGCGAGCTTCGCGAGGGGGGGATAGGGCGGCGCGGGGGGCTGGTACTTCACCTTGATCTGGCTGAAGTCGAAGTCCACCACCTTGGTGACGGAGGAACCGGCCACGGCCATGCCCGAACCGCCCGCGGTGGCGCCAGCGACGCCGCCACCGGGAACGCCGGCACCGGCGCTGCCAGACGACACGGCGTAGCGCAGCGAGAGATCCTGCTTGGGCAGCTCGCGGGGCGCGATCTCAGGCACGATGTCCTTGCTGGGGTCGGGCGGCGGCGGCGGCGGAGCGTCGTTCCTCACGGCCGCGACCCGCGGGGCCACGATCGGTGCTGCGGGAGCCGGCGGCGGCGGCGGCGGCGGCGGGGCGTCGTCCTTCTGCTGCTCCTCGGTCAGGTCGATGCCGGTGGTCTTCTTGATCACCTTCTGGACCCGCTCGGAGGACTTCGCCAGCACCACGAGGAAGCCGGCGGCCGCCACGTAGCTCAGGATCGTGATCGGGATGGTGACCATTGGGCTGGCCTTCCGCACCCCGCTGTTTCCCTCGGCGAGCGAGGAGCGATAGATCGCGTCCTCCAGGCTCTCCTGGGGTGCGCCCTTTGGGGGCGCGTTGGTATTGGGGTCTTTGCTCATGCGACTCCCGTGAAGAAAAGATTGAAGGAAAAAGCATGAGCCGGACCTGCGTAAGCTGCGGATCCGGCTCGAAAAATGGTCGGTAAAGAACTGGGTCGTGCCCAGGCGTTAAGATGACAAGCGGAGGGGTGGCCGTCAACCCTCCAGATCCGCACCCATGGCCGCATTGCGAACATTTTCCATCGCCGTGACACAACCGGGCGATCCGAAAAACGTTGCGATGACGCCCCCATCCCGCACTGGAACCGTCATGCCCGCGTTACAGCCCTTCGCCTTCGAAACCCAGGCCCGCTGCGGGATTGCCCGCGCGGGCGTCTTCCACACCGCCCACGGCACCGTGCACACGCCGGCCTTCATGCCCGTGGGCACGCAGGGCACCGTGAAGGCCATCACCCCTGCCCAGCTCGCAGAGATCGCCCCCCAGGTCATCCTCGGCAACACCTACCACCTGGGCCTGCGCCCGGGGGATGACCTGGTGGCGCGCCTCGGGGGCCTGCACGCCTTCATGGGCTGGGAAGGCCCGATCCTCACGGATTCCGGTGGCTTCCAGGTGTTCTCGCTCGCCTCGCTGCGGAAGATCACCGAGGAGGGCGTCGCCTTCCAGAGCCACCTGGACGGCTCCCGCCAGTTCCTGAGCCCCGAGCGCAGCATGGAGATCCAGCGGAACCTCGGATCGGACATCGTGATGGCCCTGGACGAGTGCCCTGCGGGGCGCATGGAGCGTGGCCCCCTCGAGCAGTCCATGGCCCGCACCACGCGCTGGCTCGCCCGCTGCCGCGCCTTCCCCCTCGCTCCCCACCAGGGGCTCTTCGCCATCAACCAGGGCGGCACGCACCTGGACCTGCGCACGCGCCACCTGGAGGAGACCCTGGAACGCGACAGCCGCCGTCCATTCCAGGGCTTTGCCGTGGGGGGCCTGAGCGTCGGCGAGCCCAAGGAGGAGATGAACGCCACCCTGGCGGAATTCGTGCGCCTGCTGCCTTCCGACCGCCCGCGCTACCTGATGGGCGTGGGCACGCCGGAGGACCTGCTCTTCGGCATCGCCCAGGGTGTGGACCTCTTCGACTGCGTGCTGCCCTCCCGGGAGGCGCGGCACGGCCGCCTGCTCACGAGCCGGGGCCGCCTCAACATCAAGAACGCCCGGCACCGGGAATCCGCCGAGCCCGTGGATCCAGATTGCGGCTGCTACACCTGCCGCACGTTCACGCGGGCCTACCTCCACCATCTCTTCAAGGCCGGGGAGCTGCTGGCCTCCACGCTCAACACCATCCATAACCTGAGCTACACTGTTGGACTCACCCGCGCCGCCCGGCAGGCCCTGCTGGAAGACCGTTTCCCGGACTTCGAACAGCGAACGCGGTCCAACTGGAACCAAGAGGAGCCTTGATGTCCTTCCTTCTCCTGCAAGCCCAGCAGCAGTCCATGATCCCGACCCTCGTGATGTTCGGCGGCATGGGCCTGCTCTTCTACTTCCTGCTGATCCGCCCCCAGAGCAAGGCCCGCAAGGCCATGCAGGAGCGCCTGGCCAAGCTCAAGGCGGGGGACGAGGTCCTGCTCGCCGGCGGCCTCTACGCCACCATCGACCGCGTGGAGGACCAGGCCATCTACGTGAAGCTGGGCAGCGCCGTGGTCAAGGCCCGCAAGACCGCCGTGGTCGCCCTCGCCGGCGAGCCGGCCCCCGAGCAGAACTAAGGCCCATCCGTGAACGCCTGAGGGGCGGGGGCTGCCCCGCCCTTCAACCATGTCGGAGTCTTCCGTGAGCAAGCGGACCCTCTGGCGCCTGATCGTCGTCACCCTGATCTGCGCCGCCTGCGGTTACTTCTTCCTTCCCCTCCATAAGGTGCGCCTGGGCCTGGACCTCCAGGGCGGCGTGCACTTCGAGCTGGAGGTCCAGGGCCACGAGGCCCTCGAGGCCGATCTGCGCGATACCCGCGACCGGCTGCTCCAGAAGCTGCAGGAGAAGGGCCTCGCCAGCGCCACGGCGCGTGCGGAGGGCCTGGCGCTGCAGGTCGACGGCGTGCCGGCGGACCAGCGCCCCGCCGTGGAGAAGATCCTCGAGGGCTTCCCCGGCTACAAGGGCGCGTTCCAGGGTGAGCAGCTCGTCCTGACCCAGCTCGCCTCCCACCAGAAGAGCCTGAAGGACGACGCCAACAAGCGCGCCCTGCAGATCATCGAGAAGCGCATCAACCAGTTCGGCGTAGCCGAACCGGAGATCACCCCCAGCGGCCGCGAGGGGAACCGCATCATCGTGGAGCTTCCCGGCGTGAACGAGGCCGAGCGCGAGCGCATCAAGGGCCTGCTCGCCACCCCGGGCCGCCTGGAGCAGCGCCTGGTCGCCAAGGGCACCAGCCCCCGGGGCTACGTGACCCGCGAGGAGGCCCTCGCGGCCCTCGGCGGCACGCTGAACCCCGAGTGGGAGATCCTCCCCGAGCCCGAGACGGAGCACAACACGCGCCTCGCCACCGGCCGCCAGGCCGCACCCGGCGCCGCCCCCGCGAAGGCTGCGGAGGAGAAGGTCCACCGCTGGTACGTGGTGGAGAACCGCGTGCAGGTGGACGGCAAGGACATCATCGACGCCCACCGCGCGCCCAACCCGCAGACCGAGCAGAACGAGATCAACTTCACCCTGAACCGCACGGGCACCGACGCCTTCTACCAGGCCACGAAGGTCATGGCCGACGAGGGCCGCCTGATCGCCGTGGTGCTGGACCGCAAGATCGCCAGCGTGCTGAGCGCCCGGGAGCCCATTCCCGGAGGTTCGGTGCGCGTCTCCGGCAGCTTCACCGAGGCGGAGGCCGACGACTTCGCCATGAAGCTGCGGTCCGGCGCCATGCGCGCCTCCATGAAGTTCCTGGAGGAGAAATCCATGGGCCCGAGCCTGGGCGCGGACGCCATCAAGGCGGGCGTCACGGGCAGCGCGCTGGGCTTCGGCGCGATCATCCTCTTCATGGTGTTCTGGTACCACTGGTCCGGCGTGAACGCCATCGTGGCCCTCACCATCAACACCGTGGTCATGCTGGGCCTGCTGGGCAGCTTCAACGCCGTGCTCACCCTGCCGGGCATCGCGGGCTTCGCCCTCACCCTGGGTATGGCGGTGGACGCCAACATCCTGATCTTCGAGCGCATCCGGGAGGAGCTCTCCCACGGCAAGAGCGTCTCGGGCGCCATCCAGGCGGGCTTCGACCGGGTGTTCTGGACCATCGTGGACAGCCACGTCACCCAGCTCTTCGCGGCCCTCCTGCTCTTCATCTTCGGCACCGGCCCCGTGAAGGGCTTCGCCGTGACCCTCACCGTGGGCGTCGTGGCCTCGCTCTTCACCAGCATCTACATCAGCCGCTACATCTACGACTGGGTGCTCGAGCACAACCCCACCACGCGCCTGAGCATCGGCCACCTCACGATCTTCAAGGACGCGAAGTTCCCCTTCATGAAGTGGAAGGGCCTCGCGCTCAGCATCAGCTGGGGCATCATCGTCATCTGCATCCTGTCGGCCCAGCCCTGGAAGGGCGGCAACCACCGCGTGAAGCTCGGCATGCAGTTCGTGGGCGGCGTGGACGTGATGGTGCGCTTCAAGGGCAAGGTGCCCCAGGACCAGGTGCGCAGCGCCCTCTACCAGGGCGGCCTGAGCAACGCTGCCGTGGTGGCCTACACCGACAAGCCCGAAGTCACCGACTTCTCCATCAAGGTGAAGGCCACCAAGGGGCAGGACGAGAAGGAAGCCACCACCCAGTTCAACCAGATCAAGGGCATCCTCCAGAAGCTGGATCCCGCCGCGGCGGACCCTCGGATCGACCTGAACATGGCCCCCGTGGGCGACCTCACCACCCGCTGGGCCAAGGCCAACCCCTTGGGCATCCAGGGGGAGGAGGAGGCCGTGCAGGCGGGCTACCAGCCCTGGGTGGCCAAGATCATCAGCGCGCGGGACACCTACAGTCCGCTCACCAGCTTCGCGCAGCTGCCCCAGGACCTGCCCGCCCAGCTGCGTCAGGACCTGGAGTCCAACTACCGCCTGGGCCCCATGGTCGTGCTCAAGAACGAGAGCTTCTCCCCCAGCATCTCGGGCGAGTGGACCCAGAAGACCCTCACCGCCGTGGCCTGGGCGCTGGGCGCCATCCTGGTCTACGTGATGTTCCGCTTCACCGCGAGCTTCGCCATCGGCGGCATCGTGAGCCTCATCCACGACATCCTGATGGCGCTGGGACTCTTCGTGCTCTTCGGCTTCGAGTTCAGCGTGCCGGTGGTGGCCAGCTTCCTGATCCTCCTCGGCTACTCCATGTCCGACACCATCGTGGTCTTCGACCGCATCCGCGAGAACAGCCACAAGCCGGAATACCGGCGGGTGAGCATCTCGAAGCTGGTGGACGACTCCATCAACCAGACCCTCAGCCGCACGATCCTCACGAGCTGCTCCGTGCTCTTCGTGGCCATCTGCCTCTTCTTCTGGGGCGGTCCGGCCCTGCGGGACCTCAGCTTCCCGATCATGATCGGCGTCATCACCGGCACCTACAGCTCCATCTACATCGCGAGCCCGGTGGTGGTGCTCTGGGAGAAGTGGTTCCCCCACGAGGAGAGCCTGAAGCAGAAGCACACCTGACGCCTGCGGGCGCCGGGATTCCAGGGGCCGCCCGTAGGGTGGCCCCTGTTTTTTGCAGGCGACGCTCCCCGGGCCTTGGGGCACAATGGCCGCACCCAACCGAAATCCAGGAGCGGAGGCACCGTGAGGAAGCTGGAAGGCAAGGCCGTCATCGCGCAAGGGGGCGGCCCCACCGCGGTCATCAACCAGAGCCTCGTGGGCGTCGTGCTCGAGGCCCGGAAGTATCCCTTCATCACTCAGGTGTACGGCGCCCGCTACGGCGTGCGCGGCATCGTGGGGGAGGACTTCCTGGACCTCTCCCAGGCCACCACCCACAACCTCGAGATGGTGGCGGTCACGCCCTCCTCTGCCCTGGGTTCCACGCGGGACAAGCCGGACGAGGCCTACTGCGCGCGCATGGTCGAGGTCTTCCGCAGGCACGACGTGCGCTACTTCTTCTACATCGGCGGCAACGACAGCGCCGAGACCTGCCGCATCGTGGCGCGCTTCGCCGAGGAGCAGGGCTACGAGCTGCGGGTCATGCACATCCCGAAGACCATCGACAACGATCTGCTGGTCACCGACCACTGCCCGGGCTTCGGCAGCGCCGCCCGCTTCGTGGTGAGCGCCTTCGCGGGGCTGGACCTCGACAACTACGCCATCCCCGGCGTCTTCGTGGGGGTGGTGATGGGGCGCAGCGCCGGCTTCCTCACCGCCAGCTCCATCTTCGCCCGGCGCTGGCCCCACGACGGGCCGCACCTCATCTACGTACCCGAGGCCCCCTTCGGGATGGAACGCTTCCTGGCCGACGTGGACCGCGTGTACAGCGAGCACGGCCGCTGCGTGGTGGCCGTGTGCGAAGGCATCGTGGCCCCCGACGGGCAGCCCATGCTCTCGAAGCTCCAGGCCCAGGAGGAGCGCGACCCCTTCGGCAATCTGCAGCTCTCGGGGCGCAGCACCCTGGGGGACGCCCTGTCGGACGCGGTGAAGCAGCACCTCGGCATCAAGCGCGTGCGCTGCGACACCTTCGGCTACCTCCAGCGCTCCTTCCTGGGCGTGATCTCGGACGTGGACGCCAGCGAGGCCCGGGACGTGGGCGAGACCGCCGTGCACTTCGCCGTGCAGCAGGGCATCAACGGCTCCGTAGCGATCCGCCGCACCGGCGACTACAGCGTGGACTACTTCGCCACGCCCCTCGACAGCGTGGCCGCTGCCACCAAGGCCCTGCCCGCCGCCTTCCTGAAGGACGGCTGCGACATCGACGAGGCCTTCAAGAACTACTGCCGTCCCCTCATGGGCCCCCTGCCCGCCTTCGACCGCCTCATCGCCCCGCCCCTCGTCTTCGACTGAAAGAATTCCCATGCGCCCCTTCGCCCTCCTGCTCGCCCTGCCCCTCGTCGCCCAGGCTCCCGAGCCCCTCCCGTTGCCCGCGCCCCTGCCCTCGAAGACCACCCTCCAGGAGGCCCTGAAGGCCCGGCGTACGGAGCGGAAGCTCGGCGGGCCGGCCCTCGCGCTGGACGAGGCCGCCGCCCTCCTCTGGGCCGCCCAGGGCGAGAACCGTCCAAACCGGCGCACCGTGCCCAGTGCCCGCGCCCGCTACCCCCTGGAGTTGATCCTCGTCACCGAGGGCAGCGCCACCCTGCCGAAGGGCAGCTACCGCTACCTGCCGAAGACCCACGCCCTCGCGCGGCTCAGCGGGCAGGGCGTGGCGGAGCTCGGCGGCAAGCTCAAGGGCCTCCAGGCCTGGATCGCCCAGAGCCCCTCCCTGGTGGTGGTGGCGGGCGCGCCCGCGCGCCTGGGCGGCGACGCGCGCCACCAGGAGCGCTACACCTTCTGGGAAGCCGGTGCCGCCAGCCAGGCCCTGCTCCTCCAGGCCGCCGCCCTTGCCCTCGGCGCGGGTACCGCCAGCGGCCTGGACCTGGAAGCCCTGAAGAGCGCCCTGCCCCTGGCCAGCGGCGAAGAGGCCTTCGTCGTCCTGGCCCTGGGACACCCTCGGTAGAAACACTTCCCTGGACAGAAGAAGGCGCCCCGAAGGGCGCCTTCTTCGTGTTCCGACCAGGCCGGGCTTACTTGTTCAGGGGCGCGGTGAGCTGCATGAGGCCATCGCTGGTGGTGACCAGAAGGTCGCCGGCCGGTGTGATGGCCACACCCTTGGGCCAGTAGAGCCCCGCATTGCCCAGGATTCCCGGAACGGCACCCGTGACCAGGGCAGCGCCCACCAGGGTCTCCACCGTGGCGTCCTTCAGGTTGATGGCACGCAGGGCCGCGTTGCCCTGGTCCACCACGAAGACGTGGGTGGCGATGCCGTCGCTGCCGAGCGCCAGGGCCAGGGACACCGGGGCGTTGAAGGAGGCCGAAGCGACGGCGCCATCCTGGAAGCCCACCGTATTTGCAGTGCCTGCAACAAAAGCAGCAGTGGTAATTCCAAGATCCGCCTTGCGGACAAGGTAGTTATAAGTAGTAATCTTTGTGGCTTTGTCGTAATGGTCGTAATTTTCCACCCAATACAGAGTGTCCTTGTCCAGGGCGAGGCCGTAGGCGGACTTGACGGTGAGCGCCTTCACCTGGGCCAGGGTGCCCAGGTCGAACTTCTGGAGGCTGTCCCCGTTGGACACGAAAAGGGCCGTCCCCTCAGGGTTCACCGCGATGCCGCGCCCGTTCGCCTTGCCGAGGTCCGGGGTGGCCCCGGTGAGGGCCAGGGCCGCCGCGGTACCATCCGGGGTGATCTTCACCACGGTGAGGGCCGTGGTGGAGCGATCCGTCACATAGACGTTCTCGTTCTGGTCCACGCAGACGGCCGCAGGCCCCGCAAAGGTGTAGCCCGTGCCCCAGGTCTCCACGGTGCCGTCGGGCGCGATGCGCCGGACGCACGCGTTGCGTTCATCGGCCACGTAGGTGTAGTTGGTCTTCGACACAGCCACGCCGTTCGGCGTGTTGAACTGCGCCGTCGCGGCGGCACCATTCACCAGGCCGGCCATGCGCCGCCCGGCAAAGGGCGAGGTCTGGTAGACCGCGGGGCTTCCAGAGGGCGTCAGCTTGCGGAGGTGGAAGTTCTGGCTGTCCGCCACCAGGAGGGCGCCCGACGCGTCCACCGCGAGGCCCTGGGGCCCGTTGAAGAGCGCATTCTGGCCCGTGCCCTCGGCGAATCCGTAGGTGCCGGCCTTGCCCGCCAGCGTGCTCACCTCGAAGGTGGCGCTCATGCGGCGGATGGTGTGGTTCTTGTAGTCAGAGATATAGAAGGTGCCATCCGTGCCACGGGCAATGGCGCAGGGACGGTTGAAGCGCGCCGCCGTTCCCGTGCCGTCGGTGGATCCCGAAGTGCCATTCCCAGGCGCAGCACCCGTCGACACCGCACCCGCCACGGTGGTCACCACGCCCGCCTGGGTCACCTTGCGGATGGCGTGGTTCTCCCGGTCCGCCACGTAGATGTCGCCGTTGGCGGGGTCGATGCAGAGGGCGGAAGGATCCCTGAACAGGGCGGCGCTGCCCGTGCCGTCCTTGTACCCGTAAGTCCCGCTGCCCGCCAGGGTGCTCAGGCGGCTGCCCGCGGGCGCGCTCGGGTCGTAGACCCTGATCGTGCTGGTGTACATGTCCGCGATGTAAAGCTTGCCGTTGTAGGCGGCGATCCCCAGAGGGTTGTCCAGGTTTTGGGTGGTGGCGTTGCCGTAGGTGCCGGGCGTGCCCGCGGCCACGCTCACCGCCCAGCTCCCGTCGGGCTGCCTGTCCAGGCGGCGCAGGCTGTGGCTCCCGTAGTCGCTCACGTACAGGGTGTTCTCGTCGATGTAGAGCACCTGGGCGGGCCGGTCGAAGCGCGCCGCGCTGCCGATGCCGCTGCCGTCCCCGTCCGTCGCCTGATTGAAGGCCACGCCGGGCTTGCCCGCCAGGGTGGTCACCACGCCCGTGGGGCTCACCCGCCGCACCACGTGGTTGGCGGTGTCGGCCACGTACAGGTTCCCGTCCCCCCCGAGGGTCAGGCTGCCCGTCACACCAGTAGTGCCCGCCACGGAGGTGGCAAAAAGGAACTTGGCGGCGGAACCGGTGCCGTCCACGCAGCCGCCGGCGTCGGTGTTGCCGGCAAAGGCCTCCAGGCCCCGCCCGGCCCCGGTGGGCTGGGCCGCCACGTAGCCGGAGTTGAGGGCATTCTTCGCTCTCAGCACGTAGGTCTGGCGGCGCTGGGGGCTCACCACGCGGTTCGAGGCGCCCGCCTGGTCCTGGGGATCATCCGTGAAGAAGAGTTCCGCGGGGGCACCCGCCATGGACCAGGTCAGGGTGCTCGTACCGCCATAGGTGGTGACGGCAGGTTCGGCCTGCAGGGTGAGGTTGCTCACCGGAGCACTCCCCACGGTCACGATGACCGTGCGGGTGACGGTTCCACCGTCCACCCCGGTCACGCGCAGGGTGTAGGTCGTGGTGGTCGCCGGGTGCAGGGCCAGGCTTCCCTTGAGGGCGAAGGGCCCGACAACGGCGGAATCCGCCGGATCGGCGGAGACTTCCACCGCCGTGAACAGACCGCTCGGGGAGCTCGCATCCCAGGCCAGGGTCAAGCCCTGCCCAGGAGCAATACTCGAAGGCGCGGTGAAGGTGATGGGGGTCGCCTGCACCGCGATCTTGATGTCCTTCGTCTGCTCGCCCACGGCGTTCTTGGCCGTGATCGTGAAGGTCCCCTGCACAGCCGTAGCCGTCGGCGTGCCGCTGATGATGCCGGTGCTGGGATCCAGGCTCAGCCCCGTCGGGAGCTCCGGCGCCACGGAATAGGTCATGGGCGTAGAGCCATTCACCGTCGGACGGTTCGCAGCGATCTGCACACCCACGTAGTAGGTGGCGTTCTCGTTGTCGTAGGTGAGTCCCGTGGGAGCGGTCGATACCGTGACCGGCACGCTGGCCGTGGCTTTCTTGCCGGCCGCGCTGGTCACGGTGAGCGTGAAGGTGGTGCTCTCCTGGAGGTTCTTCACCTCGAAGGGCACGTTGTTCGGCACCACCACGTTGCCGGGCATCAGGACGGCGCTGCCCCCCTTAACCCCAAAATTCGCGCGGAACCACGCACTGCTTCCCTTGAGAACGTTCAGGGTCGTCCCCGCACGGGTTGCGGTGAAGGTGGTGCCCGACATCGTGCCGGTGGTGAAGGCCGAAATGGCAGGCGCCGGCTCGTCGTAGCTCTTGTCGTTGGAGGCGCAGGCAGTGGAGAGCACCAGGAGGCCCGTGGAGAGGGTCAGGCACAGGGTGGTCAGCGCGGCCACGCCCCTGCGCTTCATGCATGTGGACATATCAACTCCGATGAACAAAGGAAGGGGACAAGGACTAGAAGCGGGCCTTCACGGTGAACTGCACCTCGCGGGTGCGGTTGTCGGGCATGTTGATCTTCCCGAAGTTCGGGTTCAGGGCCCCACCCTTGACGGTGTAGTCGTAGAGGTTCGTGTACTGGTTGGCCCAGTTGAAGACGTTGAAGACGTCCACGATGCCTTCCACCGAGAAGCCCTTCGTCACGCGGAAGGTCCGGGCCACGCGCAGGTCGAAGGTCTTGCTGTTGGGCTGCCGGTAGGTGTTGCGGCCTCCCACCGTGTCGATGTACTTCCCGTCGCCGTTCTGGTCGTCGTAGTACTCGGCGCTGTAGGGACGTCCCGTGGTGTAGGTCGTGATGCCCGAGACCCGCACCCCGTAGAAGGCCGGGGCGTACCAGGCCAGGCTGGCCTTGAAGGCGTGGTCGTTGTCGCTGAGAGCGTAGGAGCCCAAGGGATCCGCGGGGTTCTCAGTGAGGGCGGAATCGGACGTGAGCGTGGCGCGCTCGTTGGAGTTGTTGTCCTCGGCCTTGCTGAAGGTCAGGCTGCCCTTGAAGCCCCAGCCCCCGTCCACGCGCCGGGAGCCCTCGAGCACCACGCTCTTGTAGCGGCCCTCGCCGTCGTATTTGCTGAGGATCACGTTGCCGAAGCCGGTCAGGTCGAGCATGCGGCCCCGGACGATGGCCCGCCCCGGGCGGGCCTTGGTGCTGAACTGGTTCCAGGTGGTGGGATAGCCGTCCTGGTAGAAGGCGTTCGGATCCACGGTCGTGGTGCCAGGCAGGCACTGGCCCAGGTTGATGTTCACGGCGTACTGCAGGTTCCGGTACTGCTTGTAGGTGCCCTTCAGGCCCACGGTGTAGCCGTTCCCGAAGTCGTGCTCCACGCCCAGGGCGCTGGAGCGGGCCTGGGTCATCTTGGCGTCCGGATCGATGATCGTGGGGGTGATGGTGTCCACCTTGAAGGGGCTGTCCGAGAGGAGCACGGAGGTGGGGATGGCCGTCAGGGAGCCCCGCGCCGTCAGGGGGCCGCTCCAGCGCATGGCCGCCGACAGGTAGGCCGGCGCGGCGGGATCCGCAGACTGCCAGAGGGTGGCATCACCATTTTTGGCGGGGAGGTAGTACGACACCAGGTTGATCCCGTTGTTCATGATGGCGCCGGAAACGGTCTGGCCGGGATTGCTGATGCTGAACCAGCCGTAGCCGCCGCGCACGATGGTGCGGCCGTTGCCGAGCAGGTCGAGGCTGAAACCAAAGCGGGGGTCCAGCGCACTCGTGTTGGGTGCGCGGTCCAGCCCCTGCAGCTTGGGGTTCGGGTTGGGGTTGCCGCTCCAGAGCTCCGCGGTGTAGCGGGCGCCGAGGCTCAGGAGCAGGCGGCGGTCCAGCAGGCCCGCGTACTGGGCCTGCACGTACCCAGCGAAGTACTTCTCGCTGAAGTCGCTCACGCCATCCACAGGGGAGTAGCCCTGGGTGTAGGACACGCCGCTGAGGTCGGCCGCCGCCGCGCCACTGAACCACTTCTGGGCCATGTCGTAGCTCGGGAAGGTCCAGTTGCCGTTGCCGCTGGGCAGGTAGCGGTTCTTCATGTGGATGAACTGCAGGTCCACGCCGCCCTTCAGGGTCCAGTCGCCGCTCATGTAGGTGAGGTTGTCCTGGATCTGGAGGGTCTTCTCCTCCGTGGTGCGGGGATCGATGTAGTACTGTCCCGCGTTCACGTCGTAGTTCGAGCCGAGCTTGTGCAGGCGCAGGGGGGAGCAGATGGTGGAGTTCGGCGTGGTGGGGCGCTCTTCCTTGGCACCCTGGACGCGGACCTCGTTCACGAGGTTGGCGCCCAGGATGGAGTTCAGTTCCATCACCCCGGAAAGGCTCTTGAACTTGTTGGTGGAGTTGCCGGATTCCGCCACATCCGAACGGCGCGAGCCGGCGTAGATGTCGTTCAGGCCGCGGTAGTCCTGGCTGTTCAGGCGGAAGGTGGCGCGGTGCTCGGCGTTGATGTTCCAGTCCACGCGGGCCATGACCACCAGGTTGCGCTGTTCATCCGTCCAGGAGCGCCCGTTCTCCTCGGCCAGGGTGCGGCCCGGCATGGTGAGCAGCAGGGAGCCCATGCCCCCGGTCCCGTAGAAGGCGGTGGACTGGGGATCGCCGGTGATTCCGAAGGCGGGGACGCTGTCCTCGCGCTTGCGGGCGAATTCCACATTCACGAAGTAGTGGAGCTTGTCCTTGATGATGGGACCGCCCAGGTTGAAGCCGAACTGCAGCGACTGGAAGTTCCGCTCCCGCACCTTGCGGTCGTTGATGCCGCTCAGGTCGAGGGGAACGGTCTTCACGCTCGCCACCAGGGAGTCGGGCCGGAAGAGCATGAAGGCCATGCCCGTCGTCTCGTTGGTGCCGGACTTGGTCACGGCATTGATCACCGCGCCCACCGCGTCGCCGTACTGGGCGTCGAAGCTGTTGGTGATGACCTGCAGTTCCTTGATGGAATCCTGCCCGAAGCTGAAGGGGATGCGCGTGCCGCCGCGCTGTTCGCTGTTGAAGCGGGAATTGAAGCTCCCGCCGTCGATCTGCAGGCTGTTCTGAACGCCTCGGGCGCCCTCCACGGTGGTGTAGTAGCTCTGGGTCCCGACGGCGGCGCCGGGGGTCATCTGCACGAGATCCGTGAAGTTGCGGCCGTTCACGGGAATGGCTTCCACCAGCTCCTGGGAGATGGAGGTCTGCGTGTTGATCTGGGTGGCGTCCACCGTGGCGCTGTCGGAGACCACCTCCACCACGGCGGCGGCTTCGGCGCTGTCGAGGGTGAAGTTCTGCAGGCTCGCCTGGCCCAGGGTCACGCGGACGTTGCCGTCCTTGATGGTCTTGAGGCCCTGGGCGGTCACGGTCAGCTCGTAGCGGCCCACGGGCAGCAGGGAGAAGCTGTAGCCGCCCTTGGAGTCCGTCATCTGGGTGCGCGTGAAGCCCGTCTCCAGGTTCCGGATCACCAGGGAGGCGCCGGCCACGACGCCGCCCTTGCGGGACTTCACGGCGCCGCGTACGCCGCCCGTGGTGGTCTGGGCCTGGGCCGCGACGGCGCAGGCCAGGGCGGTGAGGGAGAGAAGACTCCATCTCGGACTGTTCATCTAGGACTCCTCGGCCCGCCATGGGCCTCTTGGCATGGACACAGATAAACGGGCCTGCTTCCAGGCCCGTCGCGCCGTTCTAGGGAAAGGCACAGCCATCTAGGTTGCCAACATTGTGACAAATCGCAATGCTTTTTCTGTGCGTGTTTTGCACCATTTGTGTTCATACATGGGCGCACATTTCTGGGCGCCCTTCCGGAAATGCCCTTCTCCAGGCGTTCCAGGGCCTCAGCCCTCGCTGCCCAGGAAGCGGTCCAGCTTGTCGGGACGGTCGCGCCAAGCCTCTTCCACCACGACGTGCAGCTCGAGGCGCACGGGCCGCTGGAGGAGCTTGCGCAGCTCGCGCTGGGCGCTGTGGCGGATGTCCCGGATCATCTCGCCCCCGGAGCCGAGGATGATCTTCCGGTGGTTGTCGCGCTCCACGATGATCTCGGCGTGGATGCAGGTTCCGCCGGGCTCCAGGTCCTCCGGGTAGTCGTCGGCCCCCTCCTCCAGCCAGCGGCGGATGAGCACGGCCACGCCGTGGGGCACCTCGTCGCGGGTCTTGCGCAGCACCTTCTCGCGGATGAACTCCGCCGCCAGGGAGCGCTCGGTCTGGTCGGTGAACTCGGCCTCGCCGAAGGGCCACGGGCCCTCGGGCGCGTCCCGCTCCAGCAGCGCCCAGAGCGGCTCGAGGTTCTGCCCCAGCTTCGCGCCCACGGGCACGATCTCCCGGAAGGCCAGCAGGTCCTTGTAGGCCACGACCTTCTCCATCAGGCGGCCCTTGGAGACCAGGTCGATCTTGTTGAGGAGGAGGTACACGGGCTGGTCCGCGCGCGCCAGGCGCTTGGCCAGTTCCCGTTCGCCGGGGCCGAGGAAGCCGTCCGCGTCCACCACCCACAGGATGAGGTCCGCCTCCGCCAGGGCCGCATCCACGTGGTGGAGCATGCGGTGGTTCAGGGCGTGCTTCGGCGTGTGGATGCCCGGCGTGTCCAGGAAGGCCAGCTGCGCCCTTCCCCGCTCCACCACGCCGAGGATGCGCGTGCGCGTGGTCTGGGGCGTCTGGCTCACGGCGGCGAGCTTCTCGCCCACGAGGGCGTTCAGGAGGGTCGACTTCCCGGAATTGGGAAGGCCCACGATGGCGACGGTGGCGGCGCGGGTGGGCTCAGCCACGGTGGATGCCCCGCTTGGCATCCCGGATGTAGCCCAGCAGGTAGGCGACCTCGGCCACGTGGCCCACCTCCTGCGCGGCCTGTTCCAGCGCCTCCTTCAGGAGGAGCCCCTTGTGGAAGAGGATGCGGTGCGCCTTCACGAGCGCCTCCACGGTCTCCTCGGGGAAGCCCTTGCGCCGCAGGCCGATGGTGTTCACGCCGTAGCTCTTGGTATCCCGCGCCCCCACGGTCTTCATGAAGGGCAGGACGTCCTGGGTGGCCACGGTGAAGCCGCCCATGAAGGCGTGGTCGCCCACGCGGCAGAACTGGTGGATGGCGCTGAAGGCCCCGATGTTGCAGCCGTTCCCGACCTCCACGTGGCCCGCCAGGGTCGCGCAGTTGGCGAAGATGTTGCCGTTGCCCACGTGGCAGTCGTGGGCGACGTGGCTGCCGGTCATGATGAAGTTGTCGTCGCCCAGGGTCGTGAGGCCGCCCCCCCCCTCGGTGCCGCGGTGCATGGTGCAGCCCTCGCGGATCACGTTGCGATTCCCGATGACCAGCCGCGTGGGTGCGCCCTTGAACTTCAGGTCCTGGGGGCCCATGCCCAGGGTGGCGTGGGGGTAGATGTCGTTGTCCTCGCCCAGCTCGGTGTGGGGACCGATGACCACGTGGCTGCGCAGCAGCGTGCGGGCCCCGATCTTCGCGTTCCCCTCGATCACGCAGAAGGGACCGACCACCACGCCATCCGCCAGCACCGCCTCCGGGCTGACGACGGAAGAAGGATGAATCTCCGCGGCCATCAGTGCGCCTCCTCCAGGTCGACCAGCATGCTCATGAACTCGGCTTCGGCGGCCTTCTGCCCGTCCACGAAGGCCTCGCCGCGCAGCTTGCACACCTTGCCCCGCAGCTGCACCACCTTCACCTCCATCACGAGCTGGTCGCCGGGCACCACGGGCCGGCGGAACTTCACACCGTCGATGGCCATGAAGTAGATCACCTTCTTGTCGCGGGCCTCGAAATCCTGCATCACCAGGCAGCCGCCCGTCTGGGCCATGGCCTCGACGATCAGCACGCCGGGGAAGATGGGCCGCTTGGGGAAGTGCCCCTGGAAGACCGGCTCGCCGATGCTGACGTTCTTGATGCCCCGGATCCACTTGCCGCGCTCGTAGTCGAGGATGCGGTCCACCAGCAGGATGGGATAGCGGTGGGGCAGCAGGTCCATGACGCCCTGGACGTCGATCTGCTTGGTGGGCAAGACGGATTCGGTCATGCGGAACTCCAGAACGGCCATTGTGCCACAGGGCCTCGCGGCCTGTCCCCCGCGGGGCCTCAGCGCGAAGGAACGGCCCGTTCGTACACCCGTGCGCGGATGAACAGCTCCAGGAGTTCCGCGCCCAGGTGGCCCTCGCGTCCCGCCGCCTCCAGGATCGCCAGGCTGCGGTCCAGCGGCACGGCGGCCTTGTAGGGGCGGTCCTGGGCGGTGAGGGCGTCGAAGACGTCCGCAATGGCCATAGCCCGGCTCTGGAGCGGGATCTCCTCCCGGCGCAGGCCGCGCGGGTAGCCGCCCCCGTCCAGGCGCTCGTGGTGGGCAAAGGCGATGGCGGGCACCGCGTCCAGGTCGCCCGTCCAGGGAATGCGCCGCAGGAAGTCGAAGGTGTGGGCCACGTGGCTCTCGATCTCCAGGCGCTCCTCCTCCGAGAGGCTGCCCTTCGGGATGCGCAGGCAGGCGAGGTCCGCGGGCGCGAAGAGGGCTTCCTCCCGTCCCTCCCACCCGCAGCAGCGCAGCGTGGCCAGGTGGTCGAGGCCCTCCGCCAGCGCGCCGGAGAGCAGCGCGGGCTCGTTGCTGCCGAGCAGCACCTGGATCAGGCGCTCCGTCTCCGCGTCCTCCTCTCCCCGGGTGGCCTCCCACGAGGCGACGTCGAAGGGGCGGCCCGCGGCCCACTCCTGCCGAAGCCGCGCAAGCAGGCGCTCCTCCCGCCGCTGGCGCAGGCGCTGGAGGAGAAGCTCCAGGCGGGCGGGCTCCAGCTTCTTGGCCTTCACGAGCACCTGCTCGCGCACGCCGACCTTGCCGAAGTCGTGGAGCAGGCTGGCGTAGCGCAGCTCCCGGAGCTGGCGCGCGCTGAAGTGCACGGATGCCAGGGTCCCCTCGCCGACCGTGTTCACCGCCTCCGCCAGTCCCACCGTGAGGGCCGCCACCCGGGCCGAATGGCCGCTGGTGACGGGATCCCGCTGCTCGATCGCGGTCACGGAGGCCTGCACGAAGCCCTCGAAGAGGCGCTCGATTTCCTCCCGCAGGCGGGCGTTGCGCACGGCCACCCCGGCCTGCCCCGCGAGGCTCTGGGCCAGTCCCACGTGCTCCCGCAGGAAGGGCACCACCGTGCGCCGGCCCTCCGCGTCCTCCTCCAGGCGGTTGATGAGCTGCAGGACCCCCAGCACCTGGCCCTCTACGTCCAGGAGGGGAACCACCAGCATGGAGCGCGAGCGGTAGCCGCTTCTGCGGTCGAAGCTGTCGTTGAAGCGGTACGGCGCGTCCGGCCCCAACTCCTGCACGTCGGGAATGTTCAGGCTTCGCCCCGTGGCGGCCACGAAGCCAGCCATGGAATCCGGCGAGATGGGCATGCGGAAGCGGTGGTAGGGCAGATCCACCGCCGCATTCTGGGTGTGGGCGAAGAGCAGCTCCCGGTCCTCGCCCTCCCCCACCACCAGGTACAGGGAGCCCGCCTCCGCATCCAGAAGACGGCGGGCCTGCACGAGGATCAGGTCCAGCAGGCGGTCCAGGTTCTGCTCCGAGACGAGGGCGCGGCCCACCTCGTGGAGGCGCTCCATGCGCCGCCGGTCCAGGAAGCGCGCCCAGGCCGTCTCCACCAGGGCGCAGGCCCCCTCGGGACCGGGCCAGGCGCGGCAGGTGGCCAGATGCCCTTCCCCCGGCATCCCCAGCACCACCTCCGCGGGGGCCTCCTCCGCCCAGGCCAGTCCGGAGAGGACTTCCCTGTCCAGCCCGGCTTCCAGGCTGCTACGGTGCTCAGGAGGGATCGCGACGGTGAAGCGCACGGAAAACCACGGGCTGCGGGGTCAGGGAAGGCCCCAAGTCTACACGGCGCCCGAGGCGTGGCAGGGAACAATCGAGCGCCTCGCCTGGGGCGGCCTGGGCGTGGGCCGCGCCGAGGACGGGCGCGTGGTGCTGCTCTCGGCGCCCCTGGCGCTCTTCCCCGGCGAGACGGTGCGCGCCGCGGTGCGCTGGAAGGCCCGCCATGGCGAAGGCGAGGTGGAGGCCTGGCTCTCCAGGGACCCCCGCCGCGGACCCGCGGGATGTCCCGCGGCCCAGGACTGCGGCGGCTGCGAGCTGCGGGAGGGCGAGGCCTGCGCCTCCTCCCTCAAGCGCGCCATGGTGGAGGATCTCCTGGCCCGCCAGCTCCACGGGGCGCCGCCCTTCCGCTGGCTGGAGGCCCCCGGGGACGCCCGGCGCCACCGCATCCAGCTCCACTGGGACGGCCGGAACCTGGGCTTCCACGGCCGCAGGAGCCACCGCCTCGTGCCCGTCTCCGCCTGCCCGGCCGCCGCCCCCTGCCTGTCCGAGGCCCTGCCGGCCCTGTCGGAAGCCCTGCGCAGCGGGGCCCTGCCGCCCCGGCCCCAGCGCTGGGAGCTGGCCACGGGCACGCCCGCGGATACGGTGTTTGCCGTGCTCCCGGACGGCCGGGCCTGGCGCCTGGAGGGGGGGGAATGGTCCCCCACCCGTGAGCCCATCACGCACCGGCAGGGGTCCATCCGCCTGCAGCACCGCCCCGGGAGCTTCTTCCAGGTCTGCGCGCCCCTCGCCATGGAGGCCTTCGGCCGCGTGCTGGAGGGCTGGGACCTGCGGGGAGAAACCCTGTACGACCTCTACGGCGGCGTGGGCCTCTTCAGCGCCTTGCTGGGAGAACGCTTCCGGCACCGGATCCTGGTGGAGGGGAACGCGGACGCCGTCCAGAGCGCCCGGGCCAACCTCGAGGCCATGGACCTGCCCGCCACCTGCGTGGCGGAGGCCGTGGAGGGCTGGGTGCCCGAGAGACTGGGCGCGGCGGGGGACCTGGTGCTGCTCGACCCTCCCCGCCCCGGGGAGGGCGCAGGGCTCTCCGCGCGCCTCCTGGGCGCCCGCGCCTCGGCCCTCGTGCTCATCGGCTGCGACGGCGCCGCCTTCTGCAGGGACGTGAAGCGCCTGTCCCCCGCCTGGCGCCTGGAGGACCTGGCCGTGCTCGACCTCTTCCCCCTGACCCGCCACGTGGAGTGCGTGGGCCTCTTCCGTCCGGTGCAGCCGTGAACCCGTTGGGCCACCACCTGCTGGGCGAGTTCACCGGCTGCGACCCCGCGCGCCTGGCTTCCCCCGAGGTCGTCCGCGAGGCCATGCTGGCGGCGGCCAGGGCCAGCGGCGCCACGGTGGTGGCGGAACTGCACCACCACTTCTCGCCCCTGGGCGTGAGCGGCGTGGTGGTGGTGAGCGAGAGCCACCTCGCCATCCACACGTGGCCGGAGCACGGCTTTGCCGCGGCGGACTACTTCAGCTGCAGCCCGCGGGTGGACATGGCCTGCGCCATGGCCCTGCTGGCGGAGCGCCTGGGAGCCCGGGCGCACACGACCCTGGAGCTTCAGCGGGGGCCCCTCCAGGTGCCTCCGCGTCCGTAGCGCGCCGGAGCACCTCGCGCTCCAACTCCAGCAGCGCCTGCTTCCGCTCCAGGCCCCAGGCGTAGCCGCGCAGGGCGCCGTCGCTCCCCAGCACGCGGTGGCAGGGCACGAGGATCGCCACGGGGTTGGCGCCCACCGCCTGCCCCACGGCCCTGGCCAGCTCGGCATCCCCCAGGCGGAGGGCCAGCTCCCGGTAGCTCAGCGTCTCGCCGAAGGGGATGTCGGCAAGCATGCGCCATACGCGCAGCTGGAAGACACTCCCCTCCAGGGTCAGGGGCACGTTGAAGGTGCGGCAGTCGCCCCGGAAGTAGGCCTCGAGCTGGCGCAGCAGGTAGCGGAAGCTGCGGTCGCCGTTCCAGCTGGCCCCCTCGGGCCACGCCGCCTCCTCGCGGGGCATGAAGCCCAGGCGGCACAGGCCGCCCCGGCCGTCGAAGACGGCGCCCAGGGGCCCGAGCGGGCTCTCCAGGAGATGGGTCCAGACGGCGGGAAGGGACATGGCTGTCCAGGGCTTCGAAGCGGTTCAAGGCGGGAATCGCCCCATCATCTCCAGGAAAACGCAGGAAAGCCACACGCCTTTTTCCAGGCTCCGCGGGCGCGGTGTCAGAATGGCCCCATGGCCGACGCACGTCCCTTCCGCCTGAGCATCATCGACTACCTGAACGCCGCGCCCCTGAACCACGGATTCAAGCACGGATTGGGCTTCCAGCACTTCCACATGAAGTTCCAGGTGCCCTCCGCCTGCGCGGACCAGCTCCGGGCCGGGGAGGTGGACGCGGGCCTCATCAGTTCCATCGAATACCTGCGCATCCCGGGCCTGCGCGTGGTGCCGGGCCTCTGCATCGCCTCGCCGCGCCGGGTGCGCAGCGTGGTGATCCTCAGCAAGGTGCCGCCGGAGCAGATCCGCACCCTGGCGCTGGACACCAGCTCCCGCAGCAGCGTGGTGCTGGGTCAGATCCTCCTGCGGGAGCGCTACGGCGCCATGCCGGAGGCGCGCCCCATGGCCCCGGACCAGGAGGCCATGCTGGCGGCCTGCGACGCGGCCCTGATGATCGGCGACCAGGCCATGCGCGCCCGGCGGGAGGGCCTCTGCGTGATGGACCTGGCGGAGGAGTGGCACGCCTGGACGGGCCTGCCCTTCGTCTTCGCCCTCTGGACCGTGCGCGGGGACGCGCCCGAGTTGCCCACCCCCGGGGGCGTGGCGCCCTTCTTCCACCGCAGCCTGGAGATGGGGCAGAACGCCCTGCCGGCCATCGTGGAAGAGGCCTGGCGCACCATCGGGTGGACCAAGCTGGAGCTGCGCGAATACCTCACCGAGAACATCAGCTACAGCCTGGGAGAGCAGGAGCGGGAGAGCCTCGCCCTCTTCTACGAGAAGGCGGTGCGCCTGGGCTTCGCGCCGGAACTTCTGCCCCTGCGCTTCCTCTAGGGCGGAGGGCGGCCTCATAATCAGAGGCATCTCCGGGAGCCCCCATGGATCTCAAGCCCCTCTTCCTCGCCCACCTGCGGGACCGCCAGGCCTACGCCGAAAAGGCGATGGCCGTCCACGGCTTCGACACGCTGGTCCTCAGCGCGGGCGAGCCCTTCACCTACTTCGCCGACGACGCGGACGCCCCCTTCCGCACCATTCCGCACTTCCGCCACCACTGCCCCCTCACCGGCCCCCACCACGCCCTGGTGCTGCGCCCGGGCCGCAAGCCCCTGCTGGTGCGCTACGCGCCCGAGGACTACTGGTACGAGCAGCTGCCCCTGGACGCCCCCTTCTGGCTGGAGGGCTTCGAGCTGGTGGAGGTCCCCACCGTGGACGCGGTGTGGGAGGCCGTGGGCCGCCCCGCGAAGGGCGCCTACATCGGCAACGAGACCGCCCGCGCCGCCGAGGCCGGCCTGGCGCTGAACCCCGAGAAGCTGACGGCCTTCCTGGACTGGGGGCGCTCCTACAAAAGCGGCTACGAGACCGCCTGCACCATCGAGGCCACGAAGCTTGGCGCCCGGGGCCACGAGGCGGGGCGCAAGGCCTTCCTGGCGGGCGCCTCCGAGCTGGAGATCCACCACGCCTTCGTGCAGGGCGTGGGCGCCCAGGACCACGAGCTGGCCTTCAGCTCCATCGTGGCCCTGAACGAGAAGGGCGCGACCCTCCACTACGAGAACAAGCGCAGCTTCCGCAACGGCGCCGTGCTGCTGCTCGACTGCGGCGCGCGCTTCAACGACTACGCCTCGGACATCACCCGCACCTGGGCCGCCCCGCACTGCGACGCCCGCTTCCGCGCCCTCATCGAGGGCATGGAGAAGCTGGAGCTGGAGCTCTGCGACGAGATGAAGCCCGGCCGCCCCTTCGGCGAGGTGCACCACCTGGCCCACCTGAAGATCGCCGCCCTGCTGCAGCAGGCGGGCGTGCTGAAGGTCGGCCCCGAGGAGGCCGTGGCCAAGGGCCTCTCCCGCCCCTTCATGCCCCACGGCCTGGGCCACCACCTGGGCATCCAGGTGCACGACGTGGCGGGCAAGATGGCCTCCCCCGACGGCACCCTCCAGCCTCCGCCGCCGGAGCACCCCGCCCTGCGCACCACCCGCACCCTGGAGCCCGGGCACGTGGTGACCGTGGAGCCCGGCCTCTACTTCATCCCCATGCTCCTGCGCCCCTTCCGGGAGAACGCCCACGCCGGCCTCTTCGACTGGAAGCTGGTGGACGCGCTCACGCCCTGCGGCGGCATCCGCATCGAGGATGACGTGGTGGTGGAGGCGGGCGGTCCCCGCAACCTCACCCGCACCCACTGGAACGCCTGATCCCACGCCCTGAACGGAGCCGGCCCGGGACCTCCCGGCCGGCTCCGCTGCACGCCGGAGCCCCCATGCGCCCCACCGCCGCCCTCCTCCTCGTCCTGCCCCTGGCCGCCCAGGCGCCCGCGCCCTTGAGCCTGGAGCGCCTCTACCACCCGACCCGGAAGGTGGCGTACCTGGAGCCCGCGCCCATGCGCCTGAGCTGGCTGCCGGACGGTGCCCTGCTGGAGACGCGCCCCGAGCGCACCACGGGCGAGGTACAGCTCGCCCGCATCGATCCCGCCACCTGGAAGCGCAGCCCCCTGCTGCCCGCCAGCCGGGTGCTGGAGGCGCTGCGCGCCGCGGGCGCCGGCGAGGCCGCGGCCAAGGCGGCCCTGGGGCGCGGCGCCTTCACCTGGAACCCGGACCAGAGCGGCTTCCTGGTCACGCTGGAGGAGGACCTCTTCCACGTGGACCTGAAGGCCATGAGCGCCCGGAGGCTGACGCGCACCCCGGGCGCGGAGGAGGAGGCCACCTACAGCCCCGACGGCAGCCGCGTGGCCTTCCTGCGGGGCAACGACCTCCACGTCGTGGAGGTGGACAGCGCCCGGGAGACGCCCCTCACCACCGGGGGCGACGCGGGACGCCTCAACGGCCGCCTGGACTGGGTGTACCAGGAGGAGGTCTACGGGCGCGGCAGCTACCGCGCCTTCTGGTGGGCACCGGACAGCCGCCGCCTGGCCTACCTGTGCCTCGACGTCTCGAAGGTGGCCACCTACACGCTCACCCACGATCGCACCCAGCCCCAGCGCGTGATCCAGAAGAAATACCCCAAGGCGGGGGATCCGAACCCCATCGCCCGCCTGGCCGTGGTGGACCTGCAGGGGCGCAGCACCTTCATGGAAGACCCCTACGACGGCGCGGAGACGCTGGCCGTGCAGGTGGGCTGGGATCCCAAGGGCCGCCTCCTGGCCGCCTGGCAGGACCGCATCCAGACCTGGCTGGAGCTGCGGGTCTACGAGGGTTCCGCCAGCCGCGTGCTCCTGAAGGAGACGAGCCCCGCCTGGCAGGAGCGCCTGCCCCTGCCCCGCTTCCTGAAGGACGGCGGCTTCCTGTGGGAAAGCGACCGCACGGGCTTCCGGCACCTCTACCGCTACGACGCGGAGGGCCGCCTCCTCGGCGCCCTCACGGAAGGCGCCTGGGACGTGCGCAGCCTCCACGGCGTGGACGAGGCGAAGGGCCTCGTCTACTTCTCCGCCACGGAGCGCAGCCCCATCGGGCTGGACGCCTACGTGGCCGAGCTCTCCGGGAAGCGCCCCAACCGGGGGCTCCGGCGCCTCACGCAGGCCCCCGGCACCCACGCCGTCACCTTCAATCCCGCCTTCACCGCGGCCCTGGACCGCTGGAGCGATGCGGTGACGCCCGCGCGCCTGTATCTCCTGGACCGCGCGGGACAGGTCGAGCGCATCCTGCACGACGAGGCCAGCGACGCCTTCCGCGGCCTGCGCCTCGGGCGCACGCGCCTGCAGCAGGTGAAGACCCGGGACGGCTTCCCCATGGAGAGCCTCCTCGTCCTTCCGCCCGACTTCGATCCCTCCAAGCGCTACCCGGTGGTGGAAGAGGTGTACGGCGGCCCCCACGCGCCCACGGTGCGCGACGCCTTCGGCCGCGACACCCTCTACCGCCACTTCCTGGCCCAGCAGGGCTACGTGGTGTGGGTCTGCGACAACCGCAGCGCCAGCTTCAAGGGCGCCGCCAGCGCCCACGGCGTCTACAAGCGCCTGGGCGTCCAGGAGCTGCAGGACCTGGAGGACGGCCTGGACTGGCTCAAGACCCAGGGCTGGGCGGACATGGACCGCGTGGCGCTGGAGGGCTACAGCTACGGCGGCTTCATGACCGGCTACGCCATGACCCACTCGACGCGCTGGAAGCTCGGCATCATCGGCGCCCCGGTCACGGACTACCGCCTGTACGACAGCGTCTACACCGAGCGCTTCATGGCCCTGCCCAAGGACAACCCCGCGGGCTACGAGGGCACCAGCCTCATGAAGGCCGCCGGCCAGCTCAAGGGCAAGGTGCTGATGGTCCACGGCACGCTGGACGACAACGTGCACCCCCAGAACAGCCTCCAGCTCCTGGACGCCTTCCAGAAGGCGGGCCACTTCCCCCTGATGCTGCTCATGCCCGGCTCGGACCACAGCCCCCGCGCATCCCAGCACGTCTTCGCCCGGGCCAGCGCCATGTGGGACTTCCTGTCCCGCAACCTGTAGGAAACACAGCTACCGCGCCAGCTCCCCGGCGCTGACGAAGCGCACCTCGCCCCGGGAACGGGACACGAGGCGCTCCAGGGCTTCCACGCTCTCGGGGTAGACGTGGCCGATGATCAGCACCTCGCCCTCCTTCCGGGCCAGGGCGAGGGCGCGTTCCCACTGCTTTTCCATCTCCGGGAAGCTGCGCACGTCGTCCAGGAAGACCCTGCGCTGCACGGCGCGCACCTTCAGGGCGCGGGCCACGTCGAAGGCCACGCTGTCCTTCTCCGTGCGGCTGTCCACGAAGAAGCACTTCGCGGCGCGGATCTCCTCCATCACCCAGGTCATGCGCGTGCGGTCCGGCGTGATGCGGCTGCCCATGTGGTTGTTCACCCCGCGGCGGAAGGGCACCTCCAGCAGCGCACGGCGCACCCGGGCGCGCACCTCGCGCTCGGGCAGGTCGAAGAGGATCGCGCCTTCGCCCGGGTTCCGGCCGGGGCCCGGGTATCCCAGGGGTTCCATGGGAAGGTGCAGGAGCACCTCCTTGCCCCGGGCGTGGGCGATCTCCGCGCTTTCGCGGCTGTGGGGCAGGAAGGGCAGCACCGCCACGCTGAAGGGCACGGGCTGGGCGCAGAGGCGCGTCACCAGCTCAGGCTCGGCGTAACCCAGATCGTCCACCACCACGGCCACCTTCGGCAGGGCCTTGGACGAAGGCTCGGGCACCGCCTCCGGCCGCGCAGGGGCCGGGCTCTCCTGGGGCCTTTCCGAGGGCGTCTCCCGGAGCTGGGGGCCGCGGGGAGCGGCCTTCCGGCGGCCCTTCGGCGCCTCCCGCGGGGCCTCGTCCGGCGCGCTGCGGCGCCGGCAGCCGCTGGCGCTGAACAGCACGCCCCGCCCCACGCCCAGGGCCAGCATGAGCGCCGCCCAGGCCAGGAGGGCGCCCGGGGAGGGGCGGGCTCCGCCGCAGCTGCGGGCCACGCCTTCAGGCCAGTTCGGGCGCGGGCGTGGCACCCGGGAGCAGCGGCAGGCCCTCCAGGGAGCTCTTCTTGTTGTCCAGGGGCTTGTCTGGCTTTGCGGCCTTCGCCCGCTCGGGCCCCTCCGCCTTGGGGGCCTCGGCCTTCCGGCCCTCCAGCTCCGCCAGGACGCGCGGCAGGGGGTCCTCGTCCGGGCGCAGGCCGCGCAGGGGCGTGGTGGGCGCCAGGCCGACGGTGCGGTCCAGCTTCTCGCCGCTGGTGCCCAGCTTCTCGCCGGAGGCCCCCAGCCAGCGCCGGTTCACCAGTTCCACGGCCCCGCCCTGGCGCAGCAGGAAGCGGGTGCGCCCCACGCCCAGGGCCGCGGTGCGCTCGCCCAGGACGGGAAGCCCCGCCTTCTTGAGGGCGGCGGCGACGGCTTCCGGGGCCCCCACGGTGCCCATGCCCGCCAGCACCGCACACTTCGTGAAGGCGGGCTGGGGGTCGGCCACCACGGGGACCGCCACGTCGCCCTTGCCGGCCTCCTGCACGGTGGCAAGGGTGCCCGCGGCGCCGAAGAGGCCGGCGACCTGCGCAGCCTCCTGGAGCTCCCCGCCCGCGCACTGGCGCAGGTCCAGCACCAGGGGCAGGCGGCGATCCTGCCCCGCCAGCAGGGCCTTCAGCTCCTGGGCGCGGCCCGCGGAGAGGTCCGGAACGGCCACCAGAACGGCCTTGTCCACGCGGCAGGTGAGGGCGGGGCGCTGGGGCAGCTCCCGCGTGACCACGATCTTCTTGAGCTCGCCGCTCTGCCCCGCGTAGCGCAGGAGGACGAGCTCGCTGCCCGCCTTGCCCCGCAGGCGGCGCTCCAGCTGCCAGGCGCTCATGGCGCCCACCGATTCACCGTCCAGCTTGCGCAGGATGTCCCCCACCTGGAGCCCCGCCTTGGCCCCGGGACCGCCGGGCACCACGTGCAGCACCTGGGCGTAGAGGCCGCGCTTCACGAGCAGCAGCCCGGCGTCCGCGGGCCCCGGATCCCCCTGGCGCAGCTCCTCCGGCCCGAGGTAGGCGTTCATGGGATGGAGGCGCTCCAGGGCGCCCTGGATGCCGCCCCCCAGCAGCTTGTCCATGTCCACGGGGTCGACGTAGTCCTCGCGCACCCGGGCCAGCACGTCCTGGATGTCGGAGAGCCCCGCCAGGGGATCCTGGCTCCCGGGCTTCACCTCGGGCTTGGGGAGGCTCGCCCCCTGCCGCAGGACCATGGGGTAGGTCAGCGCGGCCACCAGGGGCAGCGTCAGGAGGGAGAGCCAGGTGCGCTGGTGCATGGCGCCAGTGTACCCCGGCTTTCAGGCGAGCAGCGGGGCCATGGCCTCCAGGCAGGCCTCCACGGCGCAGTTGGGCTCCGGACGGGCCAGGCGGCGGCGGGCCTCCCCGTCCGCCATCAGGCGCTCCGCCTCCGCGGCCAGGCGCTCCGGCAGGTCGGGCCCCTGGAGCACGCAGACCGCCCGGCCCTCCGCCTCCAGGGCCCGGGCGTTGTGCGTCTGGTGATCCCCGGCGCTCTGGGGGAAGGGAACCAGGATCGCCGGGCGCCCGCAGGCGGCCAGCTCCGCGCAGGTGCTGGCGCCGGAACGGCTCAGCACCAGGCTCGCGGCCTCCAGCTCGCGGTCCACGTCCTCCAGGAAGGCCTGGAGGCGGTGCCGGGGATGGCGGGGCCTGGCGGCGAGGGCCTCGAAGTCCCGGGCGCCGGTCTGGTGGAGCAGCTCCCAGTCGGGGTGGCGCTCCAGCAGGCCGGGCGCGAGGGCGAGGAGCGCCTCGTTGAGGGGCCGCGCCCCGCCGCTGCCCCCGAGGGCGAGAAGGCGGAAGGGCGCCCGGAGATCCTCCAGGGGGCTGAAGTCCCGCAGGAAGGCCGCCCGGACCGGCGTGCCCACCACGCGGCAGGCGGCCCCGGGCAGGCGCTCCCGGGCCGCGGCCATGCCCAGCCAGACCTCCCGCGCGCCCCGCGCCAGGAGGCGCACCACCAGCCCGGGTTCGGCGTTGGATTCGTGCAGGAAGGTGGGGATGCCGAGCTTCCGGGCCGCCAGGAGAGCCGGCGCGGCGCCGTAGCCCCCCGTGGCCACCACCGCCACGGGGCGGGACGTCCTCCAGGCCCGGAGGAGCGTCCCGCGGGCCCGCAGGAGCAGGCGCAGCGCCCGGAGGATGGCGAAGGGGGAACGTCCCACCAGCCCCTCCACGTCCAGGAGCAGATGGGGCCAGCCGCTCTCCGGGAGCCGACGGGCCTCGATGCCGCGCCGCGCGCCCACGAAGGCGATGGGCCGCCCCGGCCAGCGCGCGCGGGCCCCCTCGGCCAGCGCCACCGCCGGGAAGAAGTGCCCCCCCGTGCCGCCGCCCGTGAAGACCAGGGTTCCCTTGAAGTCCGGCGTGTCCATGGCACCAGCCTAAACCAGCCCTGGGGCCTCCGGCTCCTTGGGATACAATGATCGGTCATGCCCTGGCCGGCCCCGGACAGGCGGACAGTTGACCACGGAGAGTCCATGAAGATCCTCGTTGCCATCAAGCAGGTGCCGGACACCGAAACCAAGATCAAGGTCGCCAGCGACGGACGTTCTCTCGATCCCGCCGACGTGAAGTGGATCACCAGCCCCTACGACGAATACGCCCTGGAGGAAGCCCTGCGCCTGAAGGAGGGCAAGGGCGCCGAGGTGGTGGCCGTCTCCGTGGGCGGCGACAAGGCCAAGGACGTGCTGCGCAACGCGCTGGCCCTCGGCGCCGACAGCGCCGTGCTGCTGAAGGGCGCGGCGGAGGATCCCCTCGCCGTGGCCCGCGCCCTGGCCTCCTTCGCCGAGGGCAAGGGCTTCGACCTGATGCTCCTGGGCCACAAGGGCTACGGCTCCGACAACGGCGCCGTGGGTTCCATGCTGGCCGAGCTGGCGGGCGCGGCCCAGGCCACCCTGGTGACCAAGCTGGAGCTGGGCGAGGGCTGCTTCAAGGCCGAGCGCGAAGGCGACACCGGCACGGAGATCGTGGAGGGCAGCCTGCCCGCCGTGATCACCGCCCAGCGCGGCCTCAACGAGCCCCGCTACGCGAACCTGAAGGGCATCATGGCCGCCAAGAAGAAGCCCATCGAGGAGCTGGAAGCCGCCTGCGGCGAGAGCGCCACCTCCGTTTCCGCCCTGGCCCTGCCCGCCGCCCGCCCCGAGGGCCGGAAGGTCGAGGGTGCCGAGGCCCTGCTGGCGCTGCTCCGGGACGAGGCCAAGGTCCTCTAGGCCTTCCCCCGCCCTTCAGACTTCCATCCAGAACGAGCTACGAAAAGGAATCCGACGATGATCCTGGTGCTTTGCGAACTCAAGGACGGCACGATCCGCAAGCCTTCGCTGGAGGCCCTCAGCGAGGCCCGCCGCCTGGCCGACGCCGCCGGCACGACCGTGGGTGCGCTCTTCCTGGGCGCCCCCGTCTCCGGGTGCGAGCAGGCCGCCGCCCACGGCGCCGATGCCGTGCTCACCGCCGAGGCCCCCACCCTGGCCTCCACCTCCAGCGATGCCTACGCCGCCGTCCTCGCGGCCGCCCTGGAGGCCAAGGGCGCCTCCATCCTGCTGGGCGCCGCCACGGCCCTGGGCAAGGACGTGCTGCCCCGCGCGGCCGCCCGCCTGGGCGCCGGCTACGCCGCGGACGTCACCGCCCTGTCCATGGAAGGCGACCGTCTCCAGGCCCTGCGGCCGGTCTATGCCGGCAAGGCCCTGGCCACCACCACCTTCGCCACCGAGGTCCAGGTGGCCTCCACCCGTCCCAACGTCTTCGCCGTGGCCGCGTGCCCCAAGGCCGGTGCCCGCGAGGCCCTGCCCGCCCCCGCCGCCGGCTTCCTGGCCGTGGTGAAGGAGATCCTCGCCAAGGCCGGCGGCAAGGTGGACCTCACCGAGGCCGACATCATCGTGAGCGGCGGCCGCGGCATGCAGAGCGGCGAGAACTTCAAGCTCCTGGAGGAGCTGGCCGCCGCCCTGGGCGGCGTGGTGGGCGCCAGCCGCGCCGCGGTGGATGCGGGCTGGGGCATCCCCCACAGCATCCAGGTGGGCCAGACCGGAAAGGTCGTCTCCCCCAGCCTCTACATCGCCTGCGGCATCAGCGGCGCCATCCAGCACGTGGCGGGCATGAGCAGCTCCAAGGTGATCGTGGCCATCAACAAGGACCCCGAGGCCCCCATCTTCAAGCTGGCGACCTACGGGATCGTGGGCGACCTCTTCGAGGTGGTCCCCGCCCTCACCGCCGCCGTCAAGGCCGCAGGGATCGCCAAGGCCTGAAGCCCCACGCTCCCTTGCCCCGCGAAGCGCCCAGCCACTCCTGGGCGCTTCGTTTGCGGCAGGGACATCAAGCTTGGGAAGCTTGTGTGCTAGGGCTCCCGGAGGTGCAGCCCCTCGGGCCCGAGGCTCAGGCGAAAGCGGCGCAGGAAGGAGAGGCCCAGGAGGCCGTCCACGCCTACCTCGGAGGCGGGGACGAGCAGGGCCGGGACCTGCCGGGCGGTGACGCCGGCCACCGTCAGTTCCTTCAGTTCCACGTGCCGCCCCCGGAGGCGCACCCCGCCCGCAAGCACCAGGTCGGCCTCCTCGCCGGCGCCCAGCCCCAGGGCCTCGGCCAATTCCGGCCCGAGGGTGGGCTTCTGGGCCCCCGTGTCCAGCATCAGGCAGCAGGGCTCGCCCTCGAGGGTGGCCTGCACCAGGATCGGGCCATCCGGCTGGGCGGAGGCCTGGGCCATGGCCCAGGCCGCAAGCTCCCGGCGCAGGGCCCTCACCTTGGCCAGACTGGCGGCATCTCCGCTTTGGCGGCACGCCCCCAGCAGGCGGTTCAGGTCCCGGAAGAAGGCCAGGTCCCCGCCCCCCTTCAGGAAGGCCGCAGAGGCCTCGAGCCGCACGTCCAGCCCGGCGCGCGCGGCCTGGACCTCCTTCCGCGCGCCCTCCAGCCCCGCATCCACGGCGGCCCTGCGGGCGTTGAAGGCGTCCACCTCCTGCTGCGCCGCGCGGCTGCGGGCGTTGTAGTCGGCGGCGAAGGCGTTGCGGCGCTTCACCAGGGCGTTGAAGGCATCGATCTGGGCGGGATCAGGATTCTTCGGGGGCCTGGCGATGCGGGCGTCCAGTTCCTGCAGGGTGGCCGCATCCCGCTTCAGGGGGGCCAGCAGGGCCTCCAGCTTCGCCCGGGACGCATCCATCTCTCCGCGCCGGGCCTTGGCCTGGGCATTGAAGGCCTCCACCCGGGCCGCCACCCGGGCGCGCTGCGCCTCCAGCGCCTCGCCCCGGTAGTGGGCAGCCACCACGCGCTCCGCCTGTTCCAGGCGCGCCCCAAGGCCCTGCGCGCCCAGGGGGAGGAGCCCCAGGACTCCCGCAACGGCAAGACAGCGGCGAAGGTCCATGGCGTCAGAAGGGCTCGAAGCCCTCGGCGTAGAGGAAGGCGCGGGCGTCCTCCAGGTCGCCGAAGCGGGCGATGACCTCCACGCCCTCCCGCACGTCCCCGTCGGCCCGGTCGAGGGCGTTGAAGCCCTCGCGGACGATGCAGGTGCCGCCCACCTCATCCAGCGCCAGCTGCACGATCTCCCACACGGTGCCGTGCTCGTCGCGCCAGGTCTCGATGCGCAGGTCGCTCACCCGTTCTTCTCGAAGAAGAGCACCACCATGCCGAAGCCCACGCGCTCGCCGGGCTTCAGTTCCCGGGCATCGCCGGGGGGCAGGCGCTCGCCCTTGATGTAGGTGCCGTTCGCCACGCCGTGCTCCTCCACCAGGAAGTAGCGGTTGTGCTCGCACAGGATGCGGGCGTGGCGGCGGCTCACGCTGAGCTGGGGATCCTCCTCGGTCAGGTCGATGTCCGGGTGGATGCCGGTGTTGGGGTCGAAGCGGCCCACCAGCGCGCCGTGGCTGGTGATGGGAAACTTCTTGCCCGTGATGACGCTCACCAGGGCTGCGGCGGGGGCCTGGCTGCGCCGGCGCGCCCCGTCCGAGGCGTCCATGCGGGCGGCCAGCTCCCGGTTCCGCTGGGCGAAGCGCTGCATCATCTTCACGGAGACTTCCGGGTTCTGCCGGATCATCCGCAGGAAGGTCCCCCGGCTGATGGCGATGAGGTCGGTGTCCTCCAGCGCCACGGCCGTGGCGCTGCGGCCCACGGCCTCCAGCAGGCTGGCCTCGCCGAAGAAATCGCCCTTGGCCAGCTCCTCCACCCAGTCGCCGATGGGCTCGTGGCCGGCATACAGGCGGACCTTGCCGGACAGGATGATGTACATCTGCTGACCCATCTCCCCCTTGCGGAAGACGATCTCGCCCTCGTTGAAGTGGAGCTTGCTCTGGTCGATGAAGCTGGATTCCGCCATGAAGGGTCCGGGAATGTGCCCTCAGGGTAGCCTGCCCCGGGCCGTCAAGGCTAGCCTTGCTCCATGCGCCTGCTCCGCTGCCTCCTCGCGCCCCTGGCCCCCCTCTACGGGGGCGTCGTGCGGGCCCGCAACCGCGCCTTCGACGCCCACCCCGAGCGCAGCGCACGGGTTCCGGTGCCCGTCCTCTCCATCGGCAACCTCAGCACCGGCGGCACGGGCAAGACGCCCGTGACCCTCTTCCTCGCGCAAGGTCTGGCTGCGGCGGGCTGGACGAACCGGATCCTCTCCCGGGGCTACGGAGGGCGGCGGGACGTGGATCCCATGGATGTCGAACCCGGCTCGGACCCGGCCCAAGTGGGGGACGAGCCCCTGATGATGGCCCGCGCCCTGGGAACCGACCGGGTGGTGGTGGGCCGCCGCCGCCACGCCGCTGCCCTGCGCGCCCTGTCCGCGGATCCCCCGCCGCGCCTGCTGCTGCTGGACGACGGCTTCCAGCACCGCGCCCTTCGCCGGGACCTGGACCTGCTGCTCCTCGACGGCGTGCGCCGCTGGGGCAACGGGCGCATGCTGCCCCGGGGCGACCTGCGGGAGCCCATGGAGAGCGCGGCGCGCGCCCACGCGCTGGTCGTCACCCGGGGCGGCCGGGCTCCGCGCGCAGAGGTGGAAGCCTGGTGGGCCCGGTACGGCTCCGGGGGACCCGTGTTCTACCTGGACTTCGCCATCCGGGCCCTGCGCCGGCACGGCACCGGCGAGCGGCGAGAACTCCCCGGAGATCTGGGCCCCTGCCTGGCCTTCTGCGCCCTGGGCCACCCGGAGGCCTTCTATGCGGACCTGCTGGTGGCGGGCCTCTGCTGGACCGGGACCCGGAGCTTCCGGGACCACCAGTCCTTCAGCCCCGCCGCGCTGCGCGCCCTGGCCCGGGAAGCCCGCGCCCAGGGCGCCACGGCCCTGGTGTGCACCGAGAAGGATGCGGTGAAGCTGCCTGGGGATGCGGAGACGCTCCTGGAGCTTCCCCTCTGGGTGGCCGAGCAGAGCGTCCTCGGTGGCGAGGCGCTCCTGGCCTTCGTGCAGGCGCGCCTGGCCCCGCCCGCCTGAAGGCCGGGCCTTCCCAGGCGCGCCCCGCCTCTGCTAGCCTGGACCTCCCGCGGGCGTAGTTCAGTGGTAGAACGCAAGCTTCCCAAGCTTGATGTCGTGGGTTCAATCCCCATCGCCCGCTCCAGCAAGAAGGCTCCGGCAACCCCGGGGCCTTTCTGTGGGCACTGGGGGGTTGTGTTGCAACCCAAAGGATAAAAAACTGGTTGTTTGTGGTTATCCGCAGGGAAACAG
>CAXYVC010000020.1:0-34933 GCA_964292295.1 uncultured bacterium
TGATGGTCTCGATCATGTGCACCGGGATGCGGATGGTGCGGGCCTGGTCCGCGATCGCGCGGGTGATGGCCTGGCGGATCCACCAGGTGGCGTAGGTCGAGAACTTGAAGCCGCGGCTGTACTCGAACTTGTCCACCGCCTTCATGAGCCCGATGTTGCCCTCCTGGATGAGGTCCAGGAACTGCAGGCCGCGGTTCGTGTAGCGCTTGGCGATGGAGACCACGAGGCGGAGGTTGGCCTCGATGAGCTCGGCCTTGGCGGCGCGGGCGATCATCTCCGCGCCCTTCAGGGCGCTGTAGCTCTCGTGGAAGTGCGCGCTGTCGGTCTCGTATTTCCGGAAGAAGCGCTCGAGTTCGCCCTCGATGTGCTCCGCCTCGGCGGCGTACTTGGCCTTGAGGCTGGCGAAGGCGGGGTTCTTCAGGCGGTCCTTCAGCTCCCGCAGGCGGCGCTCGCCGGCCATCACCTTGTCGTGGTGGTGGGTGATGCGGTCCACGAGGCGCGTCACGGCCAGGCTGTTCAGGCCGAGGCGCCGCACCTGGCGGCTCACGCGGGCCCGCGCCTCCAGGATCTCCCGATCGATCCTGCGCTTCTTCGGAAGGGGCTTCCCGCTGGCCTTCAGGTCCAGCAGCTCCTGGAGAGCCTGTTCATACACCAGCAGCTTCTCGAACTGGTGATGCACGTGCTGGGTGGCGGAGGTGCTCTCGGCATCCTCGTCCTCGTCCACCTCGTCGGAGAGCCCCACCACCTCGCGGATCTTGCCCGGGTTCTCCTTCAGCATCTTGCCGATGTCGATCAGCAGGCTGGCCGCAAGGCGGGAGCGGGAGAGGGCGCGCATCACGCTGCGCACGCCCACCTCGATGCGCTTGGCGATCTCCACCTCGTCCTCGCGCTTCAGGAGGGGGACCGTTCCCATCTCCTTGAGATACATGCGGACGGGATCGTTGAACTTGTCGCTGTCGGGGCCGTCGATGTCGACGTCCCCCTCCTTCTCCACCCTGGCGCTCCCCTCCGCCGCGGGAGCCGCCGCTTCCGCCATGGCCTCCTGGGCCTGGCTGCGGGACGCGAGGGCCTCGTCCTCGGTGGCGCCAACCCCCACGCCCAGACGCACGAAGAGGCCGATCAGCGCCTCCAGGTCCGCAGGATTGCTGGCAGAAGAGGGAAGGAAGGCGTTCAGCTGGTCGTAGAGGAGGTATCCACGGGACCTTCCGAGGGAAACGAGCGCTTTCGTGAGCTGGTAGTAGCTTTCACGGGCCGGTGTCGGGACCATCAAGACCTCAAAGAACCTACGGTGGTGCGGGTTCGCTGGGATTAGGGGTGGGGGATCGGGTCCCGAGCGGAACACACGACGCCCATTCTTCCCGCGACCCGGACCTTTCAGTATAGGAGGGGCTCCGGAGCGTGCAAGCCGCATCCCTAGGACTGGATACGCCCACCCCGCATCCTCCGCCCGAGCCTCCGCTCGCGCTGGAGCAGCTCGTTGTTCCGGATTTCCAGCTCCCGGTGAAGCTCGGGCTGGGAAAGAACCGTGGGGGATTGCAGCTGGCGGGCCAGGGCCTGGAGTTCGCGCACCACGTAGGCGTGCTCGAGACGCTGACAGGCGGTGTCGAACGCGAGGCGCACGTCCCCCCGGGCGGCCCAGGCGGCCTCCAGGCGCCGCAGGAGGGCCAGGACCTCCTCGGGGATGTGATCCTCGTCACCCTCGGCATCCAGGACCACCTGGAGCAGCGGGGCCCCCGCGAGCCCTTCCCACCAGGCGGCGGGCAGCGCGGCCACCTCGCGGCGCAGGGCCTCTTCCCGGCAGAGCACCAGGAAGGGGCGCAGGAGCTCGTCCACCTCCAGGGCCGGCGGCTGCGGATCCGGTGGCGCGACCGCTTCCCCCCCTTCGCGCGCGCCGACGCGGGACTTCACGGCGCGGTCCAGCTCCGGGAGCGGAACCTGAAGCTGGTGGGCCAGGCTGGCGAAGAGCTCCCTCCGCTCGGGCATATTGGGCAGGAACCCCAGGTATTCCGCCAGTTCCTGGAGGGCCGCCATGCGGTCGGGGATGCGGCGAAAATCGCGCCCCTCGAGGGCCCGGTCGACCACGAAGCTCGTCCAGTCCGGCGCGCTGCGCACCATCTCTTGGAAGGCCTCCGAACCGAGTTTCAGACACCAGGTGTCCGGATCCTCCCCCCCGGGGAGCAGCAGCAGGCGCACGTCGAGCCCCAGAGGCAGCGCCAGCTTGAGCGACTTCTCCATGGCCCTCGTCCCCGCGGCATCCCCGTCGAAGCAGAGAATGAGGCGCTTCGTGAAGCGCTTGATCTGCTCCAGGTGCTGCTCCGTGAGCGCGGTGCCCAGGGGGGCCACCGCCTGGTTCACGCCCTGCTGGTGGAGCTGGAGCACATCGAAGTAGCCCTCCACCACCAGGGCCCCGTCCCGTAGGTGGCCCTTGGCGCGGTGGAAGCCGAAGAGCACCGAGCCCTTGCTGAAGAGCGGCGTCTCGCGGGTGTTCAGGTATTTGGGCCCGTCCCCGAAGGCCCGGCCGCCGAAGGCGATGATGCGCCCGCGCGCGTCGTGGATGGGGATCGTCAGGCGGTCCCGCAGGAAATCCCGCAGGTTGCCCCGGTCGTTGCGTACCGCCAGGCCCGACTGCTCGACGAGGTCCGGGGAGAGGCCCTGCCGGCGGAGATCCTCCACCAGGGCCTCCCAGGCCTCCGGCGCGTAGCCGAAGCCCGCCTCCCGCGCGAAGTCCGGCGCGATGGCCCGCCCCTGCAGGTAGTCCTTCGCCTTCCCGCAATCGGCCAGCCGCCGTTCGTAGAAGGCCTGGGCCATCTCCAGGACGGCGCGCAGGCGGGCCTCCAGGTCCACCTCCTGGCGGCTGCGCTCCCGCATCGCAGGCAGCTCGACGCCCGCGGCCTTGGCCAGCTGCTCCAGAGCCTCCGGAAAGCTCAGGCCCTCCCGTTCCTGAAGCCAGCTGAAGGCGTCCCCGTGCTTGCCGCACCCGAAGCAGTGGTAGAAGCCCCGCTCCTGCACCACCTGGAAGCTGGGCGTGCGTTCGCTGTGGAAGGGGCAGAGCCCCACCCAGGCCGCCCCCTGTTTGCGCAGCTTCACCGCCTGGCCCACCAGGGCCACCAGATCCGTGGCGTCCTTGACGCGCTGGACGAGCTCGCGGTCACGCATGCAGAGCCTCCAGCATAGCGGGCGGCAGGGAAGACGACCGCCTCGCCGGTTTCCTGGAAGCAGCAGCCCCAGTCACGCATCCCCTGGAGGATTCGAAGCCCTTGGGCAAACAGGGCACGGGACGAAGTCCCCGCCCTGTGGCACACTGCACGGTTGCGCACAGACAGAAAGGTCAGGCACCGATGCCCAGTCCGATCCTCGATACCGTCCTCCTCTTCTCCCTTCCCGCCAGCGGCAAGAGCGAGACCCGCACCTACATGGCGAGCCTCACCCCCGAGCAGTGCGTGAAGGACATGGCCATGGGCCCCACGCTCCAGCTGGACGACTACCCCTACGTCCATTTCATGCATCGCATCGACGACGAGCTGATGGCCAACGGGCACCCGTACCTCTTCTACAAGGGCCCCAACCGTCCCTTCCAGGACGACTGGACCTGGGCCACGCTCATCGAGCTGCTGAACGAGGACTACGACGACCTGCGCAAGGGCCGCCAGCACGCGCCCGCCAGCGCCGCCCAACTGCTCTTCGACCGCATCGACGCCGCCCGCGTGAAGGGCCAGCAGCTCCCCGTGATGGGCGAGATCCCCTACCGCATCCGCATGAAGGTGGCCGAGGCCATGGAGGCCGAATGCCGCGAGGACCTGGAGGCCCGCAACCGCCAGGCGGCCCTGGGCACCGAAGGGCGCACCATCGTGATCGAGGCGGCCCGCGGCGGCGCCAACGGAAGCGCCTTCCCCATCATCCCGCCCCACGGCTAGTGGAGCCCCTTCCAGCAGCTTTCGCCCCAGATCCTGGAGCGCGCTGCGGTCCTCTACATCTGGGTGGACCCCTGCGAGAGCCGCCGCAAGAACATCGCCCGCGGCCTGCCGGACGGCCAGGGCAGCATCCTGCACCACAGCGTGCCCATGGAGGTGATGCTCGCCCACTACGGCACCGACGACATGGGCTGGCTCATCGAGCAGAGCGACCGCCCCGACGCCGTGAAGGTGGAGCGCATCGTGGAGGAGGGCGGGCGCTTCGTGAACCGCACCTACTACCTGCCCGCCGCCCGCTTCGACAACCGCCAGGACAAGACCACCTTCGTGCGCAAGCCCAAGGACCAGTGGCAGCCCGAGGAGGTGAAGGCCATGCACGGCGAACTGAGCCGAGCCCTTCAGACCCTGCTGAAGGGCCGCAACAGCCTGTAGGCGCATCCGTCCAACGAAAGAAGGAGCCCCGTTCCCGGGGCTCCTTTGCTGTTTCTACGAATCAAGCCCCTCGAAGAGGCCCGGCTGGAGGGCCTGCGTGACATCCGCCAGGGGCACGAAGGCGCTCGCCGCCGCCCAGGGTTTCTCGGGCAGGAAGGGACCCGGCGGCGGAAGCTCCGGCGGCAGCCAGCGCATGGCCGGGATGCGCGCATGGCCGCGCAGGAAGGCCGCCACGGCCGCCTCGCCCGGGACCGTGGGCACCCGCAGCCAGGCCACGGGAGGGTGGCCGAGGCAGGCGGGGAGGGGCAGCGGGAAGGCCGCGCGCGCTTCCAGGGGGCCGGGTTCCCGGGGGCCCGCCGCCGCCCCGGGCGTGAAGGCCGGCGCGGCGGGAGGCAGCGGAAGGCAGCCCCGCCAGGGAAGCCCCTCGCGCATGGCCTGACGCCCCAGCAGAAGGCCCATTCCCGCATCCTCGCAGAGACCCACCTGGACCGGCGCGCGCAGGGCGCCCTCCAGCGCCTCGCGGAAGGCCGCGATCCGCTCCGAGGCCTCCTCCCACGTGCCCCCCGAAAGCTGGAACTCCCGCCCGCCCAGCAGGGCCAGGCGCCAGCGGGTCCGCCTCCGGAGGAAGGGAAGCGTTCCGGGCCAGGCCCCGGCCCCGGTGCGCAGGCTCAGGGCCAGCTCCAGCGCCGCCTGGTGCTCGCCCAGCATCCGCGCAAGGGCCTCGGGGTCCTGCGCCGCCAGCGCGGCGAAGGACAACACGAGGTCTCCCCAGAGATAGGCGGGCGCCTCCGCCTCCCATGCGCCGAAGCCGGGCAGATGCCACGCGTCGGGTGCATCCGGGACCCAGCCGAGCCAGCCGCGCCGGAAGGCTTCGCCACCCGCCCCTTCGGGCACCCTGGAACCATGCACCCACAGGGGCGCGGGAGCCTCGAGGGGCGGCAAGGCATCCTCCCGCAGATGCAGGTTCAGGCCCGGCAGCGGCCGGAGCAGCTCCGCTGGCGGAACCTCGGGGAGGTCCCAGACCAGATGCAGGCCGCCGGGGGCCAGGGCCAGCAGGGAGGCCAGCACCCGGAAGGCCGCTTCTTCGCCCTCGCCCGCCAGCATCCGGAACGACAAGGCGGCAGCCCAGGGTGCATCGACGGCCGTACGGACCAGGAAGCCGCGGCCCTCGGTCAGACGCATGGCGGCACCGGCATGAAGGCGGGGCGGCCGAAGCCCCCGGGGGCGCAGGCGGCCTCCCAGCGGCCGCGGAGCCAGGCGGCCGCCTCCCGGGCCGCGCCCTCCGGCGAACGGCCGCGCAGCCGGAGCGCCAGCCACGCGGAGGCCAGCGTGCACCCAGTGCCCCGGCGTTCGCCATCCAGGCGCTCGGAACGCCCCAAGGACCGCGCACCCTCCGACGTGACCCAGACGTCCTCCACGGGCCCCTCCCCGTGGCCGCCCTTGAGCCAGACGGCCTCGGCCCCGAGTTCGAGCAGGGGGCGCGCGAGCTGCAGGGGATCCGCCGTCTCGCAGCCCGCCAAGGCAGAGGCTTCGGAGCGGTTGGGGCAGACGACCCAGCCTCCGGAGGGCAGGATCCGTGCGGCCATGCGCCGGAGGGCGGCAGGCCCGTGGAGCCCCACGCCGGCCGTCGGCGCGAGGATGGGATCCCAGATGCAGGCCGCCGGCGCAAGCTCCCGGAGCTGTCCCACCAGTGCAGCAAGCGCCTCGTCCGCCAGCGCCCAGAGCCCCAGCTTCGCGCCCCAGGCCCCCGGAACCAGATGGGGCCGGAGGGCTTCCACCCGAAGCTGGGGGCTCATGCCAGGCTCCCGGATCTCCAGGCAGGCCGCCCCATTCTGGAGCGTCTCGGCGGTGGGTACCGCGAAGGCCTGGACGCCGAGTTCCGCCGCCACCAGCACGTCCCGCAGGATCCCCGCCCCCGCGGAGGGGTCAAGCCCTCCCAGGCAGAGGGCGATCGTTGCGGCGGAATCAAGCGGCGGCGCGGGATGCATGGGACCCCAAGGATAGCGCGGGCGGCTCAGACCCTGCGGCTGGGATCGACGATCTCCACGATGCGGAGGCCCAGGGAGTCCTCCAGCACGGTCACTTCGCCCTTCATGACCACGCGCCCCTTGCAGAGGACCTCCATGGGTTCCCCCGCGCTCTTCTTCAGCTCCACGAGGCCGCCCACGTCCAGATCGAGGAGCTCGCGGATGGTCATGCGCGCCTGGCCGAGCTGGATCTCCAGGGCAAAGGGCGTGTCGACGAAGGGCATCATCTCTGCGATGACGTTTTCGAAGGACATCACGCGCTCGCCGTCCAGCTTCTCGTTGCGCTTCGTGACCACGGAAACCCCTTGAAAGGTGGGCGTCGAAACTCCGACCCGGCAGGAATCGGCAGCAACCCTTGTGCCAGGCTCAGATCTGGTGCGCCCACTCCACGATGAGCACGTCCTTCACGGGCTTGCCGGCGCTCTTCTCCTTCTTCCCGTGCTCGCCCCCGGCGGGCGTCCAGTGCTCGAAGCTCTCGTTGAGCTTGTCCTTGATCTGGAGGCGCACGGACTCCTTCGTCTCGGGATCCGTCACCTCCTCGGCACTGCGGCCACTCAGCAGGTCGAGGATCAGCGCGCGGATCATGCTGTTCTCGGGCGTGGGTTTGTCGCTCGTGGCCGCCTTCGCCAGATCGGGATCACGGATCAGGAGGTGCAGTTCCACCTTCAGGTAGGCGTTCCGCTTGCCCTGGAGGTTGATGGGGAAGGGCTTGAGCACCATGACGCTGACCGGGGCGTCGCCCTTCCCCGCGGCCGCCGCGCCGTGGCCCTCCTTCGCCGCCTCGGCCTTGCCCTCCGCCGCCGGCGGCGCCGCAGGCGCGGCGTGGCCCCTGCCCTTCAGGAACTTGTAGCCGAGGAAGCCGCCTCCCCCGAGCACCACCAGGCCCACGAGGCCCAGCAGCACCAGCTTGTTCTTGGGCTTTCCGCCCTCACCCATGTCACACCTCGCGCAACCGGTGTCTCATCGTCCAACCAGCCCGGCTTCCTGAATCCGACTCGAACCCGGGCAAGGCAGCGCCAAGGCCCACAGGCCGGGATTTACCATGCAGAGTTCCCTCCTGGAGCCCACCTGAAAACGGTCCATACATTCCAGGCAACCTTCCGCATAGTGACGGGATTCACAGATCAATGAGGCACCAGGAAGTCGTGCAAGCTCTCCCTTGCATGCGGGCATAGGCCGTGCACGCATCAGACCCAGCAGCAGACAAAAAAAGGACCAGGTTCCCCTGGTCCCTTTGGAACGCCTGCGAAAGAAGAACTACTTCTTGCCCTTCTTGCCGCCCTTGCCGTTGACTTCGTCAGCCAGCTTCTTGCCGGGCTTGAACTTGGCGACCTTCTTCGCGGCGATCTTGATCTGCTTGCCGTCGCGGGGATTGCGGCCCGTGCGGGCACCGCGGGTAGCCACGGAGAAGGTGCCGAAGCCAACCAGCGTGACCTTGTCGCCAGCGCGCAGCGCGCCGGCCACGGAGCAGATCACCTGATCCAGGGCGGCAGCGGCCTTGGACTTGTTGATGTCGGCCTTCTCGGCGATGGCGGCGATCAGTTCGGCCTTGTTCATGGAAACCTCCGATTATGGGGAGTTGTCCCCTAGGGTGAGAGGAGTTTGGATGGGGCCCTTGACGGGGCATCCGTGGTTGCTTGCTTTCAAGGGAGTGTTGCCCGGAAACCCTTGTGAATTCTGGGCTGGAACTAAACTACCCGCAGGTTAGGCCTGCGATATAGACCAGTCAAGGGTTTCCGCAAAAAAAAAAGCGTGGAGTGCCGTCAACAGGCCATCGAGGCCTCCCTCCATGCCGCTCCACCGCCCCGCGCTTGGATTCTAAGCCAAGCACTGATTACAGATGCAGTGCAGATGGCGCTTCCGGAGCCCTCATCCCCGGATTCCCCCGGGAACAGGACGTCTGCGCCTTCCCGTGCCCCCCGGAACCTTCCCTGGGGGACGGGAACCCTGCAGCCGCAGGACCAGCCGGTGGCCCTTAGAATGGCGCCATGCCCTTCCCCTTCTTCCTCCGGACCGCCTACGTCGGAACCGCCTTCCACGGATGGCAGATCCAGACCTCGCTGCGCAGCGTTCAGGCCGAGCTGTGGCGCGCCCTCCAGGCTCTCGACCCGGAGGCGCCCATGCCCCAGGGCACGGGCCGCACGGATGCCGGCGTACATGCCCGGGCCCAGGGCGTCCTCATCCGCACCGCGCGCGCCTGGGAACCCTACCGCCTGCTGGCGGCCCTCAACGCCCATCTGCCTGCGGACGTCCGCGTCCTGCACGTCCAACCTGTATCTGAGGCTTTCTGGCCGCGCCACCACGCCGTGGCCAAGCGCTACGTCTACCGGATCGGAGAAGGTGCGGCGGAGGATCCCTTCTGGCGAGACCGACGCTGGCACGTCCACGGCGCGACCCCTCTGGACCGGGAGGCCATGGCCCAGGCGGCGTCCTTCCTGCCCGGAACCCATGACTTCTCGAGCTTCCGCCACCAGGAGTGCGCCGCCCGGACTCCGGTCCGCACCATCCACCGCGTGGCCGTGACGGGCGCCTGGCCCGCGATGGACCTCGTCTTCGAGGGGAACCGCTTCCTCATGCACCAGGTCCGCATCATGGCCGGCACCCTGGTGGAGGTCGGGAAGGGGCGCCGCAGGGCCGAGGACCTTCAGGAGATCCTGGCCGCACGGGATCGCCGCCGCGCGGGGCACACCGCCCCCGCCCACGGGCTCTACCTGGAGGAGGTGTGGTACCAGGCCCGCTGGGGCATCGGCAGCCCGAGCCCCTGGGGCGAACCCGACGAGGAGCCGTTCTAAGGTCCTCCCGGAGGCCCGCCGAAAGAACGGGGAACGCCTCCGCCGGAGTTCCCATGACCCCAGACAAGTCCGTCATCCTGGTCCTCGGCGGCGAGGCGGAGGACCTGCCGGTCCTGGCCCAGGCGGCCTCCGGCCACACCGTCCTCGGGGTTCCGAGGCCCGAGGCCCTTCCGACCCTGATCGCGGAGCACAGCCCCGACCTGCTGGTGCTTGGCCCCACCCAGGCCACGTCCCTCCTTGAACGCCCCGATGCCCCACGCACCGCCCTGCTGCTCGTCGTGGCCCCCGGGGAGCAGGCTGCGGCGGAAGCCCTTCTGGAACGGGGCGCCGGAGACGTTCTCGTCCGCCCGTTCAGTCCCGAAGCCGCCCGGGCGCGGATGGCCAACGTGATCGCCCGCCACCGCTACCACGCGCTCCTCCGCCGCATCGTGTCCGTGGATCCCCTCACGGGCCTGGCCAACCGCCGCCGCTTCGACCACGCACTCGACCTGGAGTGGCGCCGTGCCCTCCGCGGGCAGTCTCCCCTGGCCATCGTCCTGGTGGAGCTGGACCACTTCCGGACCTTCCCGGGACGCTACGGAAGAAGCGCAGCGGACGCCTGCCTCCTGCAGGTGGCCGATGCCCTGGAAAGCTGTCTGCTCCGAGCCGGCGACCTGGTGGCGCGCATCGACGACGGCCGCTTCGGGTGCGTCCTCCCCGAGACGGACCGGATCGGCGCCGTGGCGGTCGCGGAGCGCATGCGCGCGGAGGTGGCGGCCCTGGCCATTCCCCACGCGGGCTCGCGCACCGCGCCGACCCTGACCGCCAGCCTCGGGGTGGCCACCTGCACCCCTCCCCACGACGAAGGCCACGAGGAACTGCTCGCGGAAGCGGAGCACCGCCTCACCCAGGCCAAGGGCCGCGGCCGCAACCAGGTGGTCTTCGGCCAGAGCACGCCCTGAGGGCGCCTCACAGCGCCCGCCGTCCCTCCAGCGCGCGGTCCAGCGTCAGGTCGTCGGCATATTCCAGGTCGCTTCCGATGGGGAGCCCCAGCCCGATGCGGGACACCTTCATGCCCATGGGCTCGAGGATGCGGGCCAGCCAGGAGGCCGTGGCCTCGCCATCCAGGGTGGGATTCGTGGCCAGCACGATCTCGCGGATCCGCCCGTCCTCGAGGCGGCGCAAGAGCTCGCGCACCCTCAACTGGTCGGGACCGACGCCCCGAAGGGGGCTGATGACACCGCCGAGCACGTGGTAGCGCCCCCGGAAGCGGCCGCTCCGTTCGAAGGTCAGCACGTTGCTGGCCTCCGCCACGACCACCAGCACGGACGGATCCCGATCCGGATCCTCGCAGACGCTGCACACGGGCCGGTCGGTGAAGCTCCCGCAGACCTCGCAGAAGCCGACCTTGCGGGCCGCCTGCCCAAGGAGCTCGCCCAGGTGCTCCATGGCGGCGGGCCCCTCCTTGAGCAGGTGCAGCGCCATGCGCTGGGCGCTCTTCGAACCCACGCCGGGCAGTTTCTGGAGGGCCTCGACGACCGCTTCCAGGGGAGCGGGAAGCTTCATCTCAGAGACCGGGGATGCCGAGGCCCGCGCCCAGGCCGCCCGTCACCTTCTTCAGGCCCTCGTCGGCCTTCTGGGCGGCGTCGCGGAAGGCCGCCGTGATCAGGTCCTCCAGCAGGGAGGGATCCTCGGGATCGATGGCGTCCTTGGCGATGGAAAGGCCCACCAGCTCCTTGGAGCCGTTGAGGGTGACCTTCACGGAGCCGCCGCCCGCCGTGCCCTCGGCACGCAGGTTCTGCTGGGCGTCCAGCAGCTTCTGCTGCATGGCCTGGGCCTGCTTCATCAGGAATCGCATGTCCATGGTCAACCTCCGATGGGTGGTTCGGCATCCGGCCGCGGAAGGGGAAGGTGGAGCCCGGAGAGCTGCGCCGCGCGCATGCGGCGGGCCAGCCAGAGCATGCCCGCGTAGCCTCCCGCAAGGGCCAGCGCGGAGAGGAGGAAGCCCCCAAGCAGGTAGGGCGCCAGGATGGGCTTCATCATGGCCAGCAGCCCGCGCAGCCCCTCGCCGCTGGCGAAGCTGCGCCAGCCGATGGCCTCCCACGAGATGCCCGAGAGGTCCAGGTGCAGCCCGCGGCCCATCACCAGGTTGCCCAGGTAGGTGCTGGCCGTGGCCATGGGCACCATCGTCCAGGGGTTGTTGATGAGCATGGCCGCGAAGATCAGCGGCCGGTGCAGGCGCCTCGAGCAGAGGCACAGCACCACACAAATCCAGGTGTGGAGCCCCAGCAGCGGGTTCCAGGAGACGGAAAAGCCCAGGGCGAAGCTGAGGGCCACCTGCTCCGGCGTGAGCTCCGGATGGAGGATGTGCCCCTTCATCCTGGACCACAGGCCGGGCTTGCGGCTGGGCGGGGGCGTGCGGGAAGGATCCATCGGCTCAGGGGGCAAAGTGGTCGAAGCTCAGGTCGGTCAGGGGCCGCGCCCCTCCCCGTCCATCATAGAGGAGGAGGGGTGCCTCTCCCCGGGGAAGTGCCTCCGCCACGGCGCGCAGGGGAACCCCCAGCCGCGCCTCCAGCTCCGCCTGGGCCAGGGAGGACGCGAAGCAGCGGGCGTAGTCCTCCCCGCCCTTCACCTCGTCCGGAGCGAGGCTGGCCTCCAGCGCCAGGCTCAAGCCCGAGGCCTCCGCCAGCATGTGGAGGTCCCGGCTCAGGCCGTCCGAGAGGTCGATGCAGGCATGCACCTCCGGGATCCCCGCGAGGGCGAGACCCAGCCCCAGGCGCGGATGCGGGTCCAGGTGCGCGGCGAGGTCCGGGTCGGGGCCTTGGGGATCCCAGCGCAGGCCGGCCTGGAGCTTCCGCAGGCCGCGCAGGCTCACGCCCAGGGGCTGGTCCACGTAGATCCGGTCGCCTGCGCGCACGCCGTCCCGGCGCAGCCAGCGCGCCGCCGCGCCGAAGGCCGTGATGCCGAGCCCCAGCCCCGACGCGCGCCCGACCGTATCGCCGCCGATGACGGGCACGCCGGTCTCGACAGCCGCCCCTGCCAGGCCCTTCAGGAAGGCCTCCAGCCATGCGGGGTCCAGGTCCCGCCCCAGGGCAAGGGTCAGCGTGAAGCCCAGGGGCGCGGCGCCGCTGGCGTCCAGGTCGGAGAGGTTCACCATGAGGAGCTTGCGCCCCAGCAGCTCCGGGGGATGCCAGTCCAGGCGGAAGTGCTGGCCCGACTCCATCAGGTCCGTGGTCACCAGCAGCCGGTGGCCCGGCGGCGTCGGAGGCAGCGCGCCGCAGTCGTCATCGAGCTCCGCCCCCCCGGGCAGGAGCGCCCGGACCCGAGCGATGATGGCGTCCTCCTGAAGCCTCACGACAGCCTCCCAGCCCGCCGCGGCGGGCACGTCACTCCGCTCGCCCGGACCGCTAGACGTCCTGGAGGCCGACGTTCACCTCGAAGTCGCCGTAGGGCGTGGTGAAGGGGATGCCGATGCAGGACACATGGCTGGAGCGGCTGATGTGGTGGCCCCGCCCCACCACCACGGTCGGCACGGAGATGTTGAGCTGGTGGCCCTCGTTCATGAGCGTGCGCCGCGCGTCGCCCACCACGATGTTGCCGATCTCGCCCACCGCGTCCTCCACATTCTGGTTCAGGGCGGTGATCTCCTCCATGAGCATGTTGGAGGCAACCTTGCAGGCCAGCACCTCCGGCATGCTGATGATGATGGAGCCCGTGGTCTCGCCCGTGAGGCCGATGATCGAGCTGATGTCGTAGGTGGTGATCAGGTCCTCGCGCAGCTCCAGGCCCGTCTTCTCGGCCTGGATCCCCGCCATCATCTGGAGGCTCCGCAGGGTGCTCTCGATGAAGGGGTTGATGTAGGCAACGTTCATGCGGCGCGCTCCTGCGATCCCCCATGCTACCGCATGGCCTCGGCTTGATGGGCGGGAGGGCCGACGGCACGATAGAGGATTACCGATCTTTCGGAGGTTGCCGTGCTCGACCGGCTGCAGAAGGACCTGAAGGACGCCATGCTCGCCCGGGACGCTGCCCGGACGCAGGTGCTCCGCATGGCCCTGGCCGCCTACAAGAACGAGGCCGTGGCCAAGGGGCTCGGCCCCCAGGGAACCCTGGAGGAGGCGGACGCCCTGTCCGTGCTCAAGCGGCTGGTCAAATCCCGCGAGGAGAGCGCCGAGCAGTTCCTGAAGGGCGGCTCCCCCGAGCGCGCGGCGCAGGAGCGCGCCGAGATCACGGTGCTCCAGGCCTACCTGCCCGCCATGCTGGAGGGAGTCCAGCTCGAAGCGGCCGTCCGCGAGGCCATCGCGGATGCCGGCGCCACCTCGAAGAAGGACATCGGCGCCGTGATGAAGCAGATGCAGGCCCGCCACGCGGGCCGCTTCGACGGCCGCAGCGCCAACCAGCTCATCCAGACCCTTCTGCCCTGACCCTTACCTTCCGAACAGGAATCCCCGTGAAGCAGTCCCGACTCCTCATCCAGACCCTGCGCGAAACCCCCAAGGACGCCGACGTCGTGAGCCAGCAGCTCATGATGCGCGCCGGCATGATCCAGAAGCTCGCCGCGGGCATCTACACCTACCTTCCCCTGGCCGCCCGCAGCATCAAGAAGTTCGAGCAGATCGTCCGCGAGGAGCTCGAGAAGGACGGCTGCCAGGAGCTCCTGATGCCCATGGTCCAGCCCGCCGAGCTCTGGCAGGAGAGCGGCCGCTGGTCCTTCTACGGCAAGGAGCTGCTGCGCTTCAAGGACCGCAAGGACGCCGACTTCTGCCTGGGCCCCACCCACGAGGAGGTGATCACCGACGTGGTGCGGCGCAGCGTGCGCAGCTACAAGCAGCTGCCCATGAACCTCTTCCAGATCCAGGGCAAGTTCCGGGACGAGATCCGCCCCCGCTTCGGCCTGATGCGCGGACGCGAGTTCGTCATGAAGGACGGCTACTCCTTCCACGCGGATGACGCGGACGCGGACCGCGAGTACTGGGTGATGTTCAACGCCTACAAGCGCATCTTCGGACGCCTGGGCGTGAAGTTCCGCCCGGTGGAGGCCGACAGCGGCGCCATTGGCGGCAGCTTCACCCACGAGTTCCACGTGCTGGCCGGCAGCGGCGAGGACGCGATCCTCAGCTGCGACAGCTGCGACTACACCAGCAACAGCGAGAAGACCGAGGCGCCGAAGCTGCCCTTCGCCTATGCCGACGAAGCGGAGCTGCCCCTCCGGAAGGCCCACTTCGACACCACCGGTATCGTGAACATGGAGGAGCAGGCCAAGGCCTTCAAAGATGCGGAACACGATGGCCTGCCGCTCGACCACTGCTCCAAGTTCTACCTCTACCGCGCCACCAAGGGCGAGACGAGCTGGGACCTGGGCCTGGTGCTCCGCGCCGACCACGAGCCGAACCTCGTGAAGCTGCGGAACCTCCTGGGTGCCGACGGGCTGGACCTCGTCCCCCTGGACGAAGCGGAAGCCCTGGCCAGCTGCAAGTCCGGCTTCATCGGTCCCGTGGGCCTCAAGGTCCCGATGTACGTGGACCGCAGCCTGGAGGGCGCCTTCAACCTCACCTGCGGCGCCAACCAGGATGGCCGCCATCACTTCGGTTTCAAGCCGGAGCGGGACCTCGGCGACCTCAAGGGTTTCTTCGATCTGCGCATGGCGACGGAGGGCGACGCCTGCCCGCGCTGCGGCAAGGGGCACTACCAGGCCTTCCGGGGCATCGAGGTGGGCCAGGTCTTCAAGCTCGGCACCAAATATTCCAAGGCCATGGGCTGCACCTACCTGGACGAGCAGGGCAAGGAGCAGCCGATGGTCATGGGCTGCTACGGCATCGGCGTGACCCGCACCGTCGCGGCGGTCATCGAGCAGAACTACGACGCGGACGGGATCATCTGGCCCTGGCCCGTGGCGCCGTACCACGTGCACCTGCTCAGCCTGGACCCCGCCAACCCCGAGGTGGCCGAGGTCGCGAACCGGCTGGAGCGCGAGCTGGAGGCCGCCGGCCTCGAGGTGCTCCACGACGAGCGCGAGGGCATGAGCCCCGGCGCCAAGTTCAAGGACGCGGACCTGCTGGGCTTCCCCTTGAGGGTGGTCGTGGGCGCCAAGGGCCTGAAGGACGGCGTGGTGGAGCTGAAGGACCGCCGCACCAAGGAGGTGCAGAAGTGCGCCCCCGAGGCCCTGGCGGGCGCCGTGCTCGAGGCCAGGGCCCGCATCCTGCGGGAACTCCAGGAGGCCGGAGGCCGCTAGCCTAGCCGGGCCCTCCGGGCGCCGTCCTTCCAGCGCAGGTCCAGCCCTGCCCCTTCCGGAAGGGCCAGGGCCGAGGTGACGGGGCGGCCGTCCTCGCCCAGCGCCAGCACGAAGCCCCGCTCCAGGGGCCCCGTGGGGTCGAGGCCCACCAGGCGCGCGCCGAGCACATCCAGGCGCCGAGCGGAAGCAGCGAGGCGGCGCTCCAGGGCCGGGAGCAGGCGGCGCCGCGCCTCCACCAGGCGGGGGCGGTCCGCCTCACCCAGAAGGCTTCCCGCGTGGGCCAGCCGCTGCCGCAGCAGGACCAGGCGGTGCCGGGCACCGTCCACACGCCGCTGAGGATGGGCCTGGTGCAGGCGCTGGAGCAGGCGCTCCAGGCGCTGGCGGGCCGGGGCGCAGGGGTCCAGGCGCAGCAGGCCGTGTTCCAGGCGCAGGTTCAGCTCCGTCTCGAGGCCCCGCATCCGCCAGTCCAGGCGCGCCTGGAGCGCCTCCAGACGCCGCCGGAGCTCGGACTGCAGGCGCGCGCGGTCCGGCGTGGCCAGCTCCGCGGCCTGGCTGGGGGTGGCCGCGCGGCGGTCCGCCGCCAGGTCCACCAGGGTCACGTCGATCTCGTGGCCCACGCCCGTCACCACGGGCAGCGGGCAGGCGGCCACCGCCCGCACCAGGTCCGGGTCGTTGAAGCCCCAGAGGTCCTCCAGGCTGCCGCCGCCCCGTACCAGCAGCACCGCGTCACAGCCCCAGTAGGGATCCGAAACCTCCTGCAGGGCCATGAGGTTCTCGGGCACGCAGCGCTCGCCCTGGGCGGCGGCGGGCGCCACCAGCAGGTGCACGCCGGGCGCGCGACGGGCCGTCACCTCCAGCACGTCCCTGAGGGCCGCCCCCCCCATGGCCGCCACCACACCGAGCCTCCGGGGCAGGGGCGGCAGGGGCCGCTTGGGGCGGTCGAAGAGCCCCTCGGCCCGCAGCTGGGCCTCCAGCGCCCGCAGGCGCGCCTGCAGATCCCCCTGTCCCGCGGGCTCGCAGTGGGTCACGGCCAGGGTGAGGCTGCCCCCGGCCACGTAGACGTTGAGGCTGCCCTTCACCACCACCCGCTCGCCGGCCCTGGGCAGGTGGGAGAGGAAGCGCTGCTGACTGGCCCACACCGCGCAGGAGAGCGCGGCGCCCTCCTCCTTGAGCGAGAAATACAGGTGGCGCCCAGAGCTGCGCAGGTTCGACACCTCGCCCACCACGCACACGGCGGCGAAGGGCGGTTCCAGCCGCGCCTTCACCTGCTCCAGCAGCCGCTTGACCGGGATCGGACCTTCCATGGGGCCATGATCCCACGGCACCGGACCAGAGGCTCCGGCAGCCATGGTCTGCACACGAAAGGTGGCATGTTCCCGCCCTTGATGCGATCCTGTACGGCTGGTCTGCGCCCGGAGTGTGCGCGGCCCGATGGGAGCCCCTGCATGTCCGATACCCCCACCTTCGCCGGGCTTGGCCTGGCGCCTTCGCTGCTGGAGGCCCTGGCGGCGCGCGGCATCACCGAGCCCATGCCCGTCCAGGCTGCCGCCATCCCCCCCGGCCTCGAAGGGCGTGACCTGCTGGTGCAGAGCCGCACGGGGTCGGGCAAGACCTTCGCCTTCGGGCTGCCGCTGCTCCAGCGCCTGCAGCCCGAGCGGCATCCCCAGGCCCTGGTGCTCGCCCCCACCCGGGAGCTGGCCCAGCAGGTGGCCCTGGAGCTGCGCCGCCTCCGGGCGGTGGAGGTCACGCTGCTGGTGGGCGGCCTGGGCTACGGCCCCCAGCTGAAGAGCCTGGAGAAGGGCTGCCCCGTGGTGGTGGGCACACCCGGACGGGTGAAGGATCACCTGGAGCGCGGCACGCTGGACCTCTCCCACGTGGCCATGGTGGTGCTGGACGAGTGCGACGAGATGCTCAACATGGGCTTCCTGGAGGACGTGGAGGAGATCCTCTCCAAGGCGCCCGGCGGCCCCCAGACCTTCCTTTTCAGCGCCACCCTGCCCGCGCCCATCGCGCACCTGGCCGGCCGCTTCCTGAAGAACCCCGTGAAGCTGAACCTGGCCGAGGGGGGCCAAGCGCCCGCCCACGCGGACATTGCCCACACCCCCGTGCAGGTGCCCGACGCCCTGCAGGTGAAGGCGCTGGTGAACCTCCTGCTCCACGACGAGCCCAGCGCGGCCCTCATCTTCACCAAGACCAAGCAGCAGACGGAGGAGGTGGCCGAGCACCTCACCGTCGCGGGCCTGCCGGCCGCCTTCCTCCACGGGGACCTGGCCCAGGGAACCCGCCAGCGCATCCTGGACCAGTTCAAGCGCGGCCAGCTGCGCTACCTGGTGGCCACGGACGTGGCCGCCCGGGGCCTCGACATCTCCGGCCTCCCCCTGGTGGTGCACGTGGGCATCCCCACCCAGCTGGAGAACTACGTGCACCGCAGCGGCCGCACGGGCCGCGCCGGCGCCAAGGGCACCAGCCTGGCCCTGGTGAACCAGAAGGAGAGCCGCATCCTCTTCGCCTGGTCGAAGCGCGGGGGCCTGACGCTGCTCTGGCGCGGCGTGCCCGGCCCCGAGGAGATCCGCGCCGCCCAGGCCGGGCGCCTGGAGCAGACCATCCTGGAGGGCGCCACCGACGCGCGCCGGGAGCAGGCGGCCCGCCTGCTGGCGGGACGGGACGCCGAGGCGGTGGTGGCGGGCCTGCTCGGCCTGCTGCGCGGCGGCGACGCCGAGGGTTTCGCCCTGAGCCTTCCCCCCTTCAGCGGCCGTTTCGAGCGGCCCGCGCGCAAGCCCTTCGACCGCACAGACCGGCCCGAACACCCCGGCTCCCGCAGCTGGAGCCGTCCCGGAGCGGGGGAGACCGGCGGAAAGCCCGAAGGGGAGCGCCCCTGGAGGAAAAAGACCGGCGCCGAGGGCGAACGGCCCTGGACCCCGCGCAAGCCGAAGGAGGGCGCCCCCGAGCGCCCCTGGAAGCCGCGGAAGGAGGAGGATGGCCGTCCCCGGAAGGCCTGGGACGCGCGCAAGCCCTCGGAGGGGCGGCCCTTCGAGAAGAAGGGCGCGCACGGCCCATCCAAGGGCTCCCTGCCCAAGGACAAGCCCTGGAAAAAGAAGAAGGACTGAACCCGGATGATGCGGTTCCGGCCAGCCTCCCTCGGTAGAGGGAGGCGTGGAGCGTGTCCGGGCCAGACCGTCCCGGGGACGGAGCTGGCCCGGATCGCGCGCCGGAAGCGCTCGGATGCACAGCGCCCGGCAGGGACGGGGCATCCCCCATTGCAACATCTGGGCTGAAACCGCCCCGGCTTCCCCAGGGCCGGGTTCAGAAGCGCCGGATCACGGCCACCGTGAGGTCCGGCGCCGTGTAGCTGCCGGCCTCCTCGCTGAGGACGAGGCTCCAGCCCGCCCACGCCTGGTGGGTGAAGGTCCAGTGCTGCTGGAGCGCGGGCCGATCCAGCCGGGGCAGCCCCGTGCCGTAGGGGCTCTCGCTCCAGGCCAGGCTCAGGTCCAACCCCAGGCCCGTCAGCAGGCCGCGGCCCCCGCCCTGCCATCCGCAGCCCGCCCATGCGCGGGAGAAGCGGCGGCGCGCCAGCACGGCCCGGATGGGGTTCCCCTCCGACACCCCCACGAAAACCTGCTCCGCCTGCCCGTGCAGGCGCCAGGCACCGATGGAGGTCCATGCGGCCGCGCCCGCGACCCCGTCCAGCCCCCCGCTGCCGGAAAAGTCCTGGCGCCTCCCCGTGGGCAGCTGCAGGGAGAGCCCCAGGCGGGCCCCCTGCCGCGCATCGCCGAAGGGCCACAGGCAGGCCAGGTCCAGGTCCATCAGGTGCAGACCCGGTTCCGCCAGGTCTCCCACCAGCACGCCATCCCGCTCCAGGTGGTAGGCCAGGCGCCCCTTGGGCACCTCCTCCCGCCCCCCCTGCGGCATGCCGAAGAGGCGGTGCCAGGAGACGAAGGCCTGGTCGGCCATGCCGCCGGAGCGGTGCGTCAGGCGCAAGCGCCCCGCGAGCACCACCGGACCGACGGTGCAGGCGAGATCCCCCGTGAGCTGCCACTCCTCGCCGTCCAGACGGGCGAAACTGCGGCCGTCCGCACTGCGCTCCCGGTCCGGACGGAGAAACTGGCTGGTGGCCTCCAGGGCCAGGGCCGAGCGCCCGTCCGGCAGGGGTTCGGGAAAGACCGCGAGCCAGGCCACCCGGTTGGGCCGGGGCACCTCCTGGGCGTGGAGCCCGGCACCCAGGAGGGCGCAGGCCACCAGGAAGCCCGCGCGCCTCATCGGGGCAGGAGCAGCACGAGCCCCTGGCTGGCGCCACTTAAGGACAGGGCCCGGAAGGCCCGCCCGGAGAGGATGTATACCTGCGCCGGCGGAGGATCCTCCGCGCGCGCCGAGACGGGAAGGGAGCGCCAGAGCGCCTCCTCTTCGGGCGTGCAGATCCGCGCGCCGGGTTCCGGCAGGCCGGCCTCGCACCAGCCCGGCGTGGCCTCCACCACCAGCCCGGTCACGCGGTCCACGAAGGCGGCCGGGGCCCCCAGGGCGCGGAAGGCCTCCCGGTAGCGGCCCGTGCGGACCTCGCCTTCCTGCCCGGCGGCGGCGAGGGCCGCCTCCAGGGCGAGGGCGCGCCGGCGCAGGAGGTGCAGCCCCAGGAGCGCCCCCAGGAGGAGGATCAGCAGCACCAGCACGCCCACGTCGAGGCGGGGGGCCGGCGGCACGGAGAAGGCTGCAGGGTTCATGGCACCTGCCATTGCACCACAGCCCCTCGCCTCCCGTCAGCCGGGGGCTGCGCCCCCCTGGCAGAGCCCTCCCCTGGAGCGTGGTACCATCAGGCTTTTGCTGCCCGCCGTGACGCACGTCCTGCCCCCATCCCGCCCAAGCTCGCCCTCCCGGGGCGGACGGCGCCCCCGTGCGTGCCTGCGGAGCGCACTGGCCCTGTTCCTGGCTTGCGGCCTGCTCGCCCAGGACGCAGCTGGGCACCCCCAGCCCCCCCAGGAAAAGCCCAGCCGCATCGGCGCCCTGCTGGACAAGGCCAAGTCGCTGCTGCGGACACCCTACCGGCGCGGCGGCTCCGGCCCCTCCGGCTTCGACTGCTCGGGCTTCGTGCGCCACGTCTTCGGCACCTTCGGCGTTCTCCTGAGCCGCTGCTCCCACAGCCAGGCCCGGGAGGGCATGCCCGTGGACCTGGAGCAGATCCGCCCGGGCGACCTGCTCTTCTTCCGCAGCGCTCCCAAGAGCTCGCGCATCAGCCACGTGGGCATCTACCTGGGCAATGGCGAGTTCATCCACGCCAGCGCCTGGGGGCCCAAGGGCACCCGCGGCATCCGCATCGCCAAGCTCTTCGACGCCTACCACGGCAGCCGCCTCACCGCGGCCCGGCGCGTGCTGTCCGAGGAGGAGGCCAGGGCCGTCCAGGCCTCCGCCGCCCAGGCCAAGTGACAGGGGCCGCCGCCGGCCGCTAGACTGGAGGATCGGGCCCTCGGGAACGTGCGCCCTTGCCGCGCCTCCCACCTGCGACCCCCTTCACGACTGGCCCACGCGATGGCCCACGTGATGGCCCACGTGATGGATCGCCCGGCGGGTTCCCGTCCCTGGGCGCTTTCCCCGATTTCCTTCAGGATCCCCCATGCGCGAGATGGACAAGAGCTTCGACTTCCGCACGGCGCAGACGCGCTGGTACGAGATCTGGGAGCAGGCCCAGGTCTTCCAGGCCCAACCGGAGAGCGGCAAGACGCCCTGGTCCATCGTGATCCCGCCTCCCAACATCACGGGCAACCTGCACATGGGCCACGCGCTCGTGAACACCCTCCACGACATCCTCACCCGCTTCAAGCGGGCCCAGGGCTTCGACGCGGTGTGGGTGCCCGGCGTGGACCACGCGGGCATCGCCACCCAGATGGTGGTGGAGCGCCAGCTCAAGGCCGAGGGAACCGATCGCCACCAGCTCGGCCGCGAGGCCTTCCTGGAGCGCATCTGGGCCTGGAAGGAGCAGAACCAGGGCGACATCGAGAACCAGCTGCGCCGCATGGGCGCCTCCGTGGACTGGAGCCGCAAGCGCTTCACCATGGACCCCGCCCTCAACAAGGCGGTGCGCAAGGTCTTCGTGGAGGCCTACCGCAAGGGCCTGATCTACAAGGGGCCCCGCATGATCCAGTGGGACCCCGCCAGCCAGACCGCCCTGAGCGACCTCGAGGTCAAGTACGTCGAGAAGCAGGGCAAGCTCTGGCACATCCGCTACCCCCTCGCCGACGGTAGCGGCTGCGTGGTGGTGGCCACCACCCGCCCCGAGACCATGCTCGGCGATACGGGCGTCGCGGTGCACCCGGAGGACCCGCGCTACGGCCACCTGGTGGGCCGCATGCTGAGGCTCCCCCTCACGGACCGGCAGATCCCCGTGGTGGCGGACAGCTTCGTGGACCCGGCGTTCGGCACCGGCTGCGTGAAGCTCACCCCCGCCCACGACCCCAACGACCACGCCGCGGGCAAGCGCCTGGGCCTTCCCTCCATCACCGTCATCGGCTTCGACGCGAAGATGACCGCGGGGGCCGGCGCCTACGCGGGGCTCGACCGCTTCGAGGCCCGCAAGAGGGTGCTCGCGGACCTGGAGGCCCAGGACCTGCTGGAGAAGATCGAGGACTACACCCACCAGGTGAGCGTCTCCGATCGCAGCAGCGCCGTGCTGGAGCCCCTGGTCTCCACGCAGTGGTTCATGGACGTGAAGGACGCCGCCGCGGGTGCCCTGGAGGCCGTGCGCAGCCACCGCGTCCGCTTCACGCCCGAGCACTGGGAGAGCGTCTGGGAGCACTGGCTCACGAACATCCAGGACTGGTGCATCTCGCGCCAGCTGGTGTGGGGCCACCGCATCCCCGCCTGGACCTGCGACGCCTGCGGCGAACTGCACGTGGAGCTGGAGGCGCCGCACGCCTGCGCCGCATGCGGCTCCCAGAAGCTCACCCAGGACCCCGACACCCTGGACACCTGGTTCTCCTCGGCCCTCTGGCCCTTCAGCGTGTTCGGATGGCCCGACGAGACTGCGGACCTGAAGCGCTACTACCCCACCGACGTGCTGATCACCGGCTACGACATCCTCTTCTTCTGGGTGGCGCGCATGGTGATGGCGGGCCTCACCCAGATGCAGGAGGTCCCCTTCCGCCGCGTGTATTTCAACAGCCTGGTGCGGGACGCCCACGGACAGAAGATGTCCAAGACCAAGGGCAACGTGGTGGACCCCGTGCTCACCATGGAGGAATACGGAACGGACGCCCTGCGCTTCAGCCTGGCCATCATGGCCGCGCCGGGCACGGACATCGCCATGTCCGACAGCCGCCTGCAGGACTCGCGCAACTTCTGCAACAAGCTCTGGAACGCCGCCCGCTTCGTGCAGATGAGCCTCACGCCGGACGTCACCCTCGACCTCGAACCCACCTTCGGCGAGGGCGAATTCTGGATGGCCCGCCGCCTGAAGGAGACCCTGGCGCGCGTGACGGAGGCCATCGAGGCCTTCCGCTTCCACGAGGCCGCCGAGCTCCTGTACCACCTCGTGTGGGACGACTTCTGCGCCACCTACATCGAGCTGGCCAAGAGCAGCCTCCAGAGCGGAAGCCCCGCCCAGAAGGCCGCCATCCTGCACTTCCTGGACATCCTGCTGCGCGCGCTGCACCCCTTCGTGCCCTTCCTCACCGAGGAGATCCACGAGGCCGTGATGCAGGGCCGCCTGCCGGCGGGCGAGCCCGAGCTGCTGGCCGCCCGCAGCTGGCCTCTCCAGCACCCCCTGCTCGCCCGCGAAGGGGGCAATCCCGCCCTGGTGCCCCAGCTCCAGGAGGCCCTCAGCGCCTTCCGCCGCCTGAAGAAGGACAACGGCGTGGACGAGGGCAAGCGCGTGCCCGCCTTCTGCGCCCTGCCCGGCCTCGCGATCTTCGAGGAGGCCCTGAAGAGCCTCGCCAAGCTGGAGACGATCGCCTTCACCGACGCCGAGCTCGCGGGCCCGACCCGTGCCGTGGCCGTGGTGGGCAGCGGCGCCGTGGCGCTGGAGCTGGCGGGCCTGAAGGATCCGGCCGCCGAGCGCGCCAAGCTGGAGAAGGAGCGGGACAAGCTCGTGAAGGAGCTGGAAGGCCTGCGCGCCCGCCTCTCCAACGAGAGTTTCCTCGCCAAGGCCCCGGCAGACGCCGTGGAGACCCAGCGCAGACAGGCCGCCGAGAAGGAGGCCCGCCTCGCCAAGGTCCAGGAGCTGCTGGGGTAGGAGGCACCTGCAGCCGCAGCCCGCAAGGAAGCTGAATGCGGAACAGGCCAGGGTTCCCTGGCCTGTTCGCCCCCATCCATCCCCTTGTATCCCAGCTCACCTGTTTTTCACGGGATGCACAGAATGAAGCCTGGATCCCGGTTCACCCCACCACGATCCAGAGGGGCTTTCCCGCCCGCACGGCCTCCCGCAGAAGGCGTTGGGCCTGGGCCAGAGGAATCGCCTCGGAGACCAAGCCTTCCAGCGCCACGTGGGTCGCCGGAAAGCCCTCCCTTGGAGGCGGAAGGCTGACAGAGCGGGCATAGGAAGGCGCTTCGCGGGCACCCAGCTCCGGCAAGACCGAAAGCGCTGAAGATTCCAGCTCCGCCCTGGCATAGCCAAGCCGCTGCTCGATCAGCAGCCAGGTGCGCGGGCCGGGTGACCGCAAGCCCCGCTCCCAGAGCGACACCGTCTGCTGGGTCACATCCAGGAAGTCCGCGAAATCCCGCTGTCCCAGGCCCATGCGCTCGCGCACCCGCCTGAGGTTGCGGGCAAAGGCCGCCCTGCCGCGGCCGGCGCTCACCAGCACTCCACGAAACAACAACTTTGTTGTCGTTGTTTCCACCCAGGCGCGCCGCCCCGGAACCAGGAGCGGACATGAGGCATGGCGGGCATGAAATCGAGGCTAGGCGGGGCACACCCGTCCCCGGAAGGCGCGCGGCAAAAGCCAGGACTGACGCGCATTCTGCTACAACAAAGTTGTCACCTCGCGAGAACACCATGCCCGAACCCCAGGACTTCGCCCTGCAACCCTACGCCGATCGGGAAAAGAGCCCCGAAGCAACGCGCCTGCTGGCGGAGGACAACCTGGAGGCCAGCTACCCGGAAGGCGACCGAGGCGAGCAGGAAGTGGCCGATGGCGGCGTGCCGCGCCGGAAGAAGCGCAACACCGCACGGCTGGTATGGGACAGCAAACCCAAGAAGGCGCCCAACCCCAAGGCCCTGGGCTTCCAGATCGCCGAGGTGGTGGTGCCCAACCCAGGCCAGGCGGGCCCGCGCCTGCCCTTCGACCCCGTGGCCCAGGACGTGGACACCTCGAACTGCAACCGCCTCATTTGGGGCGACAACCTGCTGGTGATGCAAGCCCTGCTGGCGCAAGGGTACGAAGGCAAGATCAACCTCATCTACATCGACCCGCCCTTCGATTCCAAGGCCGACTACAGCCACAGCGTCCAGCTCACGCCGGACGGATCAGGAAAGGGCGGCGAAGTCACCGCCGAGATGAGCGCCCTGGAGCGCCTCGCCTACCGCGACACCTGGGAGGACGGCACCGACAGCTACCTGGACATGCTGTACCCGAGGTTGCAGTTGATGCATCGGCTGCTGGCGGAAGATGGAAGCATCTACGTGCATTGCGATTGGCACGTCAGCGGGCTTATTCGCATGATTATGGATGAAGTCTTTGGAAGGAAGTGTTTCCAAAATGAAATAGTGTGGAATTATAGCGGCTGGAACAAAAGACTCAATACCGCATTCGAGAAGAGACACGATTTGCTGATATATTACTCAAAATCAAAATCGCCAAAATTCAATTCCTTCTTTGAACCATACCAAAACAAGGAGGATTATCTCCGCACAAGAAAACAAAAACTCTACGTTGACGAAAGAGGAAAAGAATACACGTTGGATACGAGAGAAGGCGGTGCACATCAAGTCCGTATCTATATCGAAGATTCTCTCGCTCGCGGACGGGTGGTCGATTCGGTTTGGTTCATCGACAAGGTCAATAACTCTGCGATTGAAGGATTCGATTACGACACCCAAAAACCGGAAAGGTTGTTGGAACGCATCGTTTCTGCATCGTCCGCCTCGGATGATCTCGTCGCCGACTTCTTCTGCGGTTCCGGTACGACGGCCGCCGTGGCGGAAAAGCTGGGGCGACGCTGGATCACGTCGGACCTGGGCAAGGCGGCGCTTCAGGTGGCGCGCAACCGTTTCGTGAAGATGGGTGAACCGGGCAGTGGCGGCATCGCCTTCCAGCGGCCGGATGGCGCCACGCGCTGCTCGCCCTTCGTGGTGGAGAACCTGGGCAACTACCAGCGCCAGCTCATCTATCTGAACGACACCAAGCTCCGGCAAGTGGGGCCGCTCATCCTCACCCTCTTCGGGGCGCTGCCCCATCCCTCCGAGCGCAACCTGGGTACCCAGGCGGCGAACGACGCGGTGACAGGGCGTCTTCAGCGGCGCCTGGTGCTGGTGGGCGATCCGGACCGGCCGCTGTCCGCGCGGCGTGTGGCGGAGGCCGTGCGCCTGCTCTCCAGCCTGGACGGCGGCGGCTACGCCAAGCTGGTGGCCCTGGGCTGGGACTTCGAGCTGAATTTCGACGCCGGGCTCCAGAAGCTGCTGGGCGCCGACGTCAGCAAGGTGGAATGCCGCATCGTCCCTACCGACGTGATCGAGTTCCTGAAGAAGATCCCGGAGGGTGCGGGGCCGGATGATGCCGAGGTGGAGCGCCTGCGGGACAAAGTGGCCTTCTTCGAGAAGCCCTGGCTGGAGGCGCCGAGCCTGGAGGCCTTGGGCTGGATGGCCCAGGACGGCGAGCGCCGCCTGCGCGTGGCCTTGAAGCTGGGCCGCTACCTGCTGCGCAGCGTGCCCTCGGGCCTCAAGGATTTCGCCAAGATGAGTGAGGCAGAGCGCCAGGACTGGCTTCGAAAGGCGGGCGGCAAGGACGGCCTGAGCCTCGTGGACTTCTGGTGCGTGGATGACGATCTGGGCGGTGCGGACGGCAAGCGCCCCTTCACCTCCACCTGGCAGGACCTGCGCGGCCTGGGCAAGCGCGTCCGCCGTGTCGCCACGGAAATGGAGCTGACCTACGTCCCCCGCCCTGGGCGGCAGATCGGCCTGCGCCTGGTGGACGTCTTTGGCAACGACGCCGCGTGGCGGGGCTTGCTGCCGGAAGGGTGAGCCGGGATGAAAAGCGAAGCCAGGATATTGGTGGAACGACAAAGCCATGCTTTTTGCTTTTATCCCATTCATCCTGTGCATCCTGGCTTGAAATCATTTTTAGCCAGGATGAATAGGATAAACAGGATAAAAACCCAAAAAGAATCCAATTTTTACCTTAGCAATTCATCTTCATCCAGGCGAAGCGTCGCGGTTGGGGTGGAAGTATCGCTTCACATCAATCCTGGCCTTTCCGAAGTTGAGGAGCAGGCAGGTTTGTTTTCCTGTGGCTTTCAGGTAGTTGAGGCACTGGGCGGTGTAGAAGTCGGAGTGATCCCGGGTGGCTTTCAGTTCGACCAGCACGGTGTCCTCCACCAGCAGGTCCGCCACGAAGTCGCCCACCAGGATGCCGTCGTAGTGGACCGCAATGCCGTGCTGTTGGGCCACGGAAAGCCCAGCCTTTCGCAGCTCGTGGGCCAGTGCGTTCTCGTAGACCTTTTCCAGGAATCCGGCCCCCAGCGTGTTCGCCACCGTGTATGCGCAGCCAATGATCCGCTCCGTCAAAGCGTCGTCCGGTCGCATCGCCCATCTCCTGTGCTTGATGACGCCAGGATAAAGACAAAGGCCTTGATGAGAAAACAGAAAACACATCTTGGCTTTTATCCTATTCATCCTGTTTATCCTGGCTTGAAAATCTTTTTAGCTAGGATGAATACGATAAACAGGATAAAAAAACAAAACAATGAAACCAGTCTTTAGCCAAGCTCAATTTTTTAGGTGAATCATGGCAAATCTTGAGCGGCAGGTGAAGGCAATGCACGGCGGCCCGGTGCTGCCACCGCTGCTGGCGACGCGGGTGCGGGCGTGGACCGAAAGCGGCTATCCAGGCGTAACCGCGTTGACGGAGACGCTGCTGCACCACTGGTTCAGCACGGAGCACGAGGGGGCCACCTTCCATCCGGCCCAGGCCCTGGCCATCCGTACCGCGATCTACGTTCACGAGGTGCTGGGCCGCGAGCTGCCCGAGGAGGGCGGCTTCCTCCACGCCCTGCACGCGCACCTGGGTGCGCCCGAGGACCGCGACATGCTCTTCGGCCCCTGGTGGGCGGATCCCCTGCCCCGCTATGGCTTCAAGCTGGCCACGGGCACCGGCAAGACCTGGATCCTTCAGGCACTGCTGGTGTGGCAGGTGCTCAACCGGCTGGCCCTGGACGGCCCGGCCGCGCGGCAGCTCGATCCGGCGGAGCGTGAATGGCGAACGCGCGCCTTCAGCGCTCGCTGCCTAGTGGTGACGCCGGGACTGGTGGTGCATGACCGCCTGCTGGACGCGCTGCTGGGCACCCAGGACGCGCGCGGCAACCGTCATCTGGAGACGGCCGACCTGCGCCGCTTCCGGGATCTTTTCCTGCCGGTGGAACACCAGGACGCCTTCTTTGGCGCCTTCCGCGCGCTGAACGGGCGGGACGTACTGGAGACCACCCCCCAGCCCGAAGCCTTCGCGCTGGTGGTGAACTGGCAGGCCCTCATGGATCGCAGCGGCGAGGAGAATGAGGCCGAGCACCCGGCGGAGCTGCTGGACCTTCCGAAATACGGCAGCGTCACCGAGCGGGGCAACCCGCGCTTCCTGGTGCTGCGGGAATGGCTGGCAGCGGAACCCGACCTGGTGATCTTCAACGACGAGGCCCACCACACCCACACGAATCCCGGTGAGAAGGGCTACGAAGGAGGCGAGGGTGCCTGGGAAACGGCACTCAACCTGATCCGCGCCGAGCAGGAGGGACTTCACAACAAAGCCATCGGCTGGCGCGGGGACTTCAGCGCCACGCCCTTCTTCCAGGTGAGTCAGGGACGGGGCAAGGCCAAGCAGCCCGTGCGGAAGTGGTTCCCCCATATCCTCTGCGACTACGGCTTGGCGCAGGCCCAGAAGGACATGCTGGTGAAGCAGCTGTGGATCGTGAAGGATCCGCGCCTGGCCGATGGCGTGGAAGCCCACCGGGCCGAGGAGGGCGTGCTCACGGAAAGCCAGAAGGCCCTGATCGACGTGGGCCTGGCCAAGCGCCAATGGGTGGAGAACGGCCTGAAGATCCTGGGTGTAGCGGCAGCACCCAAGCTCCTGGTGGTGGCCGAGGACACGAGCCTGGCGGACCAGGCGGCTGGCTTCATCAGCCAGCAGCGCACGGGAGAATTCGGCCTGCTACCCGACAGCGTGGCCGTCCTGCACAGCAACCGGAAGGGCGAACTGAAGCCAGAGGAATACGAGGCCCTGCGGCGCCGCATCTTCGCGGCGGACAGGCGGGACGACCTGCAGGTGATCGTGAACGTCGCCATGCTCCAGGAGGGCTTCGACGTGAACTCCATCTGCGTCATCGTGTTCCTGCGGGCGGGCGAGAGCGCCATCCTGGTGGAGCAGGTGATCGGACGCGGCCTGCGCTTGATGTTCCGCAAGGAGAAGGAGCCGGAACTGTGGCCCCAGAAGCTGCAGGATGCCCAGAACCTGTGGGCGCACCGCGAGCCGATGACGGCCCTGGACATGCTCTACCTGGTGGACCACCCCAAATTCCGCCAGAAGCTCAAGGAGTTCGAGGAGGCGGAAGGCCTGGAGATCGGCGAAGGCGAAGTGGACGAAGGCCGCTCCGCCATGGGCGACCTGCTGACCGTTCCCGTGGATCCCACCCGCCTCCCAGGCCAGGACCTGGCTTGGCCCTTGGGCTTCTACCGCGAGGATCCACCAGCACCAGACGTTCTCGACCTGTTGAAGGAAGGCATCAGGCCCTTCGGGGATGGCCGGATGCTGGAGGTGCTGCGCAAGGACCAAGGCGTCCAGTTCACCAAGGAGCACCTGCCCACCGAGACCCAGGTGATTTGGACGGCGGAGCTGTCCTCCGAAGCCCAGGCGACACTCGCCAACCTCGCGAACCAACTGGTGGAGGGACGCGGGCGTGGCCAGAGCTGGCTCACGGACCAGTGGGCGGACATGGTGGAGGTGGTCACCCGCATGGCCAAGGGATCCCTCTTTCCCGGTACGGACTTCGATCCCCTGAAGCGGCCCGAGGATGCCCAGGTGCTTCGCCGGGAGGAAGTTCGCCAGCACCTGCTCAAGCAGCTCCAGGACGCCCGGGACCGTTGGCTCCAGCGTCTCTACGAGGAGCAGGGCAGTGAGGTCGGCGTGACCGAGTGGGGCTGGGCCTCCAGTCCTGAACTGGACAAACGATCTCCGCTGCTGCGGGGGCGCGAGGCGAGGCGGATCGCCAATACCCGTTGCGTCTTCCCCGTGACCTTCGAGAGTGCCCAGGGCGGCGGCCTGGAGCGGGCCTTCATCGAACAGGTATTGGAGAAGTCCGGGGAAGTCCTGGCTTGGCTCAAGCCCCTGGAACGGCGGCACAGCCTGGCCCTGCGCTACCGCACCCGCTTCGGAGAGCTGAGCCGCTACTGGCCGGATTTCGTCGTGCGAACCCGCGACGCGATGTGGCTGGTGGAGACCAAAGCTGCGCGAGACCGGGATTCCCAAGCCATCTGGGACAAGGCCAAGGCGGCCCTCTCCTGGTGCCGGACAGCCTCCGAAGCTCCGCCGCCGGCCCTTCATCCAGGAGGTGGGGCATGGCAGCAGCCCCAGGTCTGGCGCTACGCCATCCTCTTCGAGGACCAATGGGACAGAAGGCCCGAAGCCCTCACGATCCTGATGGGCATGGCCGAGGCCCAAACCCTCGCCTACCTGGGCGGCCAGGGATGGATCGAGGAGGGTTCCCTCCTCAGCCTCATGCGTGAATGAGCCTTGGCACCCCTCGTATCTACGCCAGCGGCCGCGCCAGGAGCCTGCGCTCCAGGGTGAAGTGGCCGCTGGCGAGGCGGGTGGCGGCGCGGGCCAGGGCCTCGCGGCTGCAGGCCAGGGCCTCGCACCAGGCATCCACGGGCAGCTCGCCGCCCTCGGGGTGCGCCTCCGCCCAGGCGCGCCACAGGGCGTCCAGGCCCGCGAGGTCGGGTTCGGCGCGGTCCATCCAGTTCCGCTCCTGGGGGCGCACGGGGGCGTAGAAGCGCGTCCCCCGAAGCTTCTCGGGGAGGAAGTCCTGCTCCTTGGCGTAGTCCTGGTGGCTGTAGAAGTAGCCCTTCCCGCGGCCCGCCGCGCGGCTCACGGCGGTGTGCGCGTCCCTCAAGGCTTCGGGCACGGGGTGGTCCTCCGCGGCCAGCGCGGCGTCGATGGCCTGGATGGTGGCGTTGGACTTGGGCGCGTTGGCCACGTAGAGGACGGCCTGGGCCAGGGGGATGCGCGCCTCGGGCCAGCCGATGCGCTCCACGGCGCGGCTCGCCGTCTCCGCCAGGATGAAGGCCTGGGGGTCCGCGTTGCCCACGTCCTCCGCCGCGCAGACCATCAGGCGCCGGGCGATGAAGCGCGGGTCCTCCCCGCCGCGGATCATGCGGCTGAAGTAGTAGAGCGCCGCGTCAGGGTCGGAGCCGCGCAGGCTCTTCTGGAAGGCCGAGGCCAGGTCGTAGTGGCCGTCGGCGCGGTCGTACATCATGCGCCCGCCCAGCGCCTCCTGGAGCACCGGGAGCGTCCGCTCGGTCGCCTCCAGGTTCATCCAGGTCTCCAGCCCCGTGAGGGCTGAGCGCAGGTCCCCGCCCGCCCAGCGGCTGAGCCAGTCCAGCACCTCGGAGGGCTCGTCCTCTCCCGGGCGCTCCCGGCCCCAGGCCCGGCGCAGGATGACGGCCACCTCCTCCGGGGCGATCGGATCCAGCGCCAGGAGCTGGCAGCGGCTCCGCAGGGCCGGGTTCAGGTAGAAGGCCGGGTTCTCGGTGGTGGCGCCCACGAGGATGGCCTCGCCCCGCTCGAGGTAGGGCAGGAGGATGTCCTGCTGCGCGCGGTTGTAGCGGTGGATCTCATCCAGGAAGACCACGGGCGGGGCGCTGCGGAAGAGGGGCATCTCCTTCGACTCGGCCAGGAACTTCTTCAGCTCCGCCGCGGAGCCCGTGACGCCGCTGAACTCCAGGAAGGGATGCCCCGTCTCCTGGGCCAGGATGCGCGCCAGGGTGGTCTTGCCCGTGCCCGGCGGTCCCCAGAAGACCAGGGAAGGCAGGCGCCCGCCCGCCAGCAGGCGGCGCAGCACGCCACTCTTCCCCAGCAGGCGCGGCTGCCCCACCACCTCGTCGAGGTTCCGGGGGCGCATGCGTTCGGCCAGGGGAACAAGGGCTGCCGTCATCAAGGCCATTGTCCCACGGGGGACCGGCCCTTCACTTGCTGCCTGCGCCCTTCAGTTCGGAGGCGGTCTCCTGGGCGCCCTCCTTCGCGCCCTTGCCGGCCTCCTTGGCGCCCTTGGCCACGCCCTTCGCCGCCCGGCGGAAGCCGTGGCCCACGGCCTTGGCGCCATCCCGGAAGGCGTGGCCCACGGTGCGCGTGACCTTCTTCGTGCCCTGCCCGACGGCCTTGGCCCCCTCCTTGATCTCCTGCTTGGCGCCGCCGCCTTCCTGGGCCGCCGCCGGCGGCACCGCGAGGAGGACGAGCAGGAGGGGGAGGATCGAGGCGCGCATGCCACCATGATAGGCCTGGAGTCTCGACATGCGCCCCGCCCTTCAAGCCATCCCCCTGATCCTGGCCGGCGTGCTGATGAACGCCCTGGCCCAGATCCCCCTCAAGAAGGGCGTCCAGGCCGCCGGCGGCGTGAGCTTCGCCCTCGGCCCCCTCGTGAAGCTCTTCCTCCAGCCCTGGGTGCTCCTGGGCATTGCCTGCTACGTGGTGAGCCTGGCGATCTGGCTGGGCGCGCTGAGCAAGGTGGACGTGAACTTCGCCTATCCCTTCCTGGCCCTGGGTTTCCTGGCCAACGCCCTGCTCGCCCGCTGGGTGCTCGGCGAGCCTATCTCCCCCCTGCGCTGGGTGGCCCTGGGGGTGATCGTCCTGGGGGTCGCCCTCCAGGCCCTGAGCGGCCTCCAGGGCCGCCAGGTCTGACGCCGCCCCTTCCCCCGCCGGGGCCGGGGGCCTAGAATCCCAGCCACATGTCCCCCTCCGATGATCCCCGGGCCCTGCCCCTCGACTGGCCGTTGCCGGGCCAGGATCCCCACGACATCCGGATCCTCGTGGTGGACGACCAGGAGATCGTGCGCCTGCCGCTCCTGCGCATGCTGGACCGCCAGGGATTCCGCACGCAGGCCGCCGCCAGCGCCGCCGAAGCCTTCGAGGTCATCACGCGCCAGGGCATCGAGCTGGTGCTGAGCGACATCCAGATGCCGGGCATGAACGGCCTGGAGCTCGTGAAGGCCATGGCCCACCTCATTCCCGATACGGCGGTGGTGATGGTCTCGGGCCTGGACAACGTGGACCTGGCCATGGAGTGCCTGCGGCACGGCGCCTACGGCTACGTGCTGAAGCCCTTCAAGACCAACGGCATCCTCATCGCCGTGGCCAGCGCCCTGCGCCGCCGGATGCTGGAGATGGACTACCGGGACCGGGAGGCCGTGCTGGCCCGGCGGGTGCGGGAGCAGACGGAGCAGATCCGCGCGGGCCGCGAGGAGATCAGCCTGCGGCTCATCTCCGCCTCGGAGCACCGGGACAACGAAACCGGCGCCCACGTGCGCCGCATCGGCCTCTACGCCGCGGAGCTGGCGCGCCTGCTGGGCTGGAACCAGGACGGCCTGGAGTGCATCCGCGCCGCGGCGCCCATGCACGACATCGGCAAGATCGGCGTGCCCGACCGCATCCTCCAGAAGCACGGCCCCCTCACGGACGAGGAGTGGATCATCATGAAGACCCACACCGCCATGGGCGCCAACATCCTGAAGGACAGCGCCGTGCCCTTCATCCGCATGGGCGCGCGCATCGCGGCCAACCACCACGAGCGCTGGGACGGCGCGGGCTACCCCTGCGGCCTGTCGGGGGAGGCCATCCCCCTGGAGGCGCGCATCGTGTCCCTGGTGGACGTCTACGACGCGCTCTGCAGCCGGCGGGTCTACAAGGAGCCCTGGCGGGAGGAGGACGTGGTGGCCCACCTGCGGAAGCAGCGCGGCTGCGCCTTCGACCCGACCCTGCTGGACCTCTTCATGGACCACTACCCGCACTTCCGGGAAATCTTCGCCCTGCACCCGGACGAGTTCCCCGACGAGGCCCTGGCCCGGCGCTGATGTGACCGCCTTCACGGGCCTTCCCCGGCGGAGCTGTCCCAGAATGGCTTGAAGCCCATCCGGGCCGCATCCCGCAGGCGGAGGAGTTCCCATGCACGTCCCCGAGCCGTCCAGCCACCGCGTGCTGGCCATCAACCCCGGCAGCACCTCCACCAAGATCGCCGTCTACGAGGGCGACCACGAGCGCTTCACCAAGGAGATCAAGCACAGCCCCGAGGAGCTGAAGCCCTTCGAGGGGAAGCCCATCACCGAGCAGTTCGCCTTCCGCAAGGCGGCCATCGAGGCCTTCCTGGCGGAGAGCGGCCTGTCCATGGCGGACATCGACGCGGTGGCCGGGCGCGGGGGCCTGCTGCATCCCATGCCCCACGGCACCTTCCCCGTGAACGCCCGGATGATCGAGGACCTCAAGGCCGGCGTCCAGGGCCAGCACGCCTCCAACCTGGGTGGCCTCATCGCCAGCGCCCTGGTGGAGAGCAGCCCCAAGCCCGCCTTCATCGTGGACCCCGTGGTGGTGGACGAGGTCGCCGACCGCGTGCGCGTGACCGGGCTCAAGCAGATCCGCCGGCGGGTCATCAGCCACGCCCTGAACCAGATCGCCACCGCCCACCGCTACGCCAAGGACTACGGCACCTCCTACGAGGAGCTGAACCTCATCGTGGCCCACCTGGGCGGGGGCATCACCGTGGGCGCCCACAAGCACGGCCGCTGCGTGGACGTGAACGACGGCCTGGGCGGCGAGGGCCCCTTCACCCCCGAGCGCGCGGGCTCCCTGCCCGGCTTCGCCCTGGTGGAGCTCTGCTACTCGGGCCGCTACACCAAGGACGAGGTCAAGCGCCTGCTCGCGGGCAAGGGCGGCCTCATGGACCTGCTGGGCACCACCAACCTGATGGACCTGGAGCGCCGCTACCTCGCGGGGGAGGCGGAGGTCATCGCGGTCATGGACGCCATGGCCTACCAGGTGGCCAAGGAGATCACCTCCCTCCTTCCGGCCTTCGACGGCGAACCCGTGGACCAGATCCTCATCACGGGCGGCATCGCCCGCTGCAAGCCCACGGTGGAATACATCCAGAGGTGCCTGGCGGGCATCCCCATCGGCGTGACCCTCTACCCCGGCGAGAACGAGATGCTCGCCCTGGTCCAGGGCGCCCTCCGGGTGCTCCGCGGCGAGGAACCGGCGAAGACCTACGCGCCGGAAGCCTGAACCCGCATTGTGCACGTGGAGCAGCCAGCCTCCGTCAGGAGGCTGGCGCGGAGCGGCGGTGCACCGTTTGGTGCTTCACCAAGCCTGTGCGCCGCCGCGGCTCCAAGTGCCGTTATGCGAC
>CAXYVC010000021.1:0-34114 GCA_964292295.1 uncultured bacterium
AGCCTCCAGGCCGCCTTCGTGAACTACGGCGCCTCGAAGAACGGTTTCCTGCCCCTCGGCGAGCTGCCCCGGGACCTGGTGAGCCCCGACGGCCGCCGCGGCCGCATCCAGGACCTGCTGAGCCGCGAACAGGAGATCCTGGTCCAGGCCGTCCGCGAGGAACTGGGCGCCAAGGGCGCCATGCTGACCGGCCAGGTGAGCCTGCCCGGCCGCTACCTCGTGCTCACCCCCGGCAATCCCCTGAACGGCATCAGCCGCAAGATCGAGAGCCGCGAGGAACGGGAATACTTCAAGCGCCTCATCGACGAACTGGAAATCCCGAAGGACTTCGGCGTCATCGTGCGCACCGCCTCCCTGGGCGTGACCAAGGAGGACTTCCAGCGCGACCTGGAATACCTCCTGGACACCTGGAAGGAGGTGCAGACCCGCTTCAAGCACCGCCGCGGTCCCGGGCTCGTCTGGCAGGAGGACGACGTGGTCACCCGCTCCCTGCGGGACAGCTTCACCCAGGATGTGGAGGAGGTCCACATCGACGACCTGGACACCTACCACGCCGCCCAGGAGTTCTTCCGCCGCACCATGCCCCAGCACCTGGGGGTGCTGCAGCACTACACCGGCAAGAAGCCGCTCTTCTCGAAGTTCCAGACCGAGGAGCAGATCGACCGCATCTACGCCCGCAAGGTGGCGCTCCCCAGCGGCGGCGCCCTGGTGATCGACCAGACCGAGGCCCTGGTGGCCATCGACGTGAACAGCGGCAAGACCACGGGTGACAACCAGGAAGACACGGCCCACAAGACCAACATGGAGCCCGCCGAGGAGGTGGCCCGCCAGCTCCGCCTGCGCGATCTGGCCGGCCTGGTGGTGATCGACTTCATCGACATGAAGCGGGAGAGCCACAACCGCACGGTGCAGGACAAGCTGGTGGAGTGCCTGAAGGCCGACAAGGCCCGCATGGAGGTGGGGAAGATCAACCGCTTCGGCGTGCTGGTCATGACCCGCCAGCGCATCCGGCCCTCCCTGCAGCACGTCACCCACGAGACCTGCCCCAACTGCCAGGGCACCGGCCAGGTGAAGACCCTGGAGGCGCTGCTCCTCAGCATCGTGCGCCGCCTGAAGGCCGTGCTCTCCCGCGGCTCCGTGGGGGAGATCCGCCTCAAGCTCAATCCCCAGCTGGCCATGGCCCTGCTGAACCAGAAGCGCGCGGAGCTCGCCACCCTCGAGGAGGCCCACGAGGCCCGCATCCTGGTGCAGGGGGATGCGGAGACCGCCTACGGCGAGATGCTCGCGGAGATCGAGCGCCGCGAGGAGGAGCCCGCCGAGAAGGCCCCCGCGCCCGAGAAGCCGGAGCGCCGCCGCAATCCCGAGGACGAGACGGTGGTGCTGGGGGGCGATTCGCCCATCAGCTTCGAGAAGGCCCTGGGCGAGGACGCCCGCAAGCCCGCCGAATTCAAGTATGACCGCCGGGACGCCCAGCGGGCAGCCCTGGACGAGCGGGAGCGCCTGCGCGCCCTCTTCGAGAGCGCCAAGCCCGAGGACGAGCTGGAGGATGCGCCTGCCGAGACCGGGGAGGAAAAGCCGAGCGGAAGCCCCCGTTCCGAGGGTTCCGGCCGGGGACGCCGCGGCCGGGGACGCCGGCGTGGGCAGGGAGCGGAGCCATCCGCCGAAACGGTGCAGGCGCCGACGCCGGAACCTGAGGCCCAGCCCCTCCCCGTGGCCAATCCCGAGCCCGTCGTGCGCAAGGGACGTCCCGCCCGGAAGGCCGCGGCCCCTGCGCCCGTGAAGGCGGCGGAGCCCCTGCCCGAGCCTCCCGTCATCAGCGCCGATCTGGTGGCCAGCCTCGTCACGCCGCTGCCGCGCCCCAAGGGCCTCTCCGCGGCGACCGCGGCCCCCAAGGTCGCGCCGGAGGCCCCAGCGCCGTCTCCTGAGGTTGAGGCGCCGGCGAAGGCCAAGGCGCCCCGGAAGCCCCGGACAGCCAAGGCCAAAGCCGAGCCGGCCACGGAGCCGGCCGAGGCTCCCGCCAAGGCGCCCCGGGCCCGCACGTCCCGGGCCAAGAAAGCCTGAGGAGGCTCCATGCCCCAGGCTTCCCACCTTCTGGGTCTGACCTTCCTCGCGGCCCTGGCCACCCTGCTGGGGGGTTGGCTGGTGGTCCGCTTCCTCCACGGTCGGGAAAGCTGGATGCGCCACGTCTCCGGCATGGCGGCGGGCTACCTCGTGGCCCTGACCCTGCTGCGGCTCCTGCCCGAGAGCTTCGAACTGGGGGAGGCGCACGGGGAGCACGGCGCGCACATGGCCCTCTGGGCCCTGGGCGGCTTCCTGGCCGTGCACCTGATCGAGCACGGCATCAGCCCCCACTTCCACTACGGCCAGGAGTGCCACCACCACCAGGGGCATGCCGGGGGGCGCGAAGGGCGGATGACCAGCGTGCTCGCCCTGGTGGGCCTCAGCCTGCACAGCTTCATGGATGGCATGGCCATCACGGCGGCCCTGCGGGTCAACGGCAGCCTGGGCGTCCTGGTCTTCCTGGGGGTGCTGCTGCACCGGGTGCCCGAGGGCGCCACCATTTCGGGGATCTTCCTGGGCCACGGCTTCGGGGACCGCAAGGCGGTGTGGGCGGCGGGCACGCTGACCCTGGCCGCCCTCGCGGGGGCCTTCAGCCAGCACCTCATCGCGGTCCCCCTGGGGCCGGTGCTGGGCATCGCCGGCGGCCTTGGGCTCTACGTGGCCTGCTCCGACCTGCTCCCCCAGGCCCAGAAGGAGAAGGGCTGGAAGAGTACCCTGGCGCTGCTGGCGGGGGTCGCGCTCTTCCTGGCCACGTCCCACCTCGCCCCCCACCAGCACGGGGGATGAGGCCGGGCATGGCGTTCCTGGCCCGACCGGGCGCCCCGCGCCTGCTCCAGGGGGGCAGGACCCTGCTGCTCGGCGGGCTCCAGGCCGTCCTGGCGGCCCAGGGGCTTCCGCCCGTGCCCCGCACGGCCCCGGGGCCGGGGCTTCCTGGGCCTTCGGAGCTCCTGCCCCTGCGGCCCTTCGACCCGGGGGGACGGGACGGGCGCCCGCCCGTCGCGGTGCGTTTCCGGGGAGAGGCCGTGCAGGAATCGCCGGACCTGTGGCGCATCGCCCACGGCGCCATCGAGCGGGATGGCCTGCTGGTCCTGGCGGACAGCCTGGAATACCACCCCGTCAGCGGGGAGCTCCTGGCGGAGGGGCGCATCCGCGTGGAGGGGCCTGGGCTCCGCATGCGCTGCGAGCGCCTCGCCATGGACTGGAACACCCGCAGCGGCGAGGCCTGGAAGCTGGAGCTGGAGTTGCCACCCTCCTGGACTCTGCGCGCGGACGCGGTGCGCTTCACGGACCTCAAACACTGGGTCTTCCAGCAGGTGGAGCTGAGCCCCTGCCCCCAGGAACAGCCCGGGTGGTCCGCCCGGCTGGCCTCCCTGACGCTGGACCTGGACGCCTGGGCCACCTTCACCCACGCCCGCGTGAAGGTGGGGCCGGTACCGGTGCTCTACCTGCCCTGGGCCATCTATCCCGCCAAGGCCGAGCGCTCCCCGGGGCTGCTGCCGCCCCTGCTGGGCTTCTCCAGCACCCTGGGGGCCACGGTGGGGCTGAGCTACTTCCAGCCCCTCGGAAGCGGGGCGGACCTGACCTTCGCGCCGGAATACTACGGCCGCCAGGGCCTGCTCTGGGGCGGGGAGCTGCGCTGGGCTCCGGAGCTCACCCATCAGGGCAGCCTGGAGGCCCAGTACATCGACCAGCGCAAGGACGGTGCGAACCGCTACCGCTACATCCTGAAGGAACTCTGGCAGCGGGAGGACGGCTGGCAGGTCACCGCCGAGCTGAACCAGGCTTCGGACGCCCTGCTGGACTCCGACTACGGCCGGGGCGTGTCGAACCTTGGCGCCACCAGCTTCGACAGCTCGATCTACGTGGGGAAGACGTTCTCCCTGGCCAGCGTGAGCTTCGCGGCCTCCGAACAGCGCACCTTCTTCCAGCCGGAGGACCCCTTCTACCAGCCGGACTTCCCGAGCTCCCTGCGGCGCCAGACGCTTCCTTCGGGACGTGTTTTGCTCCATCCGATCCCCTTGGGCGCCTTCTATCTGGATGCGGGCCTGCGCCTGGACCGCTTCGCCTACCGCCTGGAGCTGGGGGACGACCATACCTCGGTAGGGGATTACGCCTGGCAGCGCGGGGACCTGGCCACGCGCCTGCACGGGCGCCTGGGGCAGTGGGGGCCCTTCCGGGTGGACCTCCAGCTCGGTGCGCGCTTCACCCGCTACGACGCGGGCCTGCGCCGCTCGGTCTTCGACCCGGACAGTGGCAGCAGCGGGGATTCCTTGAGCGCCGCGGCGGATGCCTTCCGGGTGGATGGCGAGGGCCTGAGCCGCCCCTTCGGCTCCGGGCGCCTGCAGTTCACGGCCCCGCAGTTCGGCCGGAGTTTCGGCACGCTCTCGCTGCTGGGCTACAAGGGCGAGCTCAAGCACGTGCTGGAACCCTACCTCGCCGTGACCGAGAACAGCCGCTTCGGAGAGGTGGGGCGCACGCCGCACTTCGACGAGGTGGACGCGCGCCCCGGCGTGTCGGGCACCGGCGTGGGGGAGCGCAGCCTGGAGCTGGGCCTGCGCCAGCACTTCCTGGGGCGCCCCGGCGCGGGCGCGCTCTTCGATGACCTCCTGCGCTGGAAGGTGAGCATCCGCTACTACTTCCAGCCCGTCCTTCTCCCGGACGGCCGGCTGCAGAAGGGCTGGGGAAGCCTGGACAACGAGGTGCACGCGGAACCCAGCGCGCAGCTTCGCGTCAGCTTCCGCCGCTCCACGGAACTGAGCGAGGGCGGCACCGACAGCAGCCTCTCCACGGACTACCGGGGTCGGGATGGCAGCAGCTTCAGCCTGGCCCTCTTCTCCACGGGCCAGAACCGCTTCATGGTCCGCCAGCAGGGGGTGCGGGCCGGGGGCATCCAGCATTTCTGGGGGGACCGGCTTCGCCTCGAGTTTCAGAGCAGCTACGACGTTCGCGGGCACCGCTTCGTCAACACGCAGGCAGCCCTGGCCTACGTCACGCCCTGTCTCGCCACGCGCCTGCGCTACTCCCACGTGGACACGCGCATCCCGGGCGCCCTCTCCCGGGAGGACCGGCTGGATCTGACGCTGACGCTGCGGGGTCTGGGCGACCTCTTCACCACCGGCCTGGAGGGTCTCTTCAGGTAGCGGGCACCGCCTGCTCGATGCGGTTGCGCCCCTTTCGCTTGGCCAGATAGAGGGCGCGATCCACGGCCTGGAAGAAGTCCTCGGCGCCGATGCCGTCGGGGCTTCCCACGCCAAAGCTCATGGTGGGGAAGATGGTCTGCCCCGTCTCGAGCTGGATGGGGCTCTCGTCGATGCGCCGCCGCAGCTCCCCGCCCACCTCGCTGCCCGAGCGCAGGCTGGTCCCCGCGAGGAGGATCGCGACCTCCTCGCCGCCGATGCGGAAGGCGAGGTCGCTGCGCCGCAGGCTCATGCGCATGAGCCGCGCCACGTCCCGCAGCACCCGGTCGCCCACCATGTGGCCGAAGCGGTCATTGACCAGCTTGAAGTAGTCCAGGTCGCCGAGAATGAGGACGAAGGGGCGGTGGTGCCGCGCCCACTGGTTCAGGGCGTTTTCCAGGTTCTGGGTGAAGGCGCGCCGGTTGAGGAGTTCCGTCAGGGGGTCGGTCAGCACCTCGTTCCGCAGGGCCGCCGCCTCGATCTCGAGCATCATGCGCCGCTCCCGAAGGTCGTTGATGTGGTGCTGGTATTCCTGCTGGATCCGCTTCACGTGCTGCCATTCCAGGCCGCGCCGGCAGGCGTGGAGCAGGCGGGGCAGGGAGACGGGCGCGGGAATCCAGTCCATGGCGCCCGCCAGGAGCAGGCGCCGCTGCAGGGCGCCCCGGGGAATCGCGCCGAGCAGGATGGTGTAGGCGGGGGCGCTGCTGCCCTCCCGGAGCAGTGCCAGGCTCTCCTGGGCGCGGTTGCCCAGGCGGTCCACCCAGAGCAGCGCCAGGGGGGCGCGAAGCTCCTGCTGGGCTGCCGCGAGATCCCGGTGGCCACAAGCCTGGAGCTGGTAGCCGAAGTGTTCCACCAGCCCGCGGATGCGCCGAAGGCTGGCGGCGGGCACCCCCACGGCCAGCAGGGGCACCCGAGGGCGGTCTGTGCGCAGGGGGGCGCCCTCCAAGGCGGGCCCCAGGAGACCCACGAGGCCCGGGACTCCCTCGTGGGCGAGAATCCAGCCGTCGGCGTCCGCGGCGCGCAGAGCCTCGCACTCCTCTTCCGTAGGCGTCTGCTCGAAGACGAGGTAGATGGGCAGGTTCTGGAAGAGGATGCGGCTCTCGCCGCGGAGGAGACCGCAGAGGCGGAAGCCATCCATGGGATCGCCCGTGGCATCCAGGAGGATGAGCTGGGCGTTGTTCCAGGCCTCGGAGGCCAGGGCTTCGAGGGGGTCCTCCATGCGCTGCACGCTGTGGCCCGCCCCCTCGAAAGCGCCACGAAGGCGCTCGACCAGGGCGGCATGCTTCGTGACAGCGAGAAGCTCCATGGGGCGGCGGGGGGAAGTTTGGAAAATCCACTATAGCTTCTTCAAGGCCCCGTGCGCTCCGACTGGCCAGGTCCGCCCGCCCCCTCCTACACTCAAGGGGAGACGACGAGGTGCCATGCGCACGTATTCCACGGATCCGGCCGAATGAGGGGCGCTGCCTGGCGCCTGCGCCGCCTTCCACCGCCCGGCCCCGAACCCTGGCACCGCCTGGCGGAGGCCTGGGGCCTGTCTGCGCCCGCGGCCCGTCTGGCGTGGATGCGCGGCGCCGACCAGCCCGCGGACCTCGCCTGGCGCCTGGATCCCGCCTGGTCCCGGAGCACCGATCCCCATCTGCTTTCCGGCATGGGGGAGGCCGTGGCGCGCATCCGTCGTGCCGTGGCGCAGGGAGAGCCCATCACGGTCTACGGGGACTACGACGTGGACGGCGTCAGCGCCACGGCGGTGCTGCTCCGCACCCTGGAGCGGATGCAGGCGCGGGTGGAAGCCTTCATCCCCAACCGCTTCTCCGACGGCTATGGCCTGAACCTCGACTGCATCCGCGAGCTCGTCGCCCGGCGGGGGCCGGGGCTGGCGGTGAGCGTGGACTGCGGCGTGCGGAGTTCGGAGGAGGTTCGTGCGAGCCGGGAACTCGGGCTGGAGTGGGTGCTCACCGACCACCATCTTCCGGGGGACGAGGGGCTGCCGGAGGCCTGTGCCGTGGTGCATCCCGCCCTCGGGGACTATCCCAACCCCCACCTGGCGGGGGTTGGCGTGGCCTTCAAGCTGGCCCAGGCCCTCCTGGACGCGGTTCCCCAGCCAAGGGGCGCAGATGTGCCTTTCCTGGACGGCCTGCTGAAGCTCGTGGCCTTGGGCACCCTTGCCGACCAGGTACCTCTGATTGGCGAAAACGCCCTGTTGGTGCGCCGCGGCCTCCAGGCCCTTGCGGGCCCCAACGCTCCGGGGCTCGCGGCCCTCCTGGCGGTGGCCAGGGTTGAAGGGATGCCCAGCGCCCAGGCCGTGGCCTTTCACGTGGCGCCCCGCCTCAATGCAGCCGGGCGCATGGGAGGCGCCCAGGAGGCCCTGGATCTCCTCCTGTCCCGGGACGCGGGCGCAGCCGCGGACCTCGCGGAGCGGGTGGACGCCCTGAACCGCGAGCGCCGGAAGATCCAGGCGGAGCTGGCCGCCTCCCTGCCCGAGGCGGGGCCCGGCGCCTTCGATTTCGTGCTTTCGGAGCAGGCCCACAAAGGGGTGATCGGCATCGTGGCCGCCCAACGCAGCCGCTCCCACGGGCGTCCATCCGGGGTGGGGACCCTGCTGGACGGCCTCGTGCATGCCAGCCTACGGGCCCCCGAGGGCTTCGACCTGACGGACATGATCGCCCGGGCGCGCCCTTTCCTGCGAAGCGGCGGGGGGCATCGCGGCGCGGCGGGCATCACCTTCGAGCCCGCGCGCCTCGGCTTGGTGCAGCGCAGTCTGATGTGCGCGGCAGAAGAACAGGCCCAGGCCTCCGGGCCGACCCTGCCCCTGCTGGACGGCCAGGGGGGTGGCGTGGTCCCCGGGGCGGCGGAGCTGGCGCGTCTGGAACCCTGGGGGCAGGGCTTCCCCCTGCCTTCCGTCCTGCTGGAGGGCGTGGCCGGCCCCGTGCAGGCCTTCGGCGAGGGGCACCACCGGCACCGTCTGGCGGGCCTCTCCGAGAGCCTCACCTGGTTCGCCGGCGCCCAACTGGAGGCTCCGCCCGCGGCGGGCCAGCACATCCGCGTCATCGCCAGCCCCATGGACCATCCACGCTTCGGCCGGAGCTGGCGGGTGGAGGCCAGCCTGCCCGGAGAGGCGCCATGAGGCTGTGGAGCCTCCTCAACGCCCGCAACCCCCTCTGGCGGATGGCCGGCTGGGGGCTCCTGGGCGCCAGCCTCGCGGGCACCGCCATCCTGGCCCTGCGCGGCCCCCGGGCGCTCCGCCCCGTTGACGGACGCGATCTCTTCGCCTCGGGCCCCATGGGCACCCTGGGCACGGTGACGGAACAGCTGGGCCAGGGGCGCTTCGTTCTCTCCTACGCCCATATCCTGGGCAGCGAGTCGGACCTGAGGCTCCAGGGGGTGAAGGGGCGCCTGTACGAGCCCGAGGAGACCTGGAACCTGGAGGCCCCGTCGGCCCGGCGCCGGGAGGGCCTGTGGCCCCTGGACGGCCCTCTGGATGTCCAGGCCTACGCCGCCGACGGCCAGCGCTCCATCGGGCAGGGGCGCATCCAGCAGGCGGGGCCCGCCCTCTCCTGGGACCACGGCGTGTGGCGGGGCCTGGCCCCCCTCGTCTGGCAGGACCGGGGCATCCAGACGGCGGGGGTGTGGACGCTGCCCGCGGGATGGGAGCGCAGCCTCGATGGCCGCTTCCAGGTGCGTCAGGGCCCCGTCCGCTGGGAGGCCCTGGAGCCGGGGACCATCCGGCGCATCGAAGCCGCACGGCTCTGGGCGAACCTGGGGCTTCAGGACGGCCGTCTGGAAGAGGTCCGTGCCGACCTGGAAGGCGGGTCCCTGGAGGCTGGCGTCGCCCTGGTGGAACCCGGGGCGCTGCGCTGGAAAGCGCCCATCACCTTTCGCCGGGCGGACGGCTGGGTGGGGCAGGCCCAGGAAGGCACTGCCCCCCGGCCCGAGGAGGGCAAGCCGTTGGAGCGCGTGGAACTGCGCGCGGTCCGGGCCAGCCGCGGCACACCTTCAGGAGCGGAACGGCTCCAGGCCGAGGGGGCCCGCTGGACGCCCGCCGGGTTGCGCCTGGAGGGTGACGTGCACTGGGAACAGCCCCTGGAGGGCCAGCGCCTGAGCCTCCGGGCCGCGCGCCTGCTCTTCCGCGAGCAGGCCGGGGGCGGGGACCTTCCACCGGACCTGCCGGTGGGCGTGGCCCGGGCCGAGGCGGCGCCGGTGCTCTCCTGGGCGGGACGCAGTCTGAGCGGCGCCCGCATGGAGGCGCGTCGGGACCGGCAGTGGCTCATCCGCGGCCCGGTCTACGGGCGCAGCGAACAGGGCACCTTTCGGGCCGGAACGGGGCAGGGGAATCCGAAGCACTGGGCCTTCGAGGGGCCGGTACAGGCGCACCTCCTGGGCGGCGCCAGCGTGGAGGGAGACCGCCTCGTCTGGGAAGACGCGCTGTGGACCTTCCAGGGACGGCCCGTAACCTGGACCCGCCTGCGGGAGCGCCTGACGGGCCCGAAGGTCCAGAAGCGGGGCGAGCTGGTGACCTTTCCCGAGGGCATCGCCGGGAGCCTGGCGGCCCCCGACGGGAACATGAGCCTCCGGGCGGACCGTGCCGAAGGCCAGAAAGGCGTGCTCCTGCTCAGCGGCCGCGTGGAGTGCCAGGGCGCCGGCTGGCGCTTGCAGGCGGAGCGCATCTCGGTGACGCTGGGACCGGACCACCAGGTCCGGAGCGTGGGAGCGAAAGGGAACGTGGTGCTGCGGGGAGAGATGGGAGAAGGGCGCGGGGAAACCCTGGAGCTGGACGTCGCCACGCGGCGTGCGGTCTGGAAGGGGCGCGTGCGCGGGCTGGCGGAGGTCGCCCCGTGAGTGCGCCCACACCGGAACTGAAGCTGGAGGCCCGCGGCCTCGTCAAGCGCTACGGCGACCGCACGGTGGTACGGGGCGTATCCCTGGAGGTCATGCCCGGCGAGGTGGTCGGCCTGCTGGGTCCCAACGGCGCGGGCAAGACCACGACCTTCTATATGGTGGTGGGCGTCGAGGCTCCAGACGAGGGTCGCATCTTCTGGTGGGGGCGGGACGTCAGCGCCATGCCCATGCACCGGCGGGCCCGCAAGGGCATCGGCTACCTGCCCCAGGAGTCCAGCGTCTTCCGCGGGCTCACCGTCTGGGAAAACCTCATGGCCCTGGCGGAACTGCTGCACCTGACCAAAACGGAGCAGCGGGAGCGCTGCGAGCGCCTACTTGAGGAGTTCCACCTCCACAAGGTCCGGGACACCCTGGGCATGAGCCTTTCCGGCGGCGAGCGCAGGCGCTGCGAGATGGCCCGTGCCCTCGTCACCGAGCCCCGCATCATGCTGCTGGACGAGCCCTTCGCCGGCGTCGATCCCAAGTCCGTGCTGGAGATCCAGGAGCTGATCGCCGACCTGAAGCAGCGGGGCATCGGCGTCCTGATCACCGACCACAACGTGCGCGAGACCTTGCAGATCGCCGACCGCGCCTACATCCTGGCCGACGGGATGATCATGAAACACGGCCTTCCCAACGAGATCGCAGAGGATCCCGACATCCGCCGGGTCTACCTGGGCGACCGCTTCCGGCTCGACTGATGGCGACCCTCGGCCCTCACCTCTCCCAGCGGCTCACCCAGAGCCAGACGCTGGCCCTGACGCCGGCGATGCAGCTCAAGCTCAAGCTCTGGCAGATGAACCTCCTGGAGCTGAGCCAGAACATCGAGCGCGAACTGGAGGAGAACCCCCTCCTGGAGCTGATCGAGGACGGGGATGACGTTCCGACCCTCGAAGCCCTGGAGGAAGGGCGCGAGCCCGAGATGGGCGAGCTTCCCGCCCAGGAGGGCATCGAGTTGCCGGAGGGCGTCGACACCGTCGAGCTGGGCCCCCTGGCCGAGACGGCGGGCGAAATGGACCCCCAGGCCAATCTGGAAGCCTTCACCGAGGAGGGCGTGCGACAGGTCCAGGAGACGGACATGGGGGCCGAGAACGCCTGGGATGCCGACATCCCCCGCACCTCCAATCTGCCCGAGGACGAGCGCACGAGCTGGGAGGACCGACTCACGGGCTCGGAGAGCCTCCAGGAGCATCTGCGTGCCCAGGTCTACCAGCTCCTCGAGCCGGAGGATCCCCGGGCGCAGCTTCTGGAGCGCCTCATCGACCACGTGGACCCCAAGGGCTTCCTCCGCCTGGGCCCCGACCTCGGCGCGGAGACGACCCTCGATGGCCTGGCCCGGGAGCTGGGCGTCGACGAAGCCACCCTCGGGAACCTGCTGGAGATCCTCCAGGAGTTCGATCCCAGCGGCATCGGCTGTCTGAGCGTCCACGAGAGTCTGCTGCTCCAGCTCCGCCACGCGGGGGCCGAACCGGATGACCTGGCCGTAACCATCATCCGGGACCACGCGGAACTCCTCAGCCAGCGGGACAACGTGCGGCTCCGCAAGGCCCTGGGCTGCACGGAGGGGGAACTGGAGGAGGCCCTGGCCGTGCTGCGCCACCTCCACCCGGCGCCCGGGCGTGCCTTTGATCCCGAGGGCGAGCGGATCGTCAAGCCGGACGTAGTGGTACTGAAGGGCGAGGATGGCACCTGGAAGGTCTACCTGAACGACGAGGGGCTGCCCCGCCTCCGGGTGAGCGGGGAGTACCGGCACTTCCTCAGCGCGACCGAAGCCAAGGGTGACAAGGATTTCATCCGGGACCGCTACCGCTCGGCGCGCGACTTCATCCGGGGCGTGGAGGACCGCAACCGCACCGTCCTTCGCGTGGCGGCCGCGATCGTCGAACTTCAGCAGGACTTTCTAGAACGGGGCATCGAGGGGCTCCGCCCCATGGTGCTGCGGGACGTGGCGGAGAGTACGGGCTTCCACGAGAGCACGATCAGCCGGGTGGTGAAGGCCAAGACCATCCACACGCCCCAGGGGCTCTTCGACCTGAACTACTTCTTCAGCGCGGGACTGGGCAGTGCCTCGGGGGATGACGTGAGCGCCACCGTGGTCAAGCACCGCATCAAGGCCCTGGTCCAGGCGGAGGATCCGGCGAAGCCCATGAGCGACGAGGCGATTGCCCGCATCCTGGAACGGGACGGCATCCGGGTGGCCCGGCGCACCGTGAACAAGTACCGGGAGGAGCTCAAAATTCCTCCAGCCTCCCGCCGCCGCCGCCGATAGAGCAGGGGAACGCACACGGAAGACAGCGCATCCAAAATGCTGGTGAGACACAGATTTGGACCGTGCAAGCCAAGGTCTTTCCCCGGGCCATCAGGCCCTTTTCTAAGGAGTCCGCGATGAAGGTCATCTTCACCGGTCGCCATGTGGACGTCTCGGATGCCCTGCGCACCTTTGCCCAGGAGCGGATCGAGAAAATGTCCACTTACCTCGACGACGTCATCGACGTCCACGTCACCCTCAGCGTCGAGAAGCACCGCCACGCCGCTGAACTCTCGATCAAGACGCGCCGTGCGGAACTGCTGGCCAGCGCCGAGACGGATGACATGTACGCCAGCCTCTCCCAGGCCCTCGACAAGCTGGAAACCCAGGCCCACCGGCACTCCGGCAAGCGCCAGGCCGGTCTGAAAGGTGTCGAGAAGGTCCTCGAACCTGTGATGTCTGAAGAGTGATTTGACTGGGGTTGATACCTTGGGGCCCGGTTCGCCGGGCCCCTTTCCTGTCTGCGCTACGCTTGGAGGTGGAGGCCATCCATGTCCGCATCTCCAGCTCACCCCGCCACGGCTGCCCTGCTTGGGAAGGTGCTGGAAGGTCGTCGGATCAGCGAAGCGGAGGCCCTGGAACTCTACCGTTCCGCGGACCTTCTATCCCTCGGGGCCGCCGCCCACGCCGTGCGGAATCGCCATAACCCTCCCGACCGGGTGAGCTACGTCATCGACCGCAACGTCAACTACACCGATATCTGCGACATTTCCTGCACCTTCTGCGCCTTCCACCGGCGCCCCGGGGATCCGGAGGGCTACGTGCTCACCCGGGAGGAACTGCGCACCAAGGCCGAGGAAACCCTTGCCCTGGGGGGAACGGGCTTCCTGCTGCAGGGGGGGGTGAACCCGGATCTGCCCTGGCGCTATTATCTGGACCTTGTCGCCTACCTGCGGGAGCTGGGGCTCTGGGTCCATGGATTCAGCCCCGTGGAGATTCGCCAGATGGCCCGCCTCAGCGGCAAGGACCTGCGCGAACCCCTGGCGGACCTGAAGCCCGCCGGCTCCGGAAGCCTGCGGGGGGGGGGCGCCGAGATCCTGGTGGACCGGGTGCGCATGCAGATCGCACCACGCAAGGGGGGGGCGGCCGCGTGGCTGGAGGTCATGGAGGCCGCCCATGCGGAGGGCCTGAAGACCACCGGGACGATGATGTTCGGCATCACCGAAAGCCTGGAGGAGCGCGTGGCGCATCTCCAGTGCCTGCGAGAGCAGCAGGATCGTGCGCTGGCCCGGGGGAACGGCGGGGGGTATACGGCCTTCAGTGCATGGCCTTTCCAGGCGGGTCGCACGGTCTGGGAGGGACATGTGGCCAAGACAAGCGACGAGGAATATCTCAGAACAATCTCTATTGCCAGGATTTACCTAGACAACTTCGACCATATTCAAAGCTCCTGGGTCACCATGGGCCGCCGCACGGGGCAGGTGGCCCTCCACTACGGCTGCGACGACATGGGCAGCCTCATGATCGAGGAGAATGTCGTGCGTGCTGCAGGAACACGCTTTGCGGTCGATCGCTGCGGCATGGAGCGCCTGATCCGCCAGGCGGGATTCCAACCCTGGCAGCGGGACGCCCTGTATGGGGCCTGCCAGGCGTGGGGCTAGCGTAACTATATAATTTGTTATAACTTGGCTGGGGAGGAAGGACTCGAACCTTCGAATGACGGGATCAAAACCCGTTGCCTTACCACTTGGCGACTCCCCAAGGGGTTCGATGATTCTAGGAGCGGGGCGCCTCTGGCGTCTACCCGTTACATCCGCTCTGCTTGGGCGTGAACCCGTATTCCTCTACGCCCAGGAGGTCCGGACGTACGGTGCTGGCCTCTCCCTGCTCGATGCGGCTGATGGCCCGGTGGCCCGTGGCAGCCTCGTAGGCGAGGAGGATGCGCTTCTCGAGGAAGCTGCGGCACTCCTGCGTGAGCGGATAGGCGGTGTCCTTGTAGGAGCCGTCGCGCTTCCGCTTGCTGGGCATGGCCACGAAATAGCCGTCCTCTCCCTCGACCACACGCAGATCACCGATGAGGAAGGCATCCGAGATGACGAGGGCCACGAAGGCCCGCAGTTTCTCGTCTCCCTCCACCTTGGTGATCCGGATGTCGGTGATGTCCAGCATGGGTTCCTCCCAGGCCAGTCTAGGGCATCCGGGCCCAAGGGGGCGGCGGGGGCTCGCAAGAGGGCTGCTAGCATGGTCCTGCAGCGATCCTGGAGATGTGATGTCCCTCGAGCCCCGGAAGCCGGATGCCCTTCTTGATCCCATCCTTGGTGTTCTCCACGCGGCAACCCAGGGGCTGGAGGCCCTGAAGGCGCACCTGGATCCGGCCGTGGTGCAGGACTGGACGACGCACATTTCGGGGCGCAAGGGCAGGGTGGTGCTCTGCGGCATGGGCAAATCCGGGCTGGTCGCCCAGAAGATCAGCGCCACCTTTGCGTCCACAGGAACCCCGAGCTTCTTCCTTCACCCGGCGGAGGCGCTCCACGGGGACCTGGGCATGGTCACTTCCGATGACACGGCCCTGCTGCTCAGCAACAGCGGCGAGAGCGAGGAGGTCATCCGGCTTCTGCCCAGCCTGCTGAGGATGGGCGTTCCCTGCGGGGCCATCACGGGCAGGGCCGACAGCCACCTCGCGCAGGCGGCCCGCTGGCGCTTTTTGTACACCCTTCCCGCAGGCGAAGGATGCCCCCTCCATTTCGCTCCCATGGCGAGCACGACCCTCCAGCTGGTCTGGGGCGACATGCTTGCGGCGGCCCGCATGGTCTACAGCGGGTTCACCCTGGAAGGTTTCGCGGCCTTCCATCCGGCGGGAAGCCTGGGGGCGCGCCTGCTCCATGCCCGGGACCTCATGCACCGCGACTATCCCGCCACCCCTCCGGAAGCGCCCCTGGTGGATGTGCTCTCGCGGATGACCGAGGGGCGGCTCGGCATGACCGTCGTCATGGAGGAGGATCGGATGCTTGGGGTCGTCAGCGATGGCGACATCCGACGCGCCATCGAGCGGGTTCAGCGGGAGGGGACCAACCCCCTCGACCTGCGGGCGCGGCAGATGATGACGGCCACTCCGGTCACCATCGACGCCGAACTCCTGGCCATCGAGGCAGCCCGGCTTTGCGAACACCGCAAGATCACCTTCCTGGTGGTGGAAGCACCGGGAAGCTCCAGGCCTGTGGGTGTGCTCCACATCCACGATCTGCTGACGGCCAAGGTGATCTAGCAATACAGGAGCTTGGTGTTCGAGATCCGCAAGGTTACATAATATACATTATCGAAAGCTTCAGATGCTGCCCAAGACCCTCCAGCGCTACCTGCTCCGGCGATGGTCCGTGCCCTTTCTGGGAGCCCTTCTTTTCTATGGCGGGCTGATCCTGGCCCAGCAGCTCGTGGCCCTATCCAAGGAGATCTTCGCCCAGGGGGCTCCGGTGCGCTGGATCTTTCCCCTGCTGGCCACGACGCTCCCCGAGACTTTCGCCATGGTGCTGCCCATGGCCGCCGTCCTGGGTGGCCTGATGGGAACCCAGCAGCTCTCCGAGAGTTCCGAGGTGGTGGCGGCCCAGGGACTGGGCGTGGGCGGACGGGTGCTCGTGCGCCCCTGGGTTGTCCTTGCGCTCCTGATCCTGGCCGTCGGAAGCCTGAATGCCCACCTGGCCGTGCCCTGGGCCAGTCGCATCCAGGAGCGCATGAAAAGCGAAATGCTGGAAGAGGCCAAGAACCGCTTCCTGCGTCCCGGCGCCCCCCCGTGGTTCCCGCCGGATTCCCCCCAGCACGCCCTGTGGATGGCTCCCGACGGCTGTGTCCACGTGCTTGAGAGCAACCCGGAGTTTGTTCAGCACCTCGTGGCCAAGCGCATGAGTTGGGCCCAGCAGAATAAGGATGTCGAGAATTCGAGCCTAGGTGTTCACCTGGAAGATATTACTGGAACGCTGTACCAGCGCGCGGAGGCGCGGGTGGTCCACCTGCGCCAACAGAGCCAGACCCTGCGCTTCGACTTTGCCCGGAGCACTTCCATTCTCCCTCCGACGCCCGTGCGCTATCTGGGCACGCGCGAGGTCTTCCGACACGGGGGGGTGGCCGGATGGGTCGAGCTCAGCCGCCGCGTCACCCTGCCCATCGCCGGCGCCGCCTTGTTGCTGCTGGGGATTGCCTTCGGTTTGGGGCACCCCCGCTTCCAGCGCGGAGGGGCGATCCTGAAAAGCATCGCCGTCATCCTGGCGTATTACCTTCTCCTCAAGATCACCGAGGGCTTGGCCAGCGCCAAGAGCCCTCGAACATTCGTCCTGATGTTTCTGCCCCCATGGGTTTTCCTTGGTGTTGGTGTCTGGCTTTTCCGTCGACGCCTCCACCCCCACCACAGCCACCCGGGCTTCTTTGCCCCCCTGGGGAGGGCGTGGAAGGCCTGCGTGACTGCCGCGGGTATGGCCTGGAGTCGCGTGGCCTCGCGGGACCGCCTGGCTTCCCGCCATAGCCGTGAGCATCATGCCCTGGGCAAGTGGACCCGGAGGTTGTGGTGGCGCAACTGGGGTGCCGTGATGGGCACCTTTCTGACCCTGTTCGCCCTGGTGGAATACGCCAACATGGCAGCAAGCATCTCTAAGCATCACACCTCGCTATGGGTCTTTCTTCGATACCTCTTCTGGGCCCTCCCGCCCTTCCTGGCGGTGGTGCTCCCCCTGGCCTTCCTGCTGGGGGCGGTCATGGCCTTCGCCGAGGTTTCCATGTCCCGAGAGTGGGGTGCCCTCAAGGCCGGAGGGGTCAGCCTGGTGCAGTGGATCGGTGTTGCCGCGCCCGCCTGGGGGCTCGTCCTAGGGGGAACACTGGTGCTTCAGGTCTTCCTGGCACCTGTCGCAGCGCGTGAATCCCGCGTGGTTTCCAGACAGATCCTGCATAAATCGGACAAACGTCCGGCCACGAAACCCTGGATGCACCTGGGAGGAACGGGTGTCGTCTGGCACCTGGAGGGCAAGGAACGCTGGGGCTTCCCCTTGAAGGATCCAGGAACCGCTCCGGCCATCCTCCACTGGAAGCTCGAGGACCTTCGCGCCCGGGCACTGGCCTGGGACGGGGAAACGCTCGTGCCTGGCCCGGAGGCCGAGGATCTCTTCCCGGATCGTGCCCTTCGCGTTTCAGACAAGGCCGAGCATGCGACAACGCTGGACCTCTTCCACTGGCAGCGCTGGGCGCCGGACCCAGAGCGGGCAACCCTTCTGTGGCAGCGCCTGCTGGGATGGCTTGCCGGCCCCATCCTCCTTTTTGCCGCCCTTTCTCGCGCCTTCCCTTCCCCCCGGAACGGGCGCGGCCAGTCCCTGGGCTATGCCCTGGTCCTGGGGCTCTTTTTCCTGGGGGCCCAGGCGCTGTTCAGTGGGGCCGCCAAGGCTGGGGAACTCCCCGCCTGCTGGGGGGTTCTCGCTCCGATGGCCCTGATCTTTTCCTTAGGCCTCTTGGGTCTGCACCGCCTGCGCACCTGAAGACGAGCTTGGGGAGGGTCGGCAAGGGCATTCCTTGCCGACCTTGCCCTTTCGGCGAGAGAACTCAAAGTCCGGATGCACTTTTTTCCCTGCCGTCCGAAGCATCCTCCCCGCACACGGCGAAGCGCACCATGAAGCTAAGTCGAATCAAAGCGCGAAGTGGTGTGGGTTCCTGATCCGGGCATGGTCCAGGGACTCGGGATCTGGCATGAGGGATGCCCCTGGGCCGGCAGGGAGGACCACCATGGCATCCATTCTGAACAACGTCGCCGCTCTGGGCGCATCACGCCAACTGAGCATCACGAACCGCGATCTCGAACGCACCATCGAGCGCCTCACCACGGGGCGCCGCATCAACCGAGCCTCGGACGACGCCGCAGGCCTGGGCATCAGCAACCGCCTGGGGGCGGACATTCGCATTGCCGCCCAGGGCAAGCGGAACGCCAACGATGGCATCAGCTACCTGCAGGTGGCGGATGGCGTGCTGGACGAGGTGACGAACCTGCTCACCCGCGCCGCCGAGCTGACGGAGCAGGCCAAGACCGGCACCATCAGCGACTCCAACCGCGCCTTCCTGGATGCGGAATTCCAGAACATCATCCGCTCCATGGCGGACATCGGCATCAATACCAAGTTCAACGGACAGCAGATCTTCGGCTACAGCTCCACGGTGAGCGTGGGCACCTTCTCCGCCGTGGGCATCACCGTGGCCACCATCTCCACCAGCGCCACCCAGGTGCTCGGCATGGCGGCGGCTACCAACAACCTGCTCACCGTCACCGCGGCTGACACCGTGCAGACCCTCGTCGCCTCGGCCCTCGATTCGGTGAGCGCCGTCCGGGCCTCCATCGGCGCGGCCCAGCAGCAGCTCACCGCCATCAGCAACTCCCTGGGCATCCAGGTGGAGAACTTCACCTCGGCCTACAGCCAGATCCGGGACGCGAACATTTCGGATGAGGTGGTGAACCTCACCAAGTTCCAGATCCTCACCCAGTCCGGTACCAGCGCCCTGGGCCAGGCCAACCAGGCCACCCAGAGCATCCTGCAGCTGCTGCAGTAGGGGTCCATCGCGCCCCCAAGGCGCGTGCGGGCCGGAAGGACTCCGATCCATCCGGCTTGCCTGGGACCCTCCCTCCCGCAGCAAGGTCGGAGTTCCGGCCCGCATTTCCGGCCCCGCGGATTCCCGCGGGGCTTTTTCTGCGTGTGACCCGCGCCACCGGGCGGCACCGCTAGGATGGGCCCTCACGACCGGGAGAGGCGGCATGACGGGATACGTACAACTGGTTCAGGCGCATCCGATGGCCTCGGCCGCGCTGCAGTTCGCGATCCTCGGAACCCTGGGTGAAGTGCTCGCCGCGAGCCTCCGTCGCCGCCAGGCGGCGCTGCCCTGCACCTTCCCCCAGCTGCTCTGGAAGGTTGTCGCCTGGGCCCTGCTAGGCCTGGTGATCAAGATCGGCTTCACGGGCATGAAGGGGTTCACGGAGGCCCTGCTGGCGAAGGGCCTGCTTCCCGGCTTCGTGGCCCGCCACGGGGTGGCCCACGCCTTTGCCGTGTCCCTGTGCACCAATGTCTTCTTCGGGCCGCAGATGATGGCCTTCCACCGCATCGAGGACAACCTCATCCTCCGGGAGAAGGGTTTCCAGGGCATCACCCGGGCGTGGTGGACCCTCGTGTGGTTCTGGATCCCCGCGCACACCGTGACCTTCAGCCTCCCGCCGGACTTCCAGATCGGCCTTGCCGCCCTCTGGGGCCTGGTTCTGGGCGTGCTGCTGGGGCTCGCCAAGCCCGCCCGGGCCTAAAAAAAGCCCCTATCCTGGGAGCCATGCACTTCCAGGACCTGCCCTTCCCCGTGCTCGGCCTCTCCGGCGGCATCGCCTCGGGCAAGAGCCACGTGGGGCGTCTGCTCCAGGCCCGGGGCTGGGTGCTGCTGGACGCGGACGCGGCGGCCCGGGAGGTGGTGGCCCCGGGAACCCCTGGGCTGAAGGCGCTGGTGGGGGCCTTCGGGACCGGCATCCTGGACGGGACCGGCGCCCTGGATCGGGGGGCCCTTGCCGCGCGGGTCTTCGCGGATCCCGCCAGCCGCGCGACCCTGGAGGCCCTGCTCCACCCCCGCATCGAGACCCACCTGGAGGGCGCGCTGTGGGCCCTGCCTCCGGACACACGGGGAGCCGTGCTGGACGCGGCCCTGTGGGTGGAGCGGAGCCGGGCCCACGCCTTCGACGCCTTCTGGGTGGTGCGGGCCCCGGAAGACCTGAGGCTCCGGCGAATCCGCCAGCGGGATGGGCTGGACGAGTCTGCCGCTCGGGCCCGCCTGGACGCCCAGACCACGGATGCGGAGCGGATGCTCCACGCGGATCGCGTGTTCGAGAACGACGGCCGGGACCTGGAAGCGGCGCTCACCCGGGCCGAGGCGGAACTCCTGGATACGTGGCGCGCGCGGCGGGCAGAGCGCTGGCCCCTGGCCCCTCCGCCCATCCCTCCAGAGGTGCTGAGAGAACTCCTGGGGCTTCTGCTCTCCGGGGGCGGGGACCTGGCGGAGATCTTCCTGGAGCACCGGTGTGGAACCCGACTTGAGGCGAAGGATGGACGCCTGGAGGCGCCTGCGGGCATGGAACACTTCGGCGTCCGCCTGCGCCTCCTGCGGGAGGGGACGACCCACTTCACGGATCTCGGCCCCCCTTCCCCGGAAGCGCTGCACGAGGCGATCCGGAGCCTGGTCGGACCGGTCCCAGGCCCGCCTGTCTCCCTGCCGCCCCTGGTCTTCAGGGCACGGCCCACCCCCTGCCCCGTCCGCCGGCCCCCCGACGCCGTGCCCATGCCCGAGAAGGAAGGGCTGGTGCGGGCCGCACAGGCGGAGGCCCGGGCGGAAGGCGAGCGGCGCTGCCCGGGCGCCCTCCACCAGGTGGCCGTGCAGTACGAGGACAGCATGCAGGAGGTCTGGATCGCCACCGCCCAGCGCGAAGGGACAGGCTGGACCTGCCGCCTCGCCTTCGACCGCCGGGTGCGGGGCCATCTGGGCGTGAAGGCCGCGGTTGAAAAGGGGAAGCCCCTCCAGGAGGGGGAGGAGAAGATCGGAGAAGCCAGGGGTTTCGAGCAGTTCACCGCTTCCCGGGTGGCCGGGATCGCCCGGGAAGCGGTGCGGCTGGCGCTCCAGGCGCTGGAGGGCCAGCCCGCCCCCGTCGGTGCCTTTCCCGTGCTGTTTTCCGGCCGCGCCGGGGAGACCGTGCTCCGCGCGGCCTGCCTCCCCGGCCTGGAGGCCGACCGGGTGCTGGCGGGGGCCAGTCCCGTCTCGGGGCGCCTGGGGGAACGGATCGCCGCTCCCTGCGTCACCCTCGTGGACGACGGTACGCTTCCCTTCCGCCTGGACAGCGCGGCCGTGGACGACGAAGGCGAGGCCACCCGCCGGGTGGTGCTCATCGAGAGGGGCATCCTGAAGGGCTGCCTCCACTCCCGGCACACGGCCCGCGCGATGCAGGCCGCTCTTACGGGCAGCGGCCGGCAGGAGCCTGACGGGGGGCCGCCCCTGCCCCGCGGCAGGAATCCCTTCCTGGTTCCGGGCACCGAAACGCTGGAGGCGATCCTGCGCGATCTGGACCGCGGCCTTCTGGTGAAGCGCCTGGGGAGCGGCCAAATGGACCCGGCGACCGGCGCCTTCGTCTTCCCGGTCACCGAGGGTTACTGGGTGGAGGGCGGTCGGCTGGCCTACCCTGTGAGGAACGCCATCCTGGGCGGTTGCGGCCCCGAGGTGCTGGGCCGCCTCACGCGCATCGGCGCCTGCGACCCGGACCTGCCCAGTTTCCTTTGCTCCGCCCTCGCGGTGGGACGTACGGAGGAGACGGAATGATGGCCCGCCTCGAGGTGATCCAGGCCGACCTCGCCGCCCTGGAGGTGGACGCCCTCGTCAACGCCGCCAACCCGCAACTGCTCCCGGGCGGCGGCGTGTGCGGGGCCATCCACCGGGCTTCGGGCCCGGAGCTGGCCGAAGCCTGTCGGCGGATCGGGGGCTGCCCCACCGGCCAGGCCCGCCTTACGCCAGGCTTCCGGCTGAAGGCGGCCTTCGTCATCCACGCGGTGGGGCCGGTCTGGCAGGGGGGAGGCGCGGGGGAAGACGAATTTTTAGCCAGTTGCTACCGGGAGAGCCTCCAGCTCGCCGCGGAACGGCAGCTGGCCAGCATCGCTTTCCCCGCGATCAGCACGGGAATTTACGGGTTCCCCGCCCCGCGGGCCGCGCGCATCGCGGTTGCGACGGTGCGCACCTTCCTGGAAGCGCAGCCTTGGCCGCTCCGGGTACTGCTGGTGGCCTATGATGCTGCCAGCTTCGCCACCCTGGCCGAAGCCCTGCGGGAGCGGAAGCCATGACGCCTCGATTCCAGCTGATGCTCGGCGACCTCACGGCCATGGACACGGAGGCCCTGGTCAATTCCACGGACTGCACCCTGCTCGACGGGGGGCCGGTCCATGCCGCGGTGCATGGCGCAGCGGGAGAAGAACTGCGCACCGCCTGCGCGGCGCTGGGCGGGTGCCCCGTGGGCGAGGCCCGCATCACCCGGGGCTACCGCCTGCAGGCGCGCTACGTCATCCACACCGTGGCCCCCACGTGGCAGGACGGTGCCCATGGCGAGGAGCAGCTTCTCACGGCCTGCTACCGCAGCAGCCTGCGCCTGGCGGCCGAGCGTGGCCTGCGCAGCCTGGCCTTCCCGAGCATCGGTTCCGGTCGCCAGCCCCAGATTCCCCTGGAGCGCGCGGCGCCCGTGGCGGTGGGGACGATCCTCTCCTTCCTGGAGGCCCACCCCGTCCCCGAGAAGGTGGTGCTGGTCTGCTTCGATGCGCCCACCTACCAGGCTCACCAGCGCGCCCTCCGGGAAGCCCTGCCCTGAAAACCGCGGCCGCAGGAGATGAACCCCGGCGGTGCCTTGAGGTATGGTGTTAGCGGCCCGGACGCCGGTCCGGGCCTTTCCATGTCTCCTGCGAGGTCCTCATGTCCCTGGAAGCCGCCCGTCAGTACCTGTCCTTTCCCCACCTGGAGGCCGAACTCCGCGCGGAGCTGGAGCCCCTGCTGAAGGCGGCGGAGGCGGGGGATGCGACGGCCGTCGCGGAACTGCAGGACCGCTTCTCCGAGCCCCTGGCCTTCGGCACGGGCGGGCTGCGCGGCCTCATGGCCGGCGGGCTGCGGCGCATGAACAAGCCCAACATCCGCCGTGCCACGCTGGCCCTCGCGGAGGTCACGAGGCGGCGCGCTCCGGAAGGCAAGACGGCCCTGGTGGGCTTCGACACGCGCCTGCAGTCGGACGTCTTCGCCCGGGAGGCCGCGCGCGTCCTGGCGGCGGCGGGCTACACCGTCTACCTGGGCGACCGACCCCTGCCCACGCCCTTCCTGTGCTTTGCCATGCGCCAGCTCGGCACGGCCTGCGGCGTGATCGTGACCGCCAGCCACAATCCGAAGGAATACAACGGCTACAAGGCCTACGACGATCGGGGCGGCCAGGTGGTGGCCCCCTGGGACGCGGAGGTGGAAGCGGCCATGGGCGCCCAGCCCCTGGTTCCGGTGCCGCCCCCGGCGGAGGCGGACGCCCGCATCCTTCCCATTCCGAAGGAGGTGGAGGAGGCCTTCTTCGCCATGAGCCTCGGCTTCCTGGCCCGCCCCAAGGCCTTCGCGCCTGCGAAGCTCCTGTACACGCCCTTCCACGGCACGGGCATCGCGTTCACGCCGGAGCTCTTCCGCCGTGCGGGCCTGCCCCTGGAGATCTGCGAAGCCCAGGCGGTGCAGGACGGCACCTTCCCCACCGCCCCCCGCCCCAACCCCGAGGAGATGGCCGCCTTCAAGGTCACCCTGGAGGATGCGGAAGCCAAGGGATCCGAGGCCATCCTGGCCAGCGACCCCGATTCCGACCGCCTGGGCGTGGTGGTGAAGCATGAAGGCGCCTGGGTGCAGATGACCGGCAACGACATGGCCGCCCTCACCCTCGACTACCTGGCCACCCAGAAGGGCCTGAAGGGCACGGTGGTCACCACCGTCGTTACCTCGGACTTCCTGGCGGAGACGGCCAGGAGCCACGGCATGGAGTCGGTGTGGACCCTGACGGGCTTCAAGAACATCGCCGTGTGCATGCACCGCCTCGTGGACCTGAAGGAGCCCTACGCCTTCGGGGCGGAGGAGAGCATCGGCATGTGCCCCTCCGGCGCGCTGCGGGACAAGGACGGCGTCACGGCCGCCCTCATCGCGGCCGAGATGATCGGCCACTACAAGGCCCTGGGCCTGGACCTGGTGCAGGCGGAGGCCGCGCTCCAGGCGGGGGTGGGGACCTTCCACAGCCGCCTGGTGAACCTGGAGGACCCCCGCCCCGGCGGCGCCCAGCGCTTCGCTGCGGCCATGACCCGCATCCGCGAGGCGGGCGTCACCACCTTCGCGGGAGAGCGCGTCGTCTCCTGGGAGGACTTCCAGAGCGGGACCTGGCACGGCGTGGACGGCACGTCGAAGCCCATCGTGGACCGCTACGACCGCCCCGACGTGGCCCTGCCGATCGAGCGCAGCAACGTGCTGAAGTTCCGCTTCGCCTCCGGCGCCTTCGCCGCCTTCCGGCCCAGCGGTACCGAGCCCAAGCTGAAGGTCTACCTCCAGAGCCGCACCACGCCGGAGCTGCTGGACGCCATGGAGGCGGAGGCGCGCCGTCTGCTGGGGCTTTGAGGTAGACTCCCCCCTGCAATCCAACCAAGGAGGTCGCCCCCATGGGTACGCGCGGACGGGAAATTGTCGGAATGGATGTCCAGGAACTGCTGAAGCTCCTGAACCAGGCCTTCGCCAGCGAGTGGCTCGCCTACTACCAGTACTGGCTGGGCGCCAAGCTCATCAAGGGCCCCATGAAGGATGCCGTGGCCGCGGAGCTCACCCTTCACGCCACCGAGGAACTGGCCCACGCGAACCTGCTGGCCGGGCGCATCCTCCAGCTGGGCGGAACGCCGGTGCTGGAGCCGAAGGACTGGTACCCCTGGAGCCCCTGCGCCTATGACGCGCCTGCGGACCCCTACGTGGGTGTGCTGCTGGACCAGAACATCGCCGGCGAGCAGTGTGCGATCAGCACCTACAAGGCCCTGATGGACGCCACCCAGGGCAAGGACATGGTCACCTACAACCTCGCGCTGCAGATCCTGGAGCAGGAGGTGGAGCACGAGGAGGACCTCCAGAGCCTGAAGGAGGACTTGGACCTGCTGGTGGCCCGCGCCCGGTAGGTTCGCGCCTCGCAAGCTCAAAGGGCCCCCGGGGAACCGGGGGCCCTTCCCTTGTCTATTCCACCCGCAGGCTCAGGTCCGCCGCGGGGGCGCTGTGGGTGAGGGCGCCCACGCTCAGGAAGTCCACACCCGTCTCGGCCACGGAACGGGCGCGTTGCAGGTCCAGGTTGCCGCTGGCTTCCAGGAAGAGCCGCCGCCCGGCGGCGTTCCTCAGGCGCACCGCCTCGGCCATCTGGGCGTTCGTCATGTTGTCCAGCAGCACGCCATCCACGTCCGGCAGGGCCAGGCACTCCTGGAGCTGCGGAAGGGTCTCGGCCTCCACCTCGATCTTCACGAGGTTGGGGCTCACGGCCCTCGCAGCGGCCACGGCCTGGGCGATGCCTCCGGCGGCGGCGATGTGGTTTTCCTTGATGAGCACGCCGTCGCCCAGGGTGAGGCGGTGGTTGAAGCCGCCCCCGCAGCGCACGGCGTATTTCTCCATCAGCTTCAGGCCCGGCGTCGTCTTGCGGGTGTCCAGGATGCGCGCCTGCGTGCCCGCCACCGCGTCCACGAAGGCGCGGGTCAGCGTGGCGGTGCCCGAGAGCCGCTGGAGCAGGTTCAGCATCACCCGCTCGGCCATGAGGACGGAACGCCCCGGCCCCTCCACGCGGAGCACCGCGGTGCCCTTGGCCACGCGCGCGCCGTCCGCCTGCAGCATCTCCACCCGCAGCGCGGGATCCACCAGACGGAAGACTTCGGTCGCCATGGGCAGGCCCGCCAGGACCAGCTCGGCCTTGGCCACCACCCGGGCCGCGAGGGGGCGATCCGGCACGGAGGCACTGGTCCAGTCCTGGGTGCCCCAGTCCTCCTTCAGGAAGGCCTCCAGGGCGTCACGGTAGCTCAAAGGGTGCGGCGCGTTGAACATGGAAACGAGCTTACCCGCCCGCCACGCCCCGGGCCTATGGTGGAAGAGCTTGGGGAGGAAGGCATGCGCTTCGAGAAGCTGGGCCCGGCGGATTTCCGCACCATGCCCTGGAAGAATGGCGGCGGAACCACCACGGAGCTCCTGGTGGACCCGCCGGGGGGCGGCTTCGAGACGGGCTTCCGGTGGCGCCTCAGCACGGCCCAGGTGGCCTCCAGCGGCCCCTTCAGCCCCTTCCCGGGCTACGACCGGACCCTCCTGATCCTCGAGGGGGACGGCATGGAGCTGGACCACGGCCCCCACGGACACCAGCGCCTGGACGTCCTGGGATCCCCCGTGGCCTTCGATGGCGCCTGGCCCACCACCGGGAACCTCCTCGGCGGTCCCTGCCGGGATTTCAACGTCATGAGTCGCCAGGGCGCGTGCCGCCACACCCTGCGCGTGCTGCATCCGGGGGCGGAAGGCCTGCGCCTCGAAGCCGCCCCCACGCGCCTTCTCTACGTGCTCCGGGGAGGCCTGGAGGTGAAGCCCTCCGGCCTCGCCCTGGAAGCCGGCGAGCTCCTGCGCGTGGAGGGAACGGGAGACCTGGACGTGGCAAGCGCGGCGCCAGGCGGCGCCGCGCTCCTCGCCGTGGCGTTCTTCTAGCGCCGCTTCGGCGCGCCTTCGCCCAGGGCCACGCTGGCGCTCTGCTCGTTGCCGCAGGCGTCCACGGCCTTCACGAGGACCCGCTCACCCTTGAGGCGGTTCCGCGGGATGAGCACGTCGAAGCGCTCCTCCTGCAGGTCGAAGACCCGGTCCTCGGGCGCCACCTGCAGCCAGCCGTCGCCGTCCGAGGCCACGGCGACCTCGCGGATCAGGCTCAGCGCGTCCCGCACCAGGAAGCGCACCCGCACGCTGTCCCCTTCCGGCAGGGCGCTGAATTCCGAAAGGACGGGCGGCGTGTGGTCCACCACGAAGGGCGCGGTGCGCCAGATGCTCTCCAGGGCCACGTTGAAGGGCTGGCTCGGGGCGTCCGAGGCCACTGCCTCCAGGCGGTAGCGCCCGTCGGGCACCGGCAGCGTGTCGAAGGTGAAGAAGCGCTCCTTCCAGGCGGATTCCAGCTCGATGGCCTTGCCCTGCTCGGGCAGCAGGCGCAGGCGGAAGGCGAGCTGGTCCCCGTTGGGATCACTGGCCCGGAACAGGAAGGCCTGGGAGGCCCGGCGGAAGCTGCGGCGCTCGCTGCCCGCCTGTGCCAGCGCCGGGATCAGCTTCTGGGTCTCGAGGGGCACGCGCTCGATGCCGATGTCGTCCGGGGGCGCGGTGCGGGTGATGACCAGCCCCGGAGGCATCACGTCCACGCCCTCCCACACCGGCGCGAGGTTGCGGTTCGCCCAGTGGGTGCGCACACCCTCCACCACGGGGCTCGCGCCGCCCCGGCTGCTGGCGAGGCGCAGGCGGAACTGGGCGAAGCGGGAGAGCTTCAGGCTGGGGCGCTCGCCGCTGCGCAGGGGCGGCGTCCAGGGGGACCAGGTGGCGTCCGGCGTCTCCGTGGCGCCGCCGCGCATCTGGAGTTCGACGCTGGTGCCCGAGGGCGTCTCCGCGTCCAGGTAGCTGCGCCCCCAGTCCGCCACGGGGCTGGCCTTCAGGATGCGGCTCTCGAGGGTGCCTTCGGTCGCCTGGGTTTCCGAAAGGGCGTGGATCTCCGCGGGGTTGCTCCCCACGGCGAGCAGGTCGTTCCCCAGGGGCAGGAAGGCCGTGACCTGGGCGGTGCCCAGATCCTGGAGGGCCGTGAAGGGATCCAGGTCCCGGGAACGCGCCGCGAGGGGCACGCTGAAGATGCGGGCGCGGTTGCCCGTGCCGATCAGCACCTGGTCCTTCCAGAGGGCCAGGGAGAAGACCTGGCTCTGGGTGCTCTGCCACAGGGTTTCGGGCACGCGGTTCCGGTCCAGGCGCACCAGGGCGCTGCGGGTGGACTGCCCGGGCTCCGCAAGGTAGCCCTCCCGGCGCTCCAGGCTGCCCCCGGCGAGGCTCTTGGCCAGGCCGTTGCTCACCCCCGCATAGAGGTCGCCCTCGTGGAGGACCAGGGCACGCACTTCCTCGAAGCCCGTGGCCATGAGGGTCTCCAGGCGATCTCCGGTCTGGATGCCTCCGTAGCGCAGCACGAGGCCCCGTCCATGGCTGCCCAGGTACCAGCCCCCCTGCCCGTCGGGCAACAGGGCCGTGAAGCCGCTTTCCTCGGGAAGCTCCGCGAGGCGACGGCTGTTCCCCTCCCGGGCGGTCAGGAGCACTGCGCCCTTCTCGCTGCCGCCCGCCAGGATCAAGTCCGTGCCCTGGTGCCCGATGGCCCAGACGACCTTGGCGTCGATGTCGGCGAAGGGCTTCACATCCCCGGAGGGCGTCACGCGGAAGAGCTTGCCCTCGCCGCTGGGGGCGACCACCAGATCCTGCCCGTGGCGGGCCATGGCGAAGACGACGCCGCCCTTCACCTGGGCGAGGGGCTTCACCTGGCCGCCGCTGTAGCGGAAGAGCTTCCCTTCGGTGCCCGCGCTCAGGTAGGCGCCCCCGGTTCCGTCCGGCACGGCGGCCCACACCACGCCCTCGGGAAGCTGGGCCACCCGGCGGATGCCCGGGGCGAGCCGCAGGCGCCCGTCCGCGCCGATGCGCACGCCCCGGGCCTCGGCGCCGATCCAGTCGTTGAAGGTGGAAAAGGAGGCCATGGGCGGTTCCGCGAAGCAGAGGACCGCGGCGGCCGGAAGGGCGACAAGGGACTGAAGGATGCGCGTCACGTTCGACTCCGGGTTACTCGATCTCGACATCCAGCTTCACGAGGCCACGGACTTCCCGCTCCAGGGGAAGGACCGCGCGCCCGATGATGCGGCGCTGGAGGCGGTTCTGGGTGCTGTCCCCGTCCGCCCCCAGCAGACTGGAGACGGTGGGCGGCACGTCCTCGATGCGGCTGCCGCGCAGGCCCGCGCCGGGCTGCGCCTGCACCAGGAGGCTGTAGGCGTGGTTGTTCCGGAGCGCGCCGTTGAGCTGGCGCACCACGTCGCCGAGGCTGGCCGTCTCCACCGCGCGCTCGTCCGGATCCGCCTGGATGAGGCTGATGCCGTCCCCCACCATCAGGGTGGCCAGGCCCGGACGGGCGTTGGAGGGGACGTTCACGTTGAAGGTGGCCGTCTCCCGCACGCCCTGGATGTTCTGCAGGGTGACCAGCACCGGCAGCACCCCGCCCCGCTTCACGCGCGCCTTCAGGATGCGCACGCCGGCGATGGCCGTGAGGTCCAGCCTCTCCTCGGCCTTCACGGTGAGGCTGATGCCCTCGATGACGGGCCGCTCGAAGGGATTGAGCGTCACGGCCTGAAGCATGGCGCCGATGTAGTTGGCCAGGCGTCCGGCGCTGAGGTCGGCCACCATGTTCTCCACCTGGATGGGAGGGTGCCCGGCCACCTTGATGTTCCCCTGGAGGCTCAGGCTCTGGAGCCCCTGACCGCGCACGTGGGCGCCGAGGGCCTGGAGCAGGGCCGTGGCGGCGAGGGTCGGCGTCACCATGGGGTTGTCCATGAGCTCGAAGCGGAAGTTCAGGGTGCGCTTGCCGCCGAGGTTCAGGCCGATGCGCAGGGGCACCATCTTCGCCTGGGCGCCCAGCACGCCGGCGATGCCCGCCGAACGGTCCAGGCGCAGGGCGCCCACCTCCGCCACGGGCTGGGCGAGCTTGAAGGACGTCTCGAAGCTGGAGACGTAGCCCGGCACGCTGGCGGACCATAAGGGCAGGTCCACGGGGCCCAGGGCGAAGAGGGGATGCCCGAAGAGCAGCACCTTCTTGCCCGAGATGTAGGTGATGGTGCCGCTGCCCGCCATCTCCATGTCGCCCTGCACCAGGGAGACGGAGAGCATGCCGCCGGGCTCAAGAGGGCTGGCCTCGGTGCCGCGGCCCGCGGCGCGGGCGGCCACCACGGTGCCGCTGGCGAAGGACACGGGCACGCCCTGCCAGAGGGCGCGCGCCTCGGGCAGCAGCTCGGTGCCGGAGAGGGGCATGGGCAGCGCGGCCCCGGAAGTCCCTTCCGCGGCTCCCATCAGCTGCGCCAGGGGGATCATCTCGCCCGTCAGGGCGGCCTTCATCACCTTGGGCGGTTCGAGCTTGGGGAGGATCAGGGGCGTCCGCAGGGAGGGCGTCTCGGGGATCTCCTTGAGCTGGTCGAGCATCTCCTCGATGGGGGTGATGCCGCCCAGGGGCTCCTTCTGGAAGGCCCAGCCGCTGGAGAGGGCGCCCACGAGCTTGCCGTCGATGTAGCAGGGGCTGCCGCTCATACCCTTGAGGATGCCCGTGTCCGCCAGGGGGCCACCGCTGGCCTTCACCAGGATGAGGCTGTGGCCCGGGGTCACGTTGCGCTGGACCCCCAGCACCTCGAACTGGAAGCGTTCGATCTTGTTGCCGTGGAATACGGTGCGGCCGTATCCCTTCATGCCCGCCTGGATCTCCGAAAGCGCCAGGATGGGCGCGGGCTCGGAGGCCAGCAGGAACGGCGTGACCAGTGGGATGAGAAGGGAGCGGATCGACATGGGCACAACCTGGGTGACTCCAGCCTAGCAGGGCAGCATGCCCTCACTCGGCTTGTGCCTGGAGTAACGGCAAGGTTGCATGGATTTGACAACGCCACAGCGGGCAGGGTCGCTATAGTTTGGAAACCTTTTTTCCAGCCCAAGGAGAACCTTCCATGCGAAACCGGCACTTGGCCATCCTCGGAACCGCAGGGCTCATCGTCGCGGGCGCACCCCTGTGCGCCCAGGGCGTGAGCGTCCAGATCTTCGGCACCGTCCAGAGTTCCGCAGGCGGTCCCCTCCAGGGTGCCTCCGTGCTTCTGCGCAGCACCGAGACCAATTTCACCCGGAGCGTCCGCACGGATGCCAACGGGCGCTTCCTGGCCCCCCTGATGCCCGTGGGCAGCTACGTGGTCACCGTGTCCAAGCAGGGCTTCCACACCGCGGCCAACATCCGCATGAGCGTCAACCTCGGCGACGCGGCGCCCCTGAACGTCAAGCTGGCACCCGAGACCGGGGCCACCGTCGAGGTGGTGGCCACCTCCGCCACGGTGGACTCCGAGCGCACCACCACGGCCACCCTCATCAGCCCCGACAACCTCGTCACCCTGCCCACCTTCAACCGCTCCTTCACGTCCCTGGCCACCCTGGCGCCCCAGGTCACCGTGGACAGCCAGCGGGGCAACCTCGCCATCGGCGGCCAGCGCGGGGTGAACACCTCCATCAACATCGACGGCGGTGACAACAACGAGCCCTTCTTCGGCGGTGCCGTGGGCGCGGCGGAGGGCAAGACCCCCTTCACCATCTCCATCGAGGCCATCCGCGAGTACCAGGTGGTGACGGACGGCGCCAGCGCCGAGTTCGGACGCATGGGCGGCGGCTACGTGAACGCCATCACCAAGTCCGGCAGCAACGACCTCTCGGGCAGCCTCTTCTTCTACAAGCGCCCCCAGAGCCTCGTGGCCAAGGGCCCCAACCTGAGCGGCGTCGCGGGCAGCAACGACGTGGCCGACTTCAAGCAGGAGCAGTTCGGCTTCACCCTGGGCGGTCCCATCATCAAGGACAAGCTCTTCTACTTCGTGGCCTACGACGGACAGCGCCGCACGGACCCCATCAATTTCCTCTGGGGCGGTGCAGCGCCGGTGGCCCTCGATCCCGCCACCTACGCCAACGACGCGGCCCTGGTCAAGCGGGCGGGGGACTACGATTCCAAGGCCGATTCCGACGTGGTCTTCCTGCGCCTGGACTGGAACCCGAACCCGGACCACAACCTCCAGCTGCGCGTGAACCACAGCAGCTTCGAGGGCAACGCCTACACGGGCACCACCAGCCCCTGGGAGAACACCCTCAGCGACGAGATCAAGACCCTCTCGGTGGTGGGCCAGTGGAACTGGAGCATCGCTGCCAACTGGCTGAACGAACTCCGCGTGAACTACACCAAGGACGAGATGCCCCGCGCGGCCCGGGCTTCCATTCCCCAGGTGAACATCACCAACGTGGGCTACTACGGCCAGAACCCCTACCCCCGGGAGTACGAAACCAAGCGCCTGCAGATCACCGAAGGCCTCACCTACGCCACGCCCACGGTGCAGGTGAAGGCGGGCTTCGACTTCAACCGCGTGGACGTCTCGGAAATCTTCTCTTCCATGTCCGGCGGGGAATACCGCTTCTCCAACCTGGCCGACTTCCGTGCGGGCAATTGGAACCAGTACCAGCAGCGCTTCAGCCTGCTCTCCGGCGTGGACGCCTGGAATGCCGGCAAGTTCGACGCCACCGAGGACCAGATCGCCGCGTACGTCCAGACCGACTTCCGCCCCTTCGACAGCCTGAAGGTGGGCGTGGGCGTGCGCTGGGACCGCCAGACGCATCCCGACTTCGCCATCGTGAATGCCGACAACCTGCTGGCCAACCCCCTGCCCCTCACGTCCCGCATTCCCTCGGACAGCCAGTATTCCCCGCGCCTGAGCTTCACCTGGACGCCGGAATGGGACCACGGCAAGACGGTGCTGCGCGGTAGCCTCGGCCGCTACGTGAGCACCTCGCCTTCCGTCTTCCTGTATCAGGCCTACACGGTCAACGGCGTGCGGATGGCGCAGGTAACCTTCAAATCCGCCGATGCGGCCACGGCAGGTATTCCCCGAGGCACCACCTTCAACGCGGACACTCCCTACCGCATGCCCGGCCTGCCCACGGGGGCCGCGATCCCGAAGTCGGATATCTTCACCTTCGACCCCGACTACCGGAACCCCCGCACGGACCGCGCCAACCTCTCCCTGGAGCGCGCCTTCGGCGCCCTGGTGCTGGGCGTGTCCGGAACCTATGCCAAGTCCACCTGCATGGAGCGCGCCCGGGACATCAACCTGGGGGCCACCACCCTGGGCGCCGCCGGCCGCGAGGTCTTCCCCACCATCCGTCCCAATACGGCCTACCAGAAGATCATGCTCTACACCTCGGATGCGGAGGGCCGCTACCACGCCTACACCTTCACGGCGAAGTACCAGCCGGAGGGCGGCATCCTCCAGGCGCAGCTCAACTACACCTACGCCCTCGACAAGGACAACGACTCCAACGAGCGGAACTTCTCCAGCTACAGCACCCAGAACACCATGCGCCTGGGTGACGAGTGGGCCTACAGCGACCGGGACCGCCGCCACGTGCTCACGGGCTGGGTCAACGTCCAGGAACCCTTCACCAAGATCAACGCCGGCCTGAGCTTCAAATACCTGTCCGGCACGCCCTACTCCCTCACCTACGGAAGCGACCTCAACAACGACGGCATCTACAACAACGACCGTTTTCTGGGTACCGAGCGCAACGACCACCGTGCCTGCTCGAACATGATGGTGGACGTGAAGCTCAGCCGGGACTTCGCCCTGCCCTTCTGGAAGAAGGCCAAGTTCGGCGTGAGCGCCGAAGTCTTCAACCTCCTGAACCGCCAGGACACCTACCGCCAGGCCTATGTGGACGGCAAGACCGATGCGCTCGGCCAGATCCGCTACAAGAACGCCTGGGTGGGCTCGGCCCGCCAGGTGCAGCTGGGCGCGCGCTTCACGTTCTGAGTCCCTGCGCGAAGCGGAAGAGGGGCGGCTCACCTGCCGCCCCTTTTTCCTTTAGGCTGGAGACATGCGGATCCTGGTCGTCGGCGACGTGGTGGGAGAACCGGGGCGGCGCCTCCTGGAGGCGCACCTGCCGGTGCTGCGGCGGGAGCTGAACGTGGACTTCGTGGTGGTGAACGGCGAGAACGCCGCCCACGGCCACGGCATCACCGAGCGCATCGCCCGGCAGTGGCTGGATGAGCTGGGGGTCGACGTGATCACCACGGGCAACCACGCCTTCGACGTGAAGGAGGCCTCCAGTCTCTTCGCCCGGGAGCCGCGCCTGTTGCGCCCCGCCAACTGGCCGCCGGACACGCCGGGCGCGGGATGGGTGAAACTCCACACCCCCTCTGCGGAAGAGGTGCTGGTGGTGAACCTCCTGGGGCGCGTGGAGCTGCCGCCCTGCGACTGCCCCTTCCGCGCCGTGGACGCGATCCTGGCAAGGGAGCGGGCGGATCTCGTCCTGGTGGACTTCCACGCCGAGGCCACCAGCGAGAAGC
>CAXYVC010000022.1:0-30197 GCA_964292295.1 uncultured bacterium
CGCAGCGCCTGGAGCGGGCCTGGCCACCGGCCCGGCGGCGACCTCACCCCGCCCTGGAAGCGCGGTCGCCTGCTGGTCACCGCCCAGGAGCTGCGCCAGCCCGACCAGTTCCGCCGCGTGGTGGCCGACCGCAGCGTCCTTCGCACCCGCATGACCGACTACGCCCGCCAGGGCCAGGCCACCGGGCGCACCCTGGTCCGCCGGGAACTGCCGACGGTGCCCCAGGGCGGCACCCCCGGGCGCGAATCCCGGCCCCAGCCCTTCGAGCGCCCCGGCCAGCCCCGGGACCTGAGGCCCATCGTGCGCGAAGGCCGCGGCCCCTCCAGCCCCGGCGCGAGCCGTGCGGTTCCCACCCGGGAGCGGGACTCAGGGCCGAGCACCCCGAGCATCGAGCGCCAGCCCCCCACCCGCGACCGGTCCCGCGACGAACACCCCCGCATCCTGCGGGAGCGGCCCATCGAGTCCCCGCGCCAGGGGCGCACCACGGAACGCGACCTTGACCGGCCCCGCGGCGTCGAACGCGAACGCGAGCGCCCCACCGTCCGCGAGGCCCGGCCCGAGCCCTCCCGCGATTCCCGGCCGATCGAGCGCCCCACCGTGCGGGAGTCCCGCCCCGAGCCCTCCCGGGAATCCCGCCCGGCCGAGCGCCCCACCGTTCGGGAATCCCGCCCCGAGCCTTCCCGGTCGGCGCCTTCGTCCAGCCCTTCCCGCTCCGAGTCCAGGCCCGCCCCGGAGCGCGGACGGCGCTGATCCCGGATGATGCGGTTCCGGCCAGCCTCCCTCGGTAGAGGGAGGCGTGGAGCGTGTCCGGGCCAGACCGTCCCGGGGACGGAGCTGGCCCGGATCGCGCGCCGGAAGCGCTCGGATGCACAGCGCCCGGCAGGGACGGGGCATCCCCCATTGCAACATCTGGGCTGATCCCTCACCTGACATGCGCGAGGCCCCCGGAATCCCGGGGGCCTCGTTTCGTGACGGGAGGGCGCCGATATCAGAAGTGCGCGATCGGGTAGGTCTCCTTCTCGATGAGCACGCCGGCGATGCGGTCGCGCAGCTTCGAGCCCGCCACGGGCAGGCAGACGTCGAAGGCCTTCAGGGTCTCCAGGGCACGGGCGAGGGCATCGCCCTCCAGGACCTCCGCCAGCAGCAGGCGGGCCTGGGCCAGCACGCGGGCGCTACTCTCGTTCACGTAGACCTCGGCGCAGTCCTGGGCGAAGGCGGCCCAGCGGTGGCCATCCTGGACCATGCGGGCGGCGCGCACCACGGCGCTCTCCATGGTGTAGACCTCGCTCACCAGGTCCGCGGCACGGGCGGCGGCCTCCTGGCACTCGATGAGCTTCTGGCCCACCTGGTCCAGGGCCGTGCCGATGGCGAACTGGGCGATGCGCTTGGCCAGCGCCACCGCGTGCCGGGCGTGGGCGAGGGGCCCCTCGAAGCTGCAGGCCTGGGGCAGCTCGCCCGCGTCCCTGCGGAAGGCCAGCGCGCCGTTGCCCACCTTCTTGAAGACCTGGCCCGCGATGATCATGCGGTTGATCTCGTTGGTGCCCTCGAAGAGGCGGTTGATGCGGTTGTCGCGGTAGATCTTCTCGGGCGGGTACTCGGCGCTGAAGCCGTAGCCGCCGAAGCACTGGACGGCCTCGTCGGCGATCGCGCCCAGGGCCTCCGAGTCCCACACCTTCATGATGGAGGCCTCCATCTGGAACTCGTCCATGATCGCCATCTTCTTCTTGGCGGCGTCCGGCTGGTCCCAGGAGGCGGCGTGCATGCCGTCGTTGATGTAGCCCAGGGTGCGGAAGTTCATGCTCTCGGCCACGAAGATGCGCGTGCCGATGTCCGCCAGGTACTTCCGGATGAGCCCGAACTGGTTGATGCTCCGGCCGAACTGCTGGCGCTCGGCGGTGTATTTCAGGGTGTACTTCAGCACCTCCTTGGCGATGCCGTTGCAGCCCGCGCCCAGCTTGAAGCGGCCGATGGCCAGGATGCCGAAGGCGATGCGGTGGCCCTTGCCGATCTCACCCAGCAGGCGGTCCTTGGGGATGCGGCAGTTGTCGAAGGCCAGGGCCCGGGTGCTGGAGCCCTTGATGCCGAGCTTGTGCTCCTCGGCGGCGATCTGGAAACCGGGGTCCGTCCTCTCCACGATGAAGGCGCTGAACTTGCGGCCGTCCACCTTGGCGAAGACCACGAAGACGTCGGGGAAGCCGGCGTTGGTGATCCACATCTTGGAGCCGTTGAGCACCCACGTGTCGCCGTCCAGGGTGGCCACGGTCTTGGAGTTCATGGCGTCGCTGCCCGCGCCGGGCTCGGTGAGGGCGTAGGCCGCCAGCTTCTCGCCGCTGGCGAGCTGGGGCAGGTACTTGGCCTTCTGCTCCTCGTTCCCGAAGTACACGATGGGCAGGGTGCCGATGCCCGTGTGGGCGCCGTAGCTCACAGAGAAGCTCGCCTGGCGGCCCATCTCCTCCAGCACCAGCAGGCCCGTGAGCTTGTCCAGGTCCATGCCCTCGAAGGGCTCGGGGATCTCCAGGCTCAGGAGGCCCAGCTCGCCCGCCTTGCGCAACAGCTCCTTGGAGAGCTCCAGGTCGAGCTTGTCGATGGCCGCGTCGTTGGGGAGCACCTCTCCCTCCACGAACTCCCGGGCGGCCTGGCCGATGGCCTTCGCGTCGTCGGAGAGGTTCTCGGGCGTGAACTGGGGCTGGCTTCCGACGGGGGCGACGAGGAAGCTGCCGCCGATGATGTCCTGGGTGTTCGCGTCCATGGGACCTCCGAAAGGAAAAGCGTGCATGCCGAAACAGGCCGAATGGACCATTCTACAGGAGGGGCGCGTCCGCCCCGAGGCGCGGTTTTTTCTCATTTCTGGGCACAATGGAACCCGGAGGTTGCATGCCCGAAGGCGCCAAGGTCCAGGCCATGTTCACCGGCATCGCCGGGCGCTACGACCTGCTGAACCACCTGCTCTCCTTCGGCCTGGACGCCACCTGGTGGCGGCGCATGGCCCGCGCCTCCGGAGCGGCCCCGGGCCGCCTCCTGCTGGACGTGGCCGCGGGCACCGGCGACAGCAGCGTGGCCCTGGCCCGCCGCGGGGCGGAGGTCCTGAGCACGGACTTCACCCTCGCCATGCTGGCCCTGGGCCCCGCCAAGTTCCGCCGCCTCGGCCTGGAGGCGCGCATCCCAGGAAGCGTGGGCGCGGACGCCCAGGCGCTCCCCTTCGCGGATGCCCGCTTCGACGGCGTGACCATCTGCTGGGGCCTGCGCAACGTGGAGCGGCGCGATCGGGCCTACGCCGAGTTCCTGCGGGTGCTGAAGCCCGGCGGGCGGCTCACGGTCCTCGAGTTCTCGCGCCCGCTGCCGGGCCTGCGCCTTTTGTACGACCTGTACAGCCGCCTGGTGCTCCCCCGCCTGGGCGCCTGGATCTCCGGAAACCGGGAGGCCTACGCCTACCTGCCGGCCAGCATCCGCGCCTTCCCCGACGGGCCCGCCCTGGCTGCCGAGCTGGAGGGCGCCGGCTTCGCGCGCGTGACCTGGCGCCGCCTCACGGGCGGCATCGCCGCCCTTCACGTGGCGGAAAGACCCCGCTAGGAATTTGGCGCTATCATGGCTGCCCCATGCGGAGAAGGCCATGGCATCCACGACGCTTCCGCCCTTCCCAACCGCGGCTTCCATCCCCGCCGAACGGGCCTCGCCGGCACGCATCGCCGCCCTGAGCGCCCTGAGCCTGGAGAGTCCCGTGCTCCGCGCCGTCCTGGATGCGGTGGAGGGCTACGCCCTGGTGCTCAGCCCGGAGCGGCAGATCCTGGCCGCCAATCCCGAGCTCCTGGAGGCCCTGGGCCTCGAGGAGGGAAGCAGCCTGCAGGGGCTGCGCCCCGGCGAGGCTCTGGCCAGCCGCCACGCCGCCGAGGACCCCGCCGGCTGCGGCAGCTCCCGATCCTGCCCCGCCTGTGGCGCCCTGCTCGCCATGCTCGCCGCCCAGACCTCCGGGGAGCCGGTGGAGGGCGAGTGCCTGCTGGAGATCCGCAGGGACGGGGTCTCCCTGGCCGCCGAATACCGGGTGCGGGTGAGCCCCGTGGAGGTGGGCGGGCACCCGCTGCTGGTGGTGGTGCTCCTGGACATCAGTGACCGGAAGCGCCGCGACCACCTGGAGAGCGCCTTCATCCACGACCTGCTGAACACGGTGCAGGGGCTCCTGGGTCTGGGCGAGGCCCTGGAGCGGAAGGGCGGGGCCCGGGAGACCGCCCAGGGCGTGGTGGAACTCACCCGCCGCCTGGCCCTGGAGATCCAGAGCCAGCGGCTTCTGCGCCAGGCGGAGGAGGGGGCCCTGGCCCTGCGCGTGGGTGAGCTGGAGGTACCGGAGCTGCTGGAGGACCTGGAGGCCCTCTTCCGCCGCCACTACGCGGCCCGGGAGCGCACCCTGGACCTGGAGCCGGCGCCGGGCCTGCGCCTGCGCTCCGACCGCATCGTGCTGCTGCGGGTGCTCACGAACCTGGTGAAGAACGCCCTGGAGGCCACCCCCCCGGGCGGCACCGTGCACCTGGCCTGCCGCCCGGAGGGCCCCTGGGTGGCCTTCGAGGTGGCCAATCCGGGCGTGCTGCCCCCGGAGGCCGCCCGCCGCGTCTTCCAGCGCGGCTTCAGCACCAAGGCAGAACAAGGTCGGGGGCTGGGCACCTACAGCGCACGGCTCTTCACGGAAGGCTACCTGGGGGGCCACATCGCCTTCGAAAGCCATGCGGCCACGGGAACCTGCTTCCGGGTCCGCCTGCCCGCCCAGGGGCCGCCCGTCCCCGCGGGCGATGCCACTTCGTCAAACCGCACCCGGAAGGACGGCACAAGCTGCAACAATCGGGACCACGTTTAGGGGGGGCGCACCCGGATGTCCAGTTTCCTTTCCCACATGATGTTCGCCTACCTGGCGCTCTTCCCCATCCTGAACCCGCCCGCCATGGCGCCGGTCTTCCTGCAGCTCACCGCCAGCGTGGACGAGGGCCAGCGGAACCGCCTGGCCGCCCTCATCGGCTTCTACACCGCCGTCTTCCTCACCGTGCTGCTGCTCGTGGGCGGCTGGATCCTGCGCCTGCTCGGCATCTCCATCCCCGTCATCGCCATCGCCGGCGGCCTGCTGCTCTTCCACAGCGCCTGGCACATGCTGAACCGCGATCCGCGCATGAGCGAGGACGAGAAGGCCGCCATCCAGGGCGACATGATGCACAAGGCCTTCTTCCCCCTCACGCTGCCCGTCACCGCGGGCCCCGGCGCCATTGCCGTCACCTTGAGCCTGGTGCCCCGCCTGAACGCCCTGCCCGCGGGGGCCGCCGCGGACCTCCAGCTCGTCGCCCACTACGCCGCCCTGATCTGCGGCATCGGCCTGGCGGGCCTCACGGTCTTCCTCTTCTACCGCTTCTCGGCGCCCATCATCCGCCGCTTGGGAGAGACCGGCGCCGCCACCGTGAGCCAGATCAGCGCCTTCGTGCTGCTCGCCATCGGCGTGCAGATCGTCTGGGGGGGCCTGAAGGACCTGATCCAGGCCCTGCACTGAAGTCGGACGATGCGCCTGCGGGGCTGACCTTGCGTTCCATGGGACACTGGGCTCCTTGAGGACGAGGGGACCATGCGCCGCAACCTGCCCGTCACGGACACCGAACAGCACGTCGCCGAAGGCGCCTTCCTGGTCTCGACAACCGATCCGCGCGGCGTCATCACCACCGCCAACGATGCCTTCGTCCGCCTGAGCGGCTACGCCCTGGACGAGCTGCTGGGCCAGCCCCACAACCTCGTGCGCCACCCGGACATGCCTCCGGCGGCCTTCCAGGACCTGTGGGACACGGTGAAGGCGGGCCGCGCCTGGCACGGCATCGTGAAGAACCGCTGCAAGAACGGCGACTTCTACTGGGTGGACGCCAACGTGACGCCCGTGGTGGAACGGGGCCAAGTGGTGGGCTATGTGTCCGTTCGCAGCCGTCCGAGCCGGGCTCAGATTCGGGATGCTGCCCATGTGTACGCCCTTGTCAACCAAGGCATGACTTGGGAGCAGGCCTGTCGCACGCCCTGGGTTCCCTTTCGACACGTGGGCCTTGGCGCCCGCATCACCGGGGGCTTCGGCCTTCTCACCCTCCTGGCGCTGGCGGCGCTGTTCCTTCCTCTGCACGGGATCGGGCTCGCCCTGGCCTGCCTCCTGGTGCTCGGCACGGGCGCCGCCGTCGCCTGGAGCGTCTCCAGGGCCCTGTCGGTGGAACTCGGCGGCGATCCCTCCACGGCCATCCGCCTCGTCCGCCAGATCGCCGACGGGGACCTGCAGGCGGAGGTGGACATCCGTCCCGGCGACCGCACGAGCCTGATGGCCAGCCTCCTCACCATGCAGAGCCACATGAAGGGCATGGTGAACCGCATCCGCTTCGACGCCACGCGGGTGCACGACCACGCCGGCGGCTTCGCCACCGCCAGCCACGAGATCGCCTCCACGGCCCAGGAGCTGGCGCGCACCGCCGAAGCGCAGCGCACCTCCGTGGAGCGCATGGCCTCCGCCATCACCGAGCTCTCCGCCTCCATCCGCGAGGTCAGCCAGAACGTGCGGGCCAGCCAGACCCAGGCGGAGCAGGCCACCGAGGCCACCCGCGCCGGGGACCGCGCCGGCGGCGAGGCGCTGGACGCCATGGGACGCGTGGAGGAGACCACCGCCCAGGTGGTGAAGGCCGTGCGCGTGATCCAGGACATCGCCCGCCAGACGAACCTCCTGAGCCTGAACGCCGCCATCGAGGCGGCCAAGGCGGGCGTCATGGGCAAGGGCTTCGCGGTGGTGGCCGAGGAGGTGCGCAAGCTCGCGGAACGCAGCGGCCAGGCCGCCAAGGAGATCGCCGTCCTCATCGAGGGCAGCAACGAGGCCGTGCGGGAGGGCCGCGCCACCGTCCAGCAGGCCGTGGCCGCGCTGGAGAACATCCGCGAACACATCGGGCAGGTCACCTCCATGGGGCTGGAGATCGCGTCGGCCGCGGAGCAGCAGGCCCAGGCCAGCGCCGAGGTGGCCGAGCAGGTGGAGCTGGGCGCCCGGAAGGCCTCCGAGAACGCCAGCGCCAGCCTCGAGCTCAGCGCCACCGTGGAGCAGAGCGCCCGCACCTCCGACCAGCTCGCCACCACGGCCCAGGGCCTCACGGCCCTCGTGATGAAGTTCAGGACCTGAGGTCCTCCGCCAGGCGCGCGTAGGTGCAGAGGTCCCAGTAGCGCCCATGGGCGAAGGCCCGGTCGCGGTGGATCCCTTCGCAGGCGAAGCCGCCCTTCTCCAGCACGCGCCGGCTCGGAGCGTTCGCGGCGTAGCAGAAGGCCTCCAGGCGGTGGGCCCCCAGGGTGCGGAAGCCCAGCTCCGCCATGGCCGCCAGGGTCTCCGAGGCCAGGCCCCGGCCCCAGTGGGCGCGCGCCAGCACGTAGCCCGTCTCCGCGCACCGGGTGTCGGGGTTCCAGTCGTGGAGCCCCGTGCTTCCCACGAGGCGACCATCCTCCTTCAGCTCCAGGCCCCAGGCCCAGGCCAGCGGACCGCCGTCCACCGCATCCCGCAGGAAGGCGCGGCTGTCCTCGAGGCTGCGGTGGCGCGGCCAGCCCACGAAGCGCGTCACCTCCGGATCCGAGGCCCAGGCGAAGACGGTTTCCGCGTCGTCCTCCCGCAGGGGCCGCAGCCGCAGCCGCGCCGTCTCCAGGACGGGCTGCCCGCCGGGAAGGGGCCAGGTGGGCGTCATGCGCACCTCCGAAAGCTCTGGACCACGGCGCGCAGCAGCCCCTCCGCCGCGGGGTTGCGGGGCAGGGAACGCAGCGCTTCGCAGGCGGCCTCCTGGGCCGCCTTGAGGTCGAGCCCGCGGCCGGCCAGGGCCTCCAGCTCGGAACGCCAGGGTTCCAGGCGCGGGGCGCTCCCGCCCGCCAGGCGGGCCAGGTCCGCCAGCACGCGCAGCAGGAGCTCGAGGGCCCGGGCCAGCTGCTCGCTCTGGGCCACCTCGCCCTTCTCGGGCAGCAGGGGCCCCGCGGCCTCCGCCAGGGGCGCCCCCCCGGCCAGGGCGATCCAGGCCTCCACCTGGTCGCACTCCCGGGCGAAGAGGGCCGGGTCCAGCACCCGCAGGGTGCCCCCGGCCAGGGCGGTCCAGCGCGGGCGCTCCGCCTCCTCCCAGCCCTGCGCCCGGGCCACGGCCCAGGCCTCCTCCGGCGCGAGGGGCGCGCAGGCAATCCGCTCGCAGCGGGAGCGGATGGTCTGGAGCACGGCCTCGGGGCGGTGGGTCACCAGCAGGAAGTGCGTCCCCGCGGGAGGCTCCTCCAGGGTCTTCAAGAGCATGTTGGCGCTGGCGCCGTTCAGGCGGTGGGCGTCCTCCACCAGGATCCACCGGTGGCAGCGCGGCGGCGGCGCCTGGTGGGCCCAGCGGATCACGCCGCCCTCCACCAGGTCATCCTCGCGGATGGCCGAGATGCGGATGAGCCCCGCCTTGCCTTCGGGCGCGATGCGCAGCAGGTTCGGGAGCTCCACGGGCAGCGGTTCCTCGCGGAAGGGCCGGCAGCCCTCGCAGGCGCCGCAGGCGGTGCGGCGCAGGCACAGCTCGCGCTGGGCCAGCTCCAGGGCCCCGCGCCGCTTGCCGATGCCCTCGGGTCCCGTCAGGAGCAGCGAGCCCGGCAGGCGCCCGGCCTCCAGGCGCTCGCGCAGGCGCCGGCGCAGGCTTCCATGGCCCTGGAGCGCGGGATCGAACATCAGGCCACCCGATGCCCGGCGGCCCGCAGCACGGGGCACACCAGGGCCCAAAGGTCCTCCGCCACGGCGTCGGCGTCCCGGTCGGCGTCCACGCGCTTCACGCGCCCGGGCTCCCGCGACGCCAGGTCCAGGAAGCGGGCGCGCACCCGCTGGTGGAAGGCCATGCACTCCGCGTCGAAGCGCGTCTCGCGGAAGCCCGCCTGGGCGGCGTTGCGGGCCTGCACCCGCGCGAGGCTCCGCTCCGGGGGCATGTCCAGCAGCAGCGTCAGGTCCGGCGCGAGCCCCTTCAGCACCAGGCGGCGCAGGCCCTCCAGGGCCTCCTCCGCCACGCCCTGGGCGCCCTGGTAGGCCCGGCTGCTGTCCTCGAAGCGGTCCACCAGCACCACCTGGCCCTCCGCGAGGGCGGGGCGCACCACGCGGTCCAGGTGCTGGGCGCGGTCGGCGTAGAAGAGCAGCAGCTCGGCATCCGGACACCAGCGCTCGCCGCTCCCGTGGGGCGCGAGCAGCAGGCCCCGCAGCTCCTGCCCCAGCGCGGTGCCCCCGGGCTCCTTGCTGACGCGCAGCGGGATCCCGAGGCCCCGCAGGCGCAGCTCCAGGCGGTGCATCTGGGTGCTCTTCCCCGAGCCCTCCACGCCCTCCATGGTGATGAACACGCCCGCCACGCGGCCTCCTCGCCCAGCCAGCATACCCTGGGCGCCGCGCCTCCCCGGCTGCACGCGCGCCCGTTTCCGCCTATCCTTGTTCATTGTTTCCAATCCCTCCCGGAGTCCAACGTGCTGGAGCCCGTCCGCTGCCCGAGCTGTTCCACCCGATACGGCCTCACCGCCGAGCGCGTCGGCCCCGGGATCCGCCGCGCCCGCTGCATCCGGTGCGGGGAGGACTTCCCCATCGGCGAAGTCGTCGCCCGGCTCCTGGCGGCCTCCCGCCCCGAGGCCGAGGCGGCACTTCCCGCGCCCGCTCCCGAAGCCCTGCCGGAGGTGCCCGAGGCCCCCGAGCTGATGGACCTGACGGGCCTGGATGACCTGGCCCCCCTGGCGCCCGAAGCCGCCCCGGCGGAGGCCGAGAGCCTCACCCTCGGCGACCTGGAAGGCGACGCGGAGGACCTGCTCGAGAAGACCCTCGTGGTGGAGCCGCAGGCACAGGCCACACCGGAGGAGGCCGCCGAGGCCGACCTCGACTTCGAGCCCAGCGGCACGTACAGCTCGGCCAAGGACGCCATCTCCAAGCTGCTGGGCGAGGCCCCCGCCGCCCCCGGCCCCAGCCGCGCCATCGCGAGCCCCCGCTCCCAGTCCATGGACGTGGAGGCCACCCTGGACGCCCTGGAAGACACCCTGAGCGGCACGCACCCCCAGACCCCCCGCCCCGCGCCGACGCCCATGACCGCCTCCGGCACTATCCGCCTCGGCGCGCAGGACATCCAGGCCGCCCTGGGCGCCACCCGCCCCCAGCCGGTCACGCCGGCCGTTCCCACCCCCACCGTGGCCCTTCCCAGGCCCACCCACGCCGTGGCGCCGGAGACCCCGCAGGACCAGAACCTCCTGAAGGTCCAGGTGGGCGGCGAGACCTACAGCAAGGTCACCCTGGACCAGATGAGCGCCTGGATCGAGCAGGGCCGCGTGCTGGAGCACCACATGGTGGCGCGGCAGTTCAGCGACAACTGGATCGAGGCCAGCAAGGTGCCCCAGCTCCGCCCGGTCTTCGAGCGGGCGCGGCAGCGCCGCCAGGCCCAGGCCGCCCTTCCCACGCCCCCGCCCATGGAAGCCGTGGCCCCCAAGCGCGGCCTCTTCGGCGGCTTCTTCAAGAGCTAGGAGGTCCGCCATGCTCCCCCTCCTGCTCGCCCTCCCCCTGTTCGCCCAGGCCCCCGCTCCGCCGAAGGCGCCCGCGCCCGCCAAGGCCGCCCCCAAGGCGCCCCTGAAGCCCCTGGGCTTCTTCAGCCAGAAGTTCCCCTACAAGTGGGACGTGCTCCTGCCCCTCAGCGCCGAGGTGGACGGCCTGAAGCTCAACAGCATCTTCTTCAACATCCGCGAGGTGACGCGCTTCCCCCTGAAGGGCGCGCAGTTCGGCACCCGCGCCCAGATCGAGGTGACGAACACCGCCTCCACCCGCCGCGTGCCCGCCTTCGCGGTGGCGGTCTTCGACGGCGAGGGACGCCTGCTGGGTGTGGCCAGCGGCGGCAGCAAGGTGGGCTCCGTGGCCCCGGGCGAGACGGAGCGCTTCGACCTGAACTTCGCCTACCTGAAGGAGCGCCTGCCCAAGGGCGAGTCCTTCGTGCTGAGCGTGGAGCTGGCCGAGTAGGGCGCTACCGCGCCTCCTGCTCCCGGTAGAGGGCCAGCAGCTCCGCGGGGGTGACCGTGGCGGTGCCCATCTTGCCGACCACCACCCCGGCGGCCGCGTTGGCCAGCATGGCCGCGTCCTTCCAGTCGGCGCCGGCGGCGATGGCGGCGCCGAAGACGGCGATGACCGTGTCCCCCGCGCCGCTCACGTCGAAGATTTCCCGGGCCTCGGTGGGGATGGTCCAGGGCTCCCGGTGCCCCGCGTCCGGCGCGAAGAGCGCCATGCCCTTCTCCGATCGGGTCACGAGCAGCCCGGCGAGGCCCAGGTCCTCCGCGAGCTGCCGCCCGGCCTCGGCCACCTCGGCCTCGGTGCGCACGGGCAGGCCCGTGAGCTCCCCCAGCTCCCGCGTGTTGGGCGTCATGAGCGTGGCGCCGTGGTACAGCTCCCGGTGGCGGGGCTTCGGGTCCACCACCCAGGGCAGGTTCGCCGCCAGGCAGAGCTCGCGGACCGCCTCCAGCACGAGCCCCCCCAGCACCCCCTTGGCGTAGTCGCTCACGATAAGGGCGGAGGCGTCCTCCAGGGCCCGGGCGAGGCTCTCCTTCAGGCGGGCGGCCACTTTGGGCGAAACCTCGGCGGTCTCCTCGCGGTCGATGCGGATCATCTGCTGCTGCTGGCCCACCACGCGGGTCTTGATGGTGGTGGGGCGGCTGGCGTCCATCACCAGGTGGTCCGTGGGGATGTCCAGCTCCAGCAGGAGGTGCTGCAGGCGCTGGCCCGCCGCGTCGTTCTGGAGCGTGCCCACGAGCAGGGCCTCGGCGCCGATGGCCCGGAGGTTCGCGGCCACGTTCGCGGCGCCACCCAGCACCGCCCGCTCGCGCTGCACGCGCACGATGGGCACGGGCGCCTCGGGGCTGATGCGCGACACCTCGCCGAAGAGGTACTCGTCCAGCATCAGGTCGCCCAGCACCACGACCTTCCGGCCACGGATGCTCTCCAGCAGCGCCTGCGCCTGGCTCCGGTCCAGCCTCATGCCTTCCTCCTCAGGGCCTGCGGGCCTGGTCGGCCAGCAGCACGGGGATGCCGTCCTCCACGGGGTAGATCCGCCCGCAGCGCAGGCAGCGCAGGCCGTCCGCCGTCTCCTCCAGCGCCCCGTGGCAGGGGACACCGGCCTCCTCCGCCGGGCAGCAGAGGAGTTCGAGCAGACGGGCCGCCAGCGCCACGCGAGCCTCCTAGCAGATGGTGTACTTCGGGCCGCCGCCGCCCTCGGGGGGCGTCCAGGCTAGGTTCCCTTCCGGACACTTGATGTCGCAGGTGCGGCAGTGCACGCAGTTGGAGAAGGCGATCTCCACCTTCTCCACGCGGCCCTCCGCATCCGGGTGCATCTCGTAGACCTGGGCGGGGCAGAAGGCCGTGCAGGGAGCGCCCTTCTCCTCCCAGCAGCGCACGCAGACCTCGTGGCCCTTCAGGATCTTCAGGTGGGAGGGCTGGTGCTCGTCGTGGGCCACGCCGGAGAGGTACACGTCGTCGAGCTTCTGGATGAAGCGCTCGCCGTCGAACTTCACGCCCGGATCCAGGTCGCTGCGCTTCAGGCCGGCCTTGCCGTAGAAGCGCTCCACCGTGGCCGTGCGCTCCGCGTCCGGCGCCATGCGCAGGGGCTCGAAGGGCACCCAGCCGCCGCTCACCATGGAGAAGCCCATGCGCAGCATGGCCAGGGGCGTCAGGCCGTGGGCGAGGGCCGCGTGCACGTTGCGGGTGGCCTTCAGCTCCAGGCCCGCCCAGGACTCCAGGAAGGCCTCCTGGTAGCGCAGGAGGCTCGCCTCGCCCGTGTCCCCCTCCGCCAGGGCCCGCAGGATCGTCTCGGCGGCCAGCATGCCGGCCTTCATGCCCAGGTGGATGCCCTTCAGGCGGGCCGCGTTCACCATCTGGGCCGCGTCGCCCACCACCACGCCGCCGGGGAAGGCCAGCCTCGGCATGGAGTACCAGCCGCCGATGGGCAGGGCCTTGGCGCCGTACTGCACCAGCTTGGCGCCCGCGAGCATCGCCTGGATGCGCTCGTGGCTCTTGAACTTCTGCAGGGCGAGGTGCGCGTCCAGGAAGGGGTCCTCCCCGTCCAGGCCCACCACGTAGCCCAGGGCCAGCCGGTTGCCGCCCATGCGGTAGGCGAAGGAGCCGCCGCCGGCGCCGTTCTCCAGGGGCCAGCCGGCGCTGTGCAGCACGAAGCCCTCGGGCAGGCGCCCCTCGGGGAGCTCCCAGACCTCCTTGGCGCCGGTCTCGTACACCTGGGGATTCACCGCGTCCCGCTGCAGGCCCAACTCGGCCTCCAGCTCGCGCATCAGGTGGCCGCGCGGCCCCTCGCCGAAGACGGTCACCTTGGCCTTCAGGGCGTTGCCGGGCTCGAAGTTGCCGCGCGGGCTGCCGTCGGCGTTCACGCCCTTGTCGGCGGTCTGCACGCCCGCCACCCGCGGCGTGCCGTCCTCCTGGGCCTCCCACAGCACCTTCGTGGCGGCGAAACCGGGCAGCAGCATCACGTCCACGCCCGGCACCTCGCGGGCCTCGATCTGCTCCGCCATCCAGCGGACCATGCGGGAGAGGCTCACGATGTGGCTGCCGTGGTTGCGCAGGAAGGGCGGCAGGAAGGGCAGGCGGAAGCCGCCCCGCGGCCCGTTGAAGAGCCAGACCTCCTCCTCCTTCACGTCCCCCTCGCTGGGGAAGCCGCGCTCGGCGTAGCCCGGGCACAGCTCCCGGAGCGCGCGGGGGTCCAGCACCGCGCCGCTGAACGCGTGGTCGCCGATCTCGTCGCTCTTCTCGATCAGGCCGATGGTGAGCCCCTCCAAGCGCGTCGCGCCGGGGGTCGCGTTGTGGGCCTCGATGAGGTCCAGCAGCCGCCACAGGCCCGCGAGGTTCGCGGGGCCGCCGCCCACGAAGAGCACGTCGAATTCCAGCTCCTCGCGCTCCACGTCCGGCCGCGCCCCCTGGGTGGTGAAGTCCTGCATAGCCATCTCCGCAAGCGTTTCGTTGAAACAGAAGTGTAGCGCGGGACCGTGGGATACTGAGGCCCATGGCCGGAAGCACGGACTCCCTGCACTTCCTCGCCGCCGTGGAGCGGCCCCTCTCCGCGGTGTTCCGCGGGCCCGGCGGCGCCTGGGAGGGCCACGACTACCGCGTGGAGGTGGTGGCCGGCCGCCAGGGCCTGGACGCCTGCGACGTGGTGGTGGACTTCCGGGACCTGGAGGCGGCCCTGGACGCCCTGCTCGCCCCTTTGCGGAACGCGGAGCTGGGCGCCCTGGGCCTCGCGGGCCCCGCCGCGCTCGCGCGCCACCTCGCCGGGCACCTCGCGGAACGCATCCCCCCCCCCGCGCGCCTCGTGGAGCTGTGCCTCACGGACGGCACCGGCCGCAGCTTCACGGTCCGCCCATGAAGGCCTGGGTCTACGCCGCGGCCCTCGCCCTCGCCCTCCTCCCCCTGGCCGTGGTGCATCCGGTGCAGGTGCAGGGGCGCAGCATGGAGCCGACCTTCCGGAACGGCGACCGCGCCTGGGCCCTCCGCGCCTGGGCCGCCGGCGCGCCCCGGCGCGGCCAGGTGTGGCTGGTGGAGGGCCCCGAAGGCCCGGTGCTGAAGCGGGTGGTGGGTCTTCCCGGCGAGCGCCTCGAGCAGCGCCGGGGCGACCTGTGGCTGCAGGACCGGCTCCTGGACGAGCCCTACGTGCGCACCACCGAGCGGGGGGACGGCGGCCCCTGGGACACGGGCGCGGGCTACCTGGTGCTCGGGGACAACCGCCCCGAAAGCCGCGACGGCCGCGCCTGGGGCTCCGTGGCGCGGAAGGCCCTGCGCTCCCGTGTGCTGGGGTAGCGAACCCGGCCTAGAGGCGCGCCTGCAGCGCCTCCAGCTCCTGGTTGCCCGGGAAGGCCGCCAGGCCCCGACGCAGCACCTCCGCCGCCTCCGCCCGATCGCCCTGGGCTAGCAGCACCCGGAACACGATCTGGTGCCAGAGGCCCTGGCCTCCCCCCGGAACCGCCTGCAGCGCGTCCCAGGCGTTCCGGGCCGCCGCGCGGGGATCCCCCTGGCCGCCCAGCACCACCAGCTCGTTCCAGAGCAGCTCGTCCTTCGGGTTCTGGTCCAGGCCGGCCTCCAGCACCTGCAGGGCCGCCTCCCGGCGGTCCTGCGCGGCCAGGTGGCCCGCCAGGGCCAGGAAGGCCCGGGTGTAGAAGGGCGCCCGCTCTAGCAGCGCCAGGAGCTCCCGCTCCCCCTCCTCCGGCCGCTTGGCGGCCAGGAGGGCCTCCGCCCGCTCGCAGGCCAGGGCGGGTCCTTCCGCCTGGACCTCGTCCAGCCAGGCGAGGGCCTCCTCCGCGCGCCCGAGCGCCCGCAGGGCCTTGGCGCCCCCCAGCTCCACCAGCAGGGGACGGCGCGCCTCCAGGGCGCGGAAGCGGCGGGCGGCCTCCAGCGCCTCCGCCCAGGCCTCCGCGAGGATCGCCTGCTGCACCACGTTGTACTGCAGCTGGCTCTCCCCCGGGCGCTCCGCCGCGTCCAGCAGCGCCAGGCGCAGGTATTCGGCGAGCTTGGCGCGCTCCCGGGCGCCCTCGGTCTTGCCGTAGTGGTGGATGGCCGCATCCAGGCGCCCCAGCGCCAAGCCCCGCGCCTCGAAGTAGGGCTCCGCCAGCTCGTGGATGCGTCCGGCGTAGACGGGCCCGCCCTGCGCCCGGAAGAGGCGGAGGTGCAGCGTCTCCACGTAGTGGCTGAAACCGGCGCCCTCCAGGTAGCGCCCGTCGTTGGGCTTCGCCTCGCCCCCCGCCCCCGCGTAGGCGCCGCTGCGCAGGTGGTTGCGGATGGGCAACATCCAGCCGTGGATGTCCATCCGCGCCAGCGCCTGCCGGATCGCGGCGTGGTCCTTGCGGTCGATGGCCTCGTCCGCATCGAGCACCAGGATCCAGTCCCCCCGGCAGCGGGCCAGGGCGGCGTTGCGCGCGGCGGAGAAGTCGCCGCACCAGGGGAAGTGCGACACCTGCGCCCCCTTCGACCGGGCGATCTCCGGCGTGGCGTCCTCCGACCCGGTGTCCACCACCACGGCCTCGTCCACCAGCCCCTGGACGCTCTCCAGACAATGCGCGAGGAAGCGCGCCTCGTTCTTCACGATCATGGCGAGGGACAGGCGCACGGCGGGCTCCGGGGAACGCCTGGAGTTTATCCGCTAAGATTGGGCTTCATCGCGCGGAGACGGCATGGATCGGCTGGTCATTGAAGGCGGAATGCCCCTCCAGGGGCGCGTGGCGGCCCCCGGGGCGAAGGACCCCGCCCTGCCCTGCCTGGCGGCCGCCCTGCTGGCGCCCGGCCCCGTCACGCTGCACCGGCTTCCCGCCGTTTCCGACATCCGCACCATGATCCGCGTGCTCCAGGCCCTGGGCTGCAGCGCCGACCTCGCGCGGGACGAGGAGGGCTTCGAGCTGAGCGCCTCCCTGCAGGCCGACGGCGTGGCGCAAGGCGAACTGCGCGCGCCCTACGAGCTCATGAAGACCATGCGCGCCGGATTCTTCGTGCTGGGGCCCCTGCTCACCCGCTTCGGGCGCGCCTCCGTGAGCCTGCCCGGCGGCTGCGCCATCGGAACCCGTCCCGTGAACCTCCACCTGGAAGCCCTGGAGCGCATGGGCGCGACGATCGCCATCGAGCGCGGCTACGTGGAGGCCGGCGTTCCCTCTGGCCGCCTGAAGGGCATCGACCACACCTTCAAGAAGGTGAGCGTGGGCGCCACGGAGTGCGTGCTCATGGCGGCGGCGCTGGCCGAGGGCACCACCGTCCTGCGCAACGCGGCCCAGGAACCCGAGATCGGCGACCTGGCCCGCATGCTCGTGGAGATGGGCGCGCACATCGAGGGCATCGACAGCCCCGTGCTCACCGTCCACGGCGTGAGCCGCCTGGAGGGCTGCACCCACGCCATCATCGCGGACCGCATCGAGGCAGGCACCTTCCTCTGCGCCGTGGCCGCCGCCGGGGGCGACGTGGTGCTCGACCGCGTGGTGCCCGAGCACCTGCGGGCCCTCATCGACCTGCTCGAGCGCTGCGGCTGCGCCTTCACCGAGCGCCAGGGCGCGGACGGCATGCAGCTCCGCATCCAGCGCGAGCTTGGCCAGCGCCTGCGCGCGAAGGACGTGGCCACCTCACCCTACCCCGGCTTCCCCACCGACCTGCAGGCGCAGGTCATGGCCGCCCTCACCCAGGCCACGGGCATCAGCGTCATCAAGGAAACCATCTTCGAGAACCGCTTCCAGCACGCCATGGAGCTAGAGCGCCTGGGCGCGAACCTGCGCATCGACGGCAGCACCGCCATCATCGCCGGCCCCACCCCCCTCACCGGCTGCACGGTGATGGCCACCGACCTGCGCGCCAGCGCCGCCCTGGTGATCGCCGGCCTCGTGGCCGAGGGCGCCACCACCGTGGACCGCATCTACCACCTCGACCGCGGCTACGCCGGGCTGGAGCGCAAGCTCCAGGCCCTCGGCGCCCGCATCACCCGCCAGGGCGGCGGCACGGTCTGAGGCCCGAGGAAGGAAACCGGAAGGATCAGGGGAGGGCGCTGACGCTCGCGGCAGCGTCCGGTTGGGTGCGCGCTCAGCCCCTCACGATCACCCAGATGCCCACGCCGATGAAGGCGGTGCCGGCGAGGTACTTGATCAGGCTCTCGGGCACGATGCGGAAGAGGGCGCCGCCCACCAGCACGCCGAGGGCCGTGGCCAGTACGAGGGCCGCGCTGGCGGCGGCGAAGACCGTGAGCAGTGCGCCGCTCCGGGCGGTGGCCGTCATGGCGGCGAGCTGGGTCTTGTCGCCCAGCTCTGCCAGGAAGACGGTCGCGAAGGTGCTCCAGAAGAGGCCACGGTTCATCGTTTTCTGCTCCAGGGTGCGATCCTATCCGAGGAGGCCGCTCCCTTTCGGGCAAACTTGCACCAGGCCTTCCCACGGCACCGGAACCATGTCCCCAGACCGCTACGACCTTCCCATCCACTACGTCGACTCCCCGGCAACCCTCGCCGCGGCGCTGCCCCACTGGTTCCAGGCGAACCTCCTGGCGGTGGACATCGAGTGCAGCCTTACGGGTGTGCACCACTGCGTGCTCGCCATGCTGCAGGTGGCCACCCACGACCGGGCCTGGCTGGTGGATCCGCTCCGACTGCAGGAGCTCATGCCCGGGGCCCTGCGGGCCATGGCGGAGGTGCCCTGGATCGCCCACGACTTCAGCGGCGATGGCGTGGTCTTCAAGCGCATCTACGACGTGGTGCCCACCTCGGTCATGGACACCATGCTCCTGGCCCGGGCTCTGGGCTATCCCCAGCCGGGGCTGAAGACCATGGCCCGCCTGAAGCTCGGCATCGACATCCCCAAGGAGGAGCAGGACAGCAACTGGATGCTGCGCCCCCTCCGGGAGACCCAGCTCTCCTACGCCGCGCGGGACGCGGCCCTGCTGCTCCCGCTCCTGCGCGCCCTGGCGGAGGAGGCCGAGGCGAAGCGGGAGGACCCCGAGGTGGGGCCGCGGCTCGCTCGGCTTCCCCTGGAGATGCGCACTCTCATGCGGCGGGTGCGCCACTACCGCCAGCCCGAGGGCTTCCCCATCGAGGACAAGATCCGCGCCATGGGGCTCGGCCCCGCCGCCGCGCGGAAGGCACGACGCCTCATGGAGCTCCGCTACCAGTGGGGCAACGAGGGGGACGTGGCCGCGGTCATGGAGTTGGGCAACCGCTGGCTCCTGGCGCGCCTGCAGCATCCCCCCGCGAGCCGCGAGGCGCTCGAACGCACGATCCCCAACCCCCGCTTCCGGGCCCGCCGCCTGGATGCCCTGTGGGCCGTCCTGGGTGCATAAATCATCTCCCCACGCCGGGGCGCCGATAACACACCATTCGCCACAGGAGTTCCCATGCCCCAGGATGACGTGATCCTCACCTTTCCCAAGGGCCTCCCGGGATTCGCGGGCCTGACGCAGTGGCGCCTGGACGAGCCCCGGGACTCCTACCCCCTGAAGTTCCTGCAGTCCGTCGAACGCCCCGAGATCAGCATGAGCTGCATGGACGCCGCGGCCGTGAAGGCCGACTACCGCGTGCCCCTCGGCGACGCGGAGGCCCAGCTGCTCGGCCTCGAGAAGGAGTCCGACGCCCTGGTGCTGGTGCTGGTGGTGGTGCCCGAGGACCCCAAGGGCATGACCGCGGACCTGGCCGGCCCCCTGGTGATCAACACCGCGAAGCGGATCGGCGTGCAGGCCATCCTGGACACCCGCAACTATCCCCTGCAGTACCCGGTCCTGGTGGGCACGGGGGACGTGATCGTCAGCTTCCCCGCCGGTCTGGTGGGCTTCCCCCTGCACACCCGCTTCCGCCTCTTCGAGCCCAAGGGCGGCTACCCCTTGAAGTTCCTCCAGTCCGTGGAGCAGGAGGACCTCAGCTTCGTGGCGATCGACGTGGCCGCCATCAAGCCGGACTACGCCTTCGACCTGGCTCCGGAGGATGCCGCCTTCCTGGACCTCGCCAAGCCCGAGGAGGCCCTCGTGCTGGCCCTGGTGGTCGTTCCGGAGGATCCTCGCCAGATGACGGCCAACCTCGCGGGCCCCCTGGTGGTCAACACCCGCACCCGCCAGGGGCGCCAGGTCATCCTCAACACCGAGCGCTACCCCCTGCGCTTCCCCATCCTGGACCCGGCGCGCTAGATGCTCGTCATCACGCGCAAGGTCGACCAGTCCATCGTCATCGACGGCAAGGTGGAGATCACCATCACCGGCATCGGCAAGGACGGGGTGCGCCTCGGCATCAACGCCCCGCGTGATGTGCAGATCCACCGCCGGGAGGTCTTCGACGCCATCGCCGAGGCCAACCGCGAGGCCGCCCGGGCGCAGGAACCCACGGTGCAGGACCTGGCCGCCCTCCTGCGCACCGGTCTGCCTCAAGTCCGGAAGCCCGGAGGCCGATAAGGCCCGTGCCGGAGCAGCCCATGGACCTTTCCAGCATCAGTCCCGAAGCGGTGGTTGGCCAGCAGATGCAGGCCACGGCCCAGGAGTTCGCCACCCGGGTCATGCGCCGCACCCTGGACATCGAGGCCCAGCAGGGCGCCCAGCTGGCGCAGCTGGTCGCCCAGAGCGCCGGGCTCGGCGGCCAGGTGGACGTGCAGGCCTGAACCTGGAGGATGCGGTCGCGCGCCGCCACCGTGTGAAGGCCCGCCTCGCCAGAGCCGACTTGCCGTGCGCTACAAGCGGAGGGCCGACATCCACCCAGCCTTCCTCAGTCTCGGACGCATTATCATCTCCTGATATGCCAAGGATTGGGTGGTTTGATGGACGCTCCTAGCGGTCCAGCTCGCCCGCGATGATGTTCATGGAGCCGAGGATGGCGATGGCGTCGGCGATGAGGCGGCCCTTCACCTGGGCGTCGAAGCTGCTGAAGATGGGGAAGCAGGGCGGGCGGACGTGGATGCGGTAGGGGCTCTTGCCGCCGGTGGAGACCACGTAGAAGCCCAGCTCGCCGTTGGCGGCCTCGGTGGCGCTGTAGACCTCGCCCACGGGCATGTCCATGCCGTGCATCACCAGCTTGAAGTGGTGGATGAGGCTCTCCATGCGCGTGTAGACCTTCTCCTTGGGGGGCAGGGCGAGCTTCGGGTCGTCCACGATCACGGGGCCCGGCTCCAAGCGGTCCAGCACCTGGCGCACGATGCCGAGGCTCTGGCGGATCTCCTCCACCCGCACCAGGTAGCGGTCGAACACGTCGCCGGTGGTGCCCACCGGGATGTCGAAGGCGAAGTCCTCGTAGCCCAGGTAGGGCTGGGCCCTGCGCAGGTCGTGGGCCAGGCCCGTGGCGCGCAGGCAGGGGCCGGAGTAGCCCCAGGAGAGGGCCTCGTCGGGGCTCATGGCGCCCACGCCCTTCGTGCGGTCGTGCCAGATGGGGTTGTGGGTGAGCAGCGCCTCCAGCTCGTCGGTGCTGCGCGCCATGCTGTCCAGGAAGCGGCGGCACAGGGGCTCGAACTCGGGCGGAAGGTCGCGGAAGAGGCCGCCGATGCGCGTGAAGCTCGTGTGCATGCGCTGGCCGGCCGCCATCTCGAAGAGGTCGTACAGCGTCTCCCGCTCCTCGAAGAGGTAGAGGAAGGCGGTGTAGGCGCCGATGTCCACGGCGTTGATGCCCACGCAGATGATGTGGTCCCCGATGCGCGCCAGCTCCGAGACGAGCACCCGGATCAGCTCGGCCCGCCTCGGGATGCGCAGGTCCAGCAGCTTCTCCACGGCCTGGGCGTAGCCCACGTTGTTCATCAGGGAACTGCAGTAGTTCAGGCGGTCCGTGAGGGGCACGAACTGGGCGTAGCTCAAGTGCTCCCCCAGCTTCTCCACGCCCCGGTGCAGGTAGCCGATCTCCGGCGTGGCCTTCCGGATGTACTCGCCGTCGAGCTCGAGCACGAGGCGCAGGGTGCCGTGGGTGGCGGGGTGGGAGGGGCCCAGGTTGACGATCATGCGGGCGTCGTCGGCTGCGGTCTGCATGGGGTTCAGGCCTCCACCGGGCGGGCGTCGCCGCAATAGCGCACGCCCACGTCGCCGCAGAAGGCGTCCCCCCCGTCCAGGGGGAAGTCCTTGCGCAGGGGGTGGCCCGGGAAGTCGTCCCAGGTCAGGAGGCGGCGCAGGTCGGGGTGGCCCTCGAAGGGGATGCCGAAGAGGTCGTAGACCTCGCGCTCGGACCAGTCGGCGCTGCGGTAGTGGCCCGTGAGGCTGGGGACGGCCTGGCCCTCGCGCACGCGCACCTTCAGGCGCAGGCGGGTCTGGCCCGCGAGGTTCAGGAAGTGGTAGACCACGTCGAAGCGGGGATCGCGCTCGTACCAGTCCACGGCGGTGACGTCGAGGAGCTGCTGGAAACCCTCGGCGTGGACGAAGGCCACGGCCTCGAGGAGGCGCGCGGCGTCCACCACGGCGGTCTCGTCCCCCCGGAAGGCGTGGGCGTCGAGCACCAGGCCCGGGCAGCGCTCCTGCATCTCCTGGATGACCACGGGACCTCCTTACCAGATGCGGTCTTCGCCGGCCTCTCCGGCGGCGAGCACCAGCTCCCGCACCGCCTGGTGGGGCGTGCGGCCCTTGGCCTCCAGCGCCTCCTGGCGGGCCAGGCTTTCGTAGAAGGCCTCGAGGTGCGCCTTGCGGGCCTTCAGCGACTCCGCGGTGATCTTCTCCTGCAGCTCCATGGCGGCGCGGATCATGGTCTCGGGGCGGGGCGGGCAGCCCGGCACGTAGACGTCCACGGGGATCACCCGGTCGATGCCCTGGAGGGTGGCGTAGGTGCGGTACATGCCGCCGGAGCTGGCGCAGGCGCCGACGCTGATCACCCACTTGGGTTCGGCCATCTGGCCGTAGATGCGCCGCAGCACCGGCGCCTGCTTGTTGGTGATGGTGCCCAGCACCAGCAGCAGGTCGGACTGGCGGGGGCTGAAGCGCAGGGCCTCCGCGCCGAAGCGGCTGAAGTCGTAGCGGCTGGCCATCATGCTCATAAACTCGATGGCGCAGCAGGCGGTGCCGAAGGGCAGGGGCCACAGGCTGTTCTTGCGCCCCCAGTTGACCACCGCGTCCAGGCGCGTGGTGAGCACGGCGTCGTCGAGGCCCGGTTCCAGCATCTAGCGCTCCCAGTCCAGGGCACCCTTGCCCCAGACGTAGACGTAGCCCACGAGCAGGGTGCCCACGAAGGCCGCCATGGCCCCGAAGGTGGCGGTGTGCGCCTTGTACTGCACCGCCCAGGGCAGGAGGAAGGCGGCTTCCACGTCGAAGAGAAGGAAGAGGACGGCCACCAGGTAGAAACGCACGCCCACGCGGTGCCGCGCGCCCTCCTGGAGGGGCGGGACGCCGCATTCGTAGGGCGTGAGCTTGCGAGGATCCGGCCGACGGGGCTTGATGAGCCGCGGCAGCACCAGGCCCGAGAGCAGCAGGATGGCCAAGCCCATGGCCACGGCCAGCAGGAGCAGGACCAGCACGGGAAGGAAGGGGGTGAGGGCGGAGTCCATGGCTTACCAAGGCGGCGGCAGACCGAGGCTCCATCCTACCCGTGTCCGGGGGCGGAGGGGGGACTGTGCCTCACGGTAGACTGGCCCCTTCGGAGAACGCCGCATGGACGACCTGAAGCGCCGGGTGAAGGAGATGATCGTCGAACGCCTCGGCCTGGAGGGCCTGCGCCCGGAGGAGATCGACGACGACGCGCCCCTCTTCGGCGAGGGCCTGGGCCTGGATTCCATCGACGCCCTGGAGCTGAGCATCGGCCTGGAGAAGGCCTTCGGCGTGAAGCTGGAGACGGAGGAGGAGGGCAAGCGCGCCTTCGCCTCCGTGTCGGCCCTGGCGGAGCACCTCGCGTCCCGCGGCCTGCCGCGCTAGCGTGCCATGGACGCTCTCCCCCACGGCTACCCCTTCCGCTTCGTGGACCGGGTGCTGTCCCGGGAGCCCGGGCGCGTGCGCGCCCTGGAGCTGCTCACCCTCGGGGAGCCCATCTTCCAGGGGCACCTGCCGGGGCGCCCCCTGCTGCCGGGAGTGCTGATGGTCGAGATGCTCGCCCAGGCGGCGGCCTACCTGGAGGAGGGGCCGGAGCCCGGTGCCGACTACCTCCTCGCCCAGGTGGCCGACGCCCGCTTCAAGGCCCCGGCCTTCCCCGGCGACCGTCTGGAGCTGGAGGTGGAGCAGGAGGCCGCCTTCGGCGCCCTGCGCCGGGTGAAGGGGCGCGTGACCTGCGAGGGGCGCCTGCTCTGCAGTGCCACCCTAGTGCTGGCGCGGAGGCCCGCGTGACGGGCCGGGTGGTCGTCACGGGACTCGGCTGGGTTTCCAGCCTGGCGCTGGACGCGCCGGGCACCTGGGCCCGCATGCTGGAAGGCGCGAGCGGCCTGGCCCCTCTGGCGCCGGGCGTGGACTTCGGCACCCCGAAGGCCGTGGCGGGCGCCATCCCCTTCGAGGTCCCGGCCCCGGCGGGCCTGCGCACCACGCGCACCGAGCGCCTGGCCCTCCAGTCCTGCGCCGAGGCCCTGGCCGGGGCGGGCCTCGACCTGGAGCGGGGCGATCCGCGGCGCCGGGGCGTCTTCCAGGGCGCCTCCACCAACGGGCTGGGTCTCCTGGAAAACCTCGTCCTGGACCGCGCCGCGGGCCGCCGGGAGCGGGCGGCGGAGGCGCTGCTCCACAGCCCGGCCCGCGTGGGGGACCTGCTGGCGGAGGCCTTCCGCGCCTCGGGGCCCCGTTTCGCGCCCATGACCGCCTGCAGCGCCAGCCTGCTGGCCCTGGGCCAGGCCTGGGAGCGTCTGGCCCAGGGGCGGCTGGACGCGGCCCTCGTCGGGGGCGTGGAGACGCTCTGTCGCACCACCTGGACGGGCTTCGGCGCCCTCAAGGCCATGGATGCCGTGCCCTGCCGTCCCTTCAGCCGGGACCGGGCGGGCCTGAACCTGGGGGAGGCGGCCGTCTTCTTCGTGCTGGAGCCCCTGGAGCTGGCGCGGGCCCGGGGGGCCTCGATCCTGGGCGAGGTGCTCGGCTACGGCTGCACCCAGGACGCCCACCACGCGACGGCGCCGCACCCGGAGGGCGAGGGCGCCGCCCGGGCCATGGCCGGGGCCCTGCGCTGCGCCGAGCTCCCGGCGGAGCACGTGGACCTGGTGAGCGCCCACGCCACGGCGACCCCCGCCAACGACGGCGCGGAGTGCGCGGCCCTGCGCGCCGCTCTGGGCGAGGCGGCACGCAGGGCCAGCCTCACGGCCTCCAAGAGCCAGTTCGGCCACTGCCTGGCCGCCGCGGGAGCGGTGGCCGCGTCCACCGCGCTGCTGGCTCTGCGCGACCAGGTGGTGAGCCCCACCCTGCGCCTGGAGGAACCGGATCCCGCCTGCGGCCTGGACGCCACGCCCCTCGTGGCCCGGGAGCGCCCCCTGCGCGCGGCTCTCGTGAACGCCTTCGCCTTCGGCGGCCACAACGTGAGCCTGGTCCTCAAGGCATGGAGGGGGCGATGACCACGACGGCGTGCACGGGGGTGGGCCTGGTCCTGCCCTGCGGGGAGGGGCTGGAGGCGGCCCGCCGCGCCTGGGAGGCCCAGGAATCGGCCTTCGCGCCGCTGCCGCCGGAGCTGGGTGGGGGCCGGGGTGCGGCCTGCGTCGCCTTCGATGCCGGGCGGATCCCCATGATGCTGCGCCGGCGCATGGACCGCGCCTCCCGCTTCGCCTGGGTCGCGGCCCAAGAGGCGCTGGCCATGGCCGGCCTGGACCCGGCGCGCCTGGGAGGGCGCCTGGGCCTGGCGGTGGGCACCTGTTTGGGTGGTTTCGAGGCGGCGGAGGCTTTCATGGCGCCCTGGCTGGCGCGGGGGGAGCTGGCGCCCGCCCTCTTCCCCAATGCGCTGGCCTCCTGTCTGGCGGGCAACCTCTCCCTGGGGCTGGGCATCACCGGCCCCGCCTTCACCCAGGTGGGCCGGGAGAACGCCTGCTTCGCCGCCCTGGATCAGGCGGCGCTCTGGCTGGGCCAGGGAACCGTGGATGCCGTGCTTCTGGTGGGGGCGGACGCGCTCTTCCCCCTGCTGGGCCCCGTCCTGGACCGGGCGGGCCTGCGCGCCCGGGGGGAAGGCCCCGGGGGAGGCTTCCTGCCGGGGGAGGGCGCCCAGGCCTTCGTGCTGGAGCGCCGCCGCAGTGCCGATGCGCGGGATGCCGACCTGCTGGCCGAGGTGGCGGCCCTGGCCTCGGCCTCTCCCCTTGAGGCGCAGGGGCCTTCGGCCGCCCTGGGCGAGGCGGCGCTGGGCCTGAGCCCGGGTCCCGTGGAGGCGTGGATCTCCGGGGCCTCGGGGCTGGCGGCCCTGGACCGGGTGGAAGCCCCCCTGTGGGAGCTACGCCCCGACTGGCCCGAACCGGGCTGCCCCAAGCGCCTCTGGGGCGAGTTCTGCGGCAGCGGGGGCCAGCTTCTGGTGGCCGCCCTCCTGGAGGAGGGGCCCCGGGTCCTCGTGACCGCTCCCGCCAGTGCCGGGCCGCAGTACGCCGCCCTCCTGCACCGCGGGTAGACTGGGGCCCATGCCCGACCGCGATGCCCAGACCGTGGTGATCAGCCGCTCCTCCATCCTGCTGGTGACGGCGATGGGCGTCGGCCTGCTCACCCTCGTCTACGTGCTGGGGGTCCAGGTGGGCAAGCAGAGCGCCGCCCCTCCGGCGACCCGTGCCCAGAGCGCCGGCGAGGACCTGAAGGAACTGCCCAGTCCCGTGGCCGAGCAGCTCAAGGCCTTCGGCGACCTGGGCCTCGAAAAGGCCCAGCCCCCGGCTCCCGCTTCGGAGGCGGCTCCCGCCCCGGCCGGCCCGGAGGCCGGCAAGGCCGAGGCGCCCAGGGCCGACCCGGAGAAGGCCGAGCTGCCCGGGAAGGGCGGCAAGGCGGCTCCGGAGCGCTGGAGCCTGCAGCTCCTCTCCACGCCGGATGCCGCCGAGGCGAAGCGGGTGGCGGAGAAGGCCAAGGCCGCAGGATTCGCCGCGGAGGTCGTGAAGCAGAAGGGCCAGCTCAAGGTGCGCCTGGTCCGGGCGGGCAGCCGCGCGGAGGCGGACGCCGCGGCGGCCAAGCTCAAGGCCAAGGGCTTCTCGCCCTTCGCCGTGAAGGCGGAGTAGGGAACCTTCGCTGCGGGGCCGCCACGCATGAGGGAGTCCAGCCGTCTCCGGGGCGCCGTCCCGGGCGCGCGGGGGGCTGGATGGTAGGATCGGGGGACGCCCTGCGGATGCGGGGCACGCGAGGTCTGGCATGGATGATCGATTCAGTGCGGGCGCCGTCTTCGGGGAGGGCCGGGTGCAGGCCCGGCTCGGCTTCGTGCGCCGCGTGTACCTCTGGCTTGCGGGCGGCTTCGCCGTGGCCGCGGCGGCGGCCCTGGCAGCCTTCCTGACCGTGCCCCTCTGGGTGTCCCTGGCCCAGGCCACCGGGCGCCTCTTCGGCTGGCTGCTCTTCGGGGCCCAGATGGGCGCCATCTTCTTCGCCCAGGCCGTGAGCCGGAAGCGCCCGCTGAACCTCATCGCCTACGGCCTCTTCACGGGCATCTCGGGCTACGTGGCGGGGATTCTCTCCCTCCTGGTGGCCCGCCAGGCGGGCTTCGGCACCGTCCTGGCGGCGGCGGGGATGACCGCGGGCGTCTTCCTGGCCCTCACCGTGACGGCCTTCGTTTCCAAGAAGGACTTCAGCTTCCTGCGCAGCTTCGTGGTTGTGGGCATCGCCATCATGTTCTTCGGGGGCCTGGCCGCGGCGCTCTTTCACCTGGGCACCCTCAGCCTCGTGATCTCCGCGGTGGCGGTGATCGCCTGCTCCGCCAAGCTGCTCTACGACACCAGCGCCATGCTGCGCACCGAGGACTTCGGCGACCCCGCGGGCTTCGCCCTCAGCCTCTTCGAGGGCCTCTACAACATCTTCGTCAGCCTCCTGAACCTCCTCGGCGGCCGCCGCAACTGATTCCCTGGATCTGCCTCCATGACCCTGCCCCTCTCCCTGCTTCTCGCCTCCCTGTCCCTGGCCCTCGTGGCCCAGGATGCCCCGTCCGCCCCCAAGGCCGGGACGCCCAAGGCCGCCTCGGGGGGCTTCGCGCCCCTCAAGGTCGAGGCCCCGAAGCCCCCGGCGGACGAGGTGCTCGCCCGCATCGGCGGTGCCGTGGTGCACCGCTCCGATTTCGACCTCTTCCTGGGCCAGATGCTGAACCCCCAGCAGCGCCTGCAGGTGGAGATGGTGGCCGGTGCCAAGGACCAGCTCCGCAAGCAGTTCCTGGAATACAAGCTGCTGGAGGCCAAGGCCCGCAAGGAGAAGCTGGACGCCGGTCCCTCCTTCCTGCGCAAGCGCGCCCTCATGGACATGCAGGTCCTCGTGGAGGAGCTGATGCAGAAGGAGGGCGAGCGCCTGCGGAAGCAGATCCAGGTGGCGGATGCGGACGTGAAGGCCTTCTACGACCAGAACCCCAAGGCCTTCGAGCAGCCTGCCACCTATTCCTGCCGCCACATCCTGGTTTCGGTGAAGGGCGGCCCCAACGGCGAGAAGGGGCTTTCCGAGGAGGAGGCCAAGGCGAGGCTGGCCCAGGCCGAGGCGGCCCTGAAGGCTGGCAAGGGCTGGGACGAGGTGGCCAAGAGCTTCTCGGACGACCCCGGCAGCAAGGACCGGGGCGGGCTCTACGAGGACATCCGGGACGGCCAGTTCCAGCCCGAGTTCGAGAAGGCCGCCAAGGCCCAGGAACTCGGGAAGCTCGGGGTGCCCGTGCGCACGCCCTACGGCTTCCACCTGATCCAGGCGGAGAAGCGCACGCCCGCGAAGGTGCAGCCCTTCGACGCCGTGAAGGACCAGGCCCGCCAGAAGGCGACCCAGGCACGCCAGGAGGCGGTGTACCGCGCCTTCCTGGACGGGCTGAAGAAGGAGATTCCCTTCGTGGAGGGGGCCGAGGCCCAGAAGGCCGCGCCCGCGCCCGCGAAGGTCGTTCGAACCCCCAAGGCCAAGGGAGGCCGGAAGTGAAGCGCGCCCTCTGTCTCGTCCTGCCCGCCCTCGTCCTGCCCGCCGCCCCGGAGGTGCGGGAAGAGATCCTCGTGGTGGTGAACAACCACATCATCACCCGCAAGGCCTTCCAGCAGGCGGTGGAGCAGGAGACCGCCGCCCTCTACCGCAAGCACAGCGGCAAGGAGCTGGACGCCAAGCTGAAGGAGGCCCGGGAGAAGACCCTCCAGGGCCTGATCGACGCCTTCGTCCTGTCGGACAAGGCGGCGGAACTGAACCTCTCCATCACGGACGAGCAGATCCGCAGCTACGTGGAGGACATCAAGAAGCAGAACCAGTTCGCCACGGACGCGGACCTGGAGCGCGCCCTGAAGAGCAGCCTGGGCGTGGGGCTTCCCGATTACCTCAAGCAGCTGAAACAGCAGGAGGTCCAGCGCATGGTGCTGGGCCGCGAGGTATACAGCAAGGTGGCCATCGAGGACCAGGAGCTGCGCGCCTACTACGAGGACCACAAGGACGAGTACAAGCAGCCCAGCCGCTTCCGCGTGCGGGAGCTGGTGATCTCCAAGGGCGCGACGCCCGAGGAGCAGGCCCAGGCCCGCGCCACGCTGGAGAAGGTCCAGGCCGAGCTGAAGGCCGGCAAGACCTTCGAGGAGCTGGCCAAGGCCTACAGCGCCAGCCCCTCCAAGGCCACCGGCGGCGACCTGGGCTGGATGGGCAAGGGCCTGATGCGCGCCAGCGTGGAGCAGGCGGCGCTGGCCCTCAAGCCCGGCGCCGTGAGCGCCCCGCTGGAGACGGACAAGGACCTGCTGCTGCTGCAGCTCATCGCCAGCGAGGACGAGGGCGCCAAGCCCTTCGAGGAGGTGAAGCCCCAGCTCCTCCAGAAGCTCCAGGAGCCCAAGGCCCAGAACGCCCTGGAGAACTATCTGAACGATCTGCGGATCCGCTCGAACATCCGCTTCCTGGTTCCACGGGAGACCATCCTCAAGGGGTGACGGTGCGGCTCGACCTGTTCATGAAGAAGACCTACCTGCTCAAGCGGCGCGAGCTGGCGCGGGAGCTCTGCGACGAAGGGATGGTGCGGGTCAACGAGGTGCCCCGCAAGGCCAGCTTCGAGGTGAAGACGGGGGACCTGCTCGAGTTTCCCGTCTACCACCGCCTGCTCCGGGTGCGCGTGCTGGGGATTCCGGCCGGCAACGTGGCCAAGGCGGACCAGTGGTCCTACGTGGAGGTGCTGGAGGAGAAGCGCCTCACCCTGGACGACAGCCCCCTGGCGGACCCTTTCGGTGCCCCTTCCAAGCCCCCCACGCAGCACTAGCGAGGTACCTGTGCCTGACGCGCCCCTGATCCGTTCCCTGCGGGAAGGCGATGCCTTCGTGGGCTACCTGCTGGCCCTGGAGGCCGCCTTCAAGACCAGCACCCGGGGCTCCGAGGACCTCGTGCTGGGCCTCGGGGACGCCTCCGGCGATCTCAAGGCCTTCCTCTGGGACGTGCGGGCCGTCGAGGGGGACATGGACCTGGTGAAGGCGGACGCCTTCCTCAAGGTGAAGGGCCGGGTGGATGCGTACAACGGAAGGGTGCAGCTGAAGCTGGACAAGGTGCGCTTCGCCACGGACGAGGAGGTGGGCGACCTCTCCCGCTTCTTCCCCGTGAGCCCGCGCCCCGTGCCGGAGATGCTGGCCGAGCTGGATGCCCTGGTGGCAAGCGTGGGGGATCCCTGGATCCGGCGCCTGCTGGAGGAGCTCCTGGTCAAGGACGCGGCCCTGCGGGAGGCTCTCCGGCGGGCCCCCGCGGCCA
>CAXYVC010000023.1:0-29713 GCA_964292295.1 uncultured bacterium
TTCAAAGACCCCTTCAGCGGGGTGGGAAGAACATACATGCACAATGCGGGTTCAGAGGCGCTCCACGCGCCCTTCCCGCCAGACCATGAAAGCGCCCTCGTGGGCCCAGGGCAGCGCGACGCCCACACCCTCCCGGTGCGCCTGGTGGAAGTGGCCCACCAGGAAGCAGCCCGCGCCGGAGGCCTCCACCACCTCCCGGAAGGCCTCGGCGGGGAAGTGCTGCTTGTGGTGCCGGTTGGTGCCCCGCAGGGCCTTCTCCAGGCGCCGCGCCAGGGCGCGGGCCCACGGGGCGGGCAGCAGGCGCGCCAGGAGCCACACGGGCCCGCTGCGGCTCAGGAGGTTCCACAGGCGGTAGCGCCGGTCCGCGCGGTTCACCAGGTCGCCGTGTTCCCAGGCGAGGCCCTCCGCGGGCAGCGCGCCGCCCGGGCCTTCGCCCATCAGGTCGAAGTCCGCCGACAGGCCGTCCAGGAAATACTCCCGGTTGCCCATCCAGAGCCCCACCCAGCGCCCGGCGGTGCGGCGGGCGCGCACCCACCACAGGAAGCCCCGCTGGGCCTCGGTCTCCATGCCGGGCACGCCCACCCACAACTCGAAGAGGTCCCCCAGGAAGAGCCAGTCCGCCTCCGGATGGCGCAGCGCGGCTTCGCGAAGGCCCGTCAGCTCCTCGCCCCAGTGGGGATCGGCCACCAGGATCAGGGGGCGCGCAGGGTCCGGCCGCGCCGCGTTCCCGCGCCGCCACCCGAAGCCCTCCAGGCGCCTCCCCCAGAGGCCTGGCAGCGAGGCGAGGGCCAGGCCGAGGGCCGCGCCGCAGGCGTCCGCCGCCAGGTCGCCCCAGCTCGCATCCCGCCCCGGCACGAAGGACTGGTGCCATTCGTCCAGCAGCGCGTAGAGCAGCGCCGCGCCGAAGAGGATCAGGTGGCGGCGGTAGACGGGCGTGCGGCGGTCGGTGGCGCGCCAGGCCAGCTCCCCCGCGGCCGCGAGCGCGCCGAAGGCGGTGGCGTGGGCCAGCCAGTCGAGGGGGTGCGGCAGCTCCACGCCCCCGGGCAGCTGCGACTGGTGGCTGAGCCAGGCGATGGAAAGGGCCAGGGCGGCGGGCAGGATCCAGATGAAGCGACGTCCCATGCTTCGATGAAAGCACAGGAAAGGCCCTTCACCAGGGATCTTCCTCGTCCGCGCGATCCCCCGGGCCGTAGACGGCCAGCTTCCAGGCCACCTCCCCGGCCCCCTCCCGGCTCGAGGCCAGGGCCTCGCCGGCGCGGCGCACCGCCCCCTGGATGGCGAGGTCCCGGCGGTCCGGGCGGTAGCAGGGATCCCAGAGCGTCGCCCCCATGGGGATGGCCCCCAGCTTGGCGCGGATGCGCTCCAGCAGGATGCAGCCACCCTCCTGGGCGGTGCGGGGCAGGAGCAGCAGGAAGCGTGCGCGCCCCTGGTCCACCAGCAGGTCCTCCCCCCGGAGGGCCTCCGCCACGCTGCGCAGGGCCCGGCGGCTCTCCCGGGTGGGGGCCAGCTCCCAGACGGCCACCACCATGGGTTCGTTGCGGCGGCGGGCCAGGTAGAGGTTCGCCTTCAGCCAGATGTCCAGGTAGCGCAGGTTGGGCAGGTGCGTGTCCCGGCTCTCCAGGGCGCTGTCCTCCACCACGGCGGAGGTGAGGTCCAGCGCCTCGCGGGTCATGTGGAGCTCGTGCTTGAGCTGCTCCACCTCCAGGGTCTTGCTGAAGAGGTTCGCCATGGCGTTGACCATGGCGATCTCCGCGCGGGTGAAGGGCTGGGGCGTGCCCGCGTGCACGGAGAGCACCCCGATGACCCGCCCCGACTGGTGCAGGGGCACGCCGATGTAGGCGCGGATGCCCAGGCGCCGGAAGGCCGTGTGCTCCCGCCACTGGGGATCGTTGAAGGCGTCCCGGATGATCAGCGTGCGCGTCGGCGTCTCGAGCACCAGCGGCGCGAAGCCCTCCGCGGGCTCGTGGATGGAGGCGTCGGGGCCGGCCCCCGGGCCCGTGGCCCACCAGAAGGCCTCGTAGCCCAGGTCCGTGAGCTTGGTGATGACCGCGCCGGCGAGGCCCAGCTGCTGGACCAGGAGCTGCAGGCCGTGCTCGAAGAGCTGGGTCGGGTCGGGGAAGGCCTCCTCCAGAAGGCTCCCCAGGGCCGCGAGGTGGTCCGGGTCGCGCGGCGCGCCCCGCTGATCCCTCGCTGCCGTCCGCTGCTTGGCCACGGTTCCGACGATAGGCGACCCGGGCCGCGCGCGCAATGCGCCGCACGGACCCCGTACCCGCTTTTTCCTAGCAGATCTCCACGCGCAACGAGGCGTCCACCTCGTCCTGGAGCAGGCCCTCGATGTAGTGCAGTGTGCCGCCCCCGGCGCTGGGGCAGGAACCGCAGGCCCCGTGGTAGCGGATGCTCAGGGTCCGTCCGTCGAAGCCGAGCACCTCCAGGCCGCCCCCGTCCCCCGCCAGTCCCGGACGCACCCGCAGATCCAGCACCTCGTTGATGCGGGCCAGGGCCTCGCCCTGCGTGATGCCCTCGGGCAGGCGGGGCTGCTCGCCCTCCGCCTCCTCCATCCGAAGCTCCTCGAGGACCTCGCAGACGGGGTCGATGAGGGCGTTCCAGTCGGCGGAAGCCTCCTTGTTCACGGTCACGAAGCGGTCCATGTAGAAGACCGAGGCGACCCCGCCCAGGGCGAAGAGGGGCGCCGCCAGGGGGTCCCCCACCGCCGCGGCAAAGTCCCGGAAGGAGCGCACGCCGCTCCGGAGCAGGGGCCGCTGCACCACGAACTTCAGCGCGTCCGGGTTGGGGGTGGGCTCGATGTTGAGGACCTTGGGCATCTCGACCTCGCCGGGATAGTTTACCTTTTCGATCAGGCTTTTCCAGTTTCCCTCAAGCGCCGGATCCCGGACAATGGGAAGCGGAGGCGCCATGTTCGAGGCACAGCGCGAGGCGGCGGTGGCTGCGGCCAAGGCGGGGGGCGAGGTGCTCCTGCGCCACTTCCGGAAGCTCGACCCCGCCACCGTCGCGGAAAAGACCAAGAACGACTTCGTGAGCGAGGCGGACCGCGCCAGCGAAGCGGCCATCAAGGCCGAGCTGGACCGGCGCTTCCCCCAGTACGCCTTCCTGGGCGAGGAGACCGGTGCCTTCGGCGACAGCACCCGCTGCTGGATCGTGGACCCCCTCGACGGCACCCTGAACTTCGTGCAGGGCTTTCCCCACTGGTGTGTGTCCGTGGCCCTGTGGGATGCGGCGGGCCCCGTGACGGGCTGCGTGTGGGACCCGCTCCGCCAGGACCTCTTCCTGGCCGTGCGGGACGAGGGCGCCACCTGGAACGGACAGCCCATGACCATCAGCCAGCAGCCGGGACTCGACGGCGCCTTCGTGGCCACGGGCTTCGCCTTCCAGCTGGGCGAGCGCTTCCAGAGCTACGCGGTGGCCCTGTCCTCGGTCTTCTACCGCGCCAAGGGCATCCGCCGCGCGGGCAGCGCCGCGCTGGACCTGGCCCACACCGCCGCGGGCATCTACGACGGCTTCTTCGAGCTGGGCCTCAAGAAGTGGGACTTCGCCGCGGGCGCGCTGCTGGTGAAGGAGGCGGGGGGCCTGGTGAGCGACTGGAACGGCGGCGACAGCTGGTTCCAGCAGGGTGACCTCGTGGCCGGCAACCTCTTCGTACAACAGGACCTGGTGAGCGTCTTCAAGAGCTGAAGTCCCGGCCTACAGCTCCAGGCGGCTCGGCACGAGGGCGTGGGCCAGGAGGAGGCCCGTCATCATGGCCAGGGCCACGAGAAGCACGGTGGCGCCGGCTTCCAGGCCCGGCTGCATCTGCTTCTGGAGCACCGCGGTGATGCCCCGGAGCGCGGCGCTGCCGGGCACGAGGATCATCAGGCCGGGCAGGATGCTCACGGCGCTGGGGATGCGCTTCAGCCGGGCCAGGAGGTTCGCACCCGCCCCCAGCAGGAAGGTGCCCACGCCCACGCCGGCCTCCCGCCCGAAGGCGAGGCCGCCCAGGCGGGCGCCCGCGTAGGCCAGGGCGCAGCCCATGAAGATCCAGCCCAGGTCCCGTGGCCGGGCCTTGAAGAGCACCACGAAGGCCACGGGCGTGAGGACGAGGCCCAGCAGGGGCCAGGCACCCCCGAGGGCCCGGGGCGCCACGGCCAGCTCCGCCCCCAGGCCCGCGCCGAGCTGGTGCCCGAGCCCCACGCCGAAGGAGAGCTGCAGGAAGATCATGCCCGTGTCCATCAGGCGGGAGGTCCCGCTCATCAGGTGGCCCGTGGCGAGTTCGTTCATGGCCGTGATCAGGCGCAGGCCCGGGATCAGCGGCAGCAGGGCGCAGGCGGTCACCAGCAGCGGCGCGGTGCCCGGCACCAGGCGCGCCCCGAAGGAGGCCAGCAGGGCCGCCAGGAAGGCCCCCACGAGGTACAGCAGGCGCCCCAGCAGGGGACGCGCGCCCATGAGAAGGCCCAGGCATCCCACCGCCAGCCCCACCGCAGCCGTCACGGCCACCTCCCGCCAGCCGCCCCCCATGAAGAGGGGGGCCGCGCCCACGGCCAGGCCGTAGCTCGCCACCTCCAGCAGCGGGGAGAACCGGGCGGGCGATTCCACGGCCTCCCGCAGGTGCCGCCGGGCCTCCTCCACGCCCCAGCCCTCCTTCAGGAGACCATCGGCCACCGCCTGCAGCTGCACCATGCGCTCGAGGTTCACGTCGGACGCGGGGCTGCTCTCCAGGTAGGTGCGGTGCCGCCCCTCCTCCTCGATGGAGGCGAAGAAGGCCGTGGGCTGGGCGAAGAACTGCCCGCGCCGCCCCAGGCGCGCCGCCACCCGGGCCATCACACCCTCGAAGCGATGGGCCGGCGTGGCGTAGCGCTGAAGGCTGCGCCCCAGCTCCAGGCACAGGTCCACCTCGGGGCTCAGCACCGCGGCGTGGGGATCGGGATCGGGCGCGGGCAGGCCCATCAGGCCTTGGCGCGGCGGCTGTAGGCCACCACGAACACGCAGAGCCCCGCCATGGCCGCCAGGGCGAGGCGCTCGCCCAGGGCGTTCCCGGGCCCCTCGTAGCAAGCGGCGGGCAGGATCTGGAGCTTCGCCATGTCCCAGTGCAGGTGGTCGAACACGAATTTCACCAGCGCCGCCAGCACGCCCATGAGGGCGCCGCCCGCCATGAGGCCCGAGGCCACCAGGATGCCGCGGTTCTCCTTGGCCTTCAGACCCGCCTCCGTGTCCCCGGCGCGCTTGCGGTTCACCAGGTGGCTCAGGATGCCGCCCAGGAAGAGGGGCGTGTTCAGCTCGATGGGCAGGTACATGCCCAGGGCGAAGCCCAGGGCGGGAATCTCCACCATGCGCAGCACGATGGAGAGCGCCACGCCGAGGCCGAAGAGATACCAGCGCAGGGGCATGGCCGTCTGGCCGAAGATGCCCTCGAGGATCTGCTTCATGGCGCTGGCCTGGGGCGCGGGGATCTGCTGGGTGCCGAAGCCCTCGCGGCTGAGCAGGGCCATGGCCAGGCCGCAGAAGACCGCCGCCACCAGGGTGCCGAAGAACTTCAGGCCCAGCTGCCGCGCGGGCGTGGCGCCGATCCAGTGGCCGATCTTCAGGTCGGTGGACACGGCGCCGCTGGCGCTGAGGGCCGTGCACACCACGCCGCCCACCATCATGGTCACGAAGGCGCCGAGCCCCCCGCCGAAGCCCAGCTTCAGCATCACGAAGCCCGTGATGATGAGGGTGAGCATCGTCATGCCGCTGATGGGGTTCGTGCCGATGGTCGCGATGGCGCGGGCCGCCACGGGCGCGAAGAGGAAGGCGATGACCATCACCAGCAGAGTGCCGACCAGGGCCACGAAGAAGGCGCTCTTCAGGCCGATGCCGAAGCTGATGAAGAGGAAGCACGCCACGGCGAAGATGACGAGGCCCACGCCCACGAAGGAGAGGGGCAGGCTGCGCTCCGTGCGCGCCACGGCCGTGCGGGTGTCCTGGTGCTTCAGGCCCTCCAGGTTGCTCACGATGGAGCGCACCATGCTCGGCATGGCGGCGATCACGCCCATGATGCCGCTGCCCGCGATGGCGCCCACGCCGATGATCTGCACGTAGGCCTTGAAGACCTGGACGGGCGTCATCTGGGCGATGGGCACGGCGCCGGGCGCCAGGACGCCGGGAACGTGCTGACCGATGGCGTAGACCATGGGCACCAGCACGAACATGGAGAGCAGGCTGCCCGCGGCGATCACCGAGGTGTAGCGCAGGCCCAGGATGTAGCCGATCCCCAGCGTCGCGGCGCTGTTCAGGAAGTTGAAGGCCAGGAACTTGTCCCGCAGCTTCGCACCCACCCAGGCGTGCTGCAGGCTGATGGTCTCGGACATGCCGCGGAACAGGGTGGCCAGGCCATCGTAGGCCGCGCCGATGCCGGCGGAGGCCGCGAGGATCTTCGCCTGGTTGCCCACGGCCTCGCCGCTCACCAGGATCTCGGTGGTGGCGGTGGCCTCGGGCCAGGGGAAGTGGCCGTGGTTCTCCACCATGAAGTGGTAGCGCAGGGGGATCAGGAAGAGGATGCCCAGGCAGCCGCCCAGGAAGCTCACCACCACCACCTGGAAGAGGCCCGGCGCGGGCACGCCGTACGCGGGGTTCGCCGCCAGCATGTACAGGGCGGGAATCGTGAAGACCGCGCCCGCCACCACGTGGCTGGAGTTGGCGCCGATGCTCGTGGCGATCACGTTCTCCAGGATGCCGCTGCGCCGCTGGAAGAGGCGCCCGAGGCCGATGGCCAGGATGGCGATGGGGATCGCCGCCTCGATGCCCTGCCCCACCTTCAGCGCCAGGTAGGCGGCGGCCATGGAGAAGACCGCGCAGAAGAGGGTGCCCAGCGCCACGCTGCGCACGGTGATCTCGGGCACGCCGGCCTCGTCGGGCACCACGGGCACGTAGCGTTCGCCTTCCTGCAGGGGCCTGCGGGCGTTGGCCGGCAGGCCCTTGATCTCGACGGGGGCATCCTGGGACATGGCGACTCCGGAAGGGTGGAAAGCCCCATTATCCCGGAAAGCCTACCTTCCGCGCAGGCGCCAGCAGCGCCGCAGGCGGTCCAGCTCCACCTCCACGTGCTTCCGCAGGCGGGGCGGGTAGTCCGCCGGAAGCCCGGCCAGGAAGGCCTCCACGCACGCCTGCGCCTCCCGGGACGCGTGCCCCCCCAGCAGGGCGCCCGCCCAGTTCTGGGGGAAGAAGATGTCCCCCGTGCGCTGGATCTCCCGCAGCAGGCCCAGCCCCCGGCCGAGGTCCGGCAGGGCGGACGCCGCCCGCAGGGGGTGGTTGAGGAAGCGCAGGCCCGCACAGGCCCAGGGCTCCCGGCGCCGCTGGGACGGATCCTCCAGGCGGGCGAAGAAGGCGCGGCGCACGGCGGGGTCCGCGTCCAGGCTGGGCATCAGGAAGGCGAACTCCGCGCGGCGGTCCGCGTCCTGGATGCGCGCCAGCTGGGCCTCCAGCAGCCCCTTCCAGCCCGGGACGCCCCTCAGGGCCAGCTCCTGGACCAGGGCGCTCTCGTCCCGCTCGCTCAAGGGAAGCCCAGGCACCGCGTCCCTCCGGGCCCACAGGGCCTCCATCCACGCGAGGGCCTCCGGCGTGGTCGCCACGGCCCGGAAGGCCCGCAGGAAACCGGCCCTGGCGGAGGGCGTGCCGCCGCCCAGGACCCCCTCCCGCAGGCAGCGCTCCACGCGCGGGGCAAGGGCGGCCCGCGCGGCGTCAGGCAGGTGTTCCCAGAAGAGTTCCCGGAGGCCCGCCAGCAGCAGCTCCCGGCCCTGCTCGTCCCGCTCGCGGGGCAGCGCCGCGAGGACCAGTTCCAGCAGCGGCTCCGGTGCGAGGGCGCCGTCCAGCAGGCACTCCCGCAGCGTGATCCAGGCGCTCGCGCGGGTCAGCGCATCGGGCAGTTCCGGCAGATGCCGGGAGAGCCACGCGAGGCTGGCCGGATCGAGCGCGAAGGCCCCGTAGGCGAAGCCCTCCCCCGTGGGCAGCACGTAGGCGGGCGCGGGCAGCCCCTTCGCCGCCTCCACCTCTGCGCGGGCGCCCCGCAGGGCCACGTCCAGCGTGCGGTGCGTGCCGTCCGCCCAGCCCAGGAGCACCCGCAGGCGCTGGTTCCAGCGCAGGCCCCGCCCGGCGGGATCCCGCTGGACGAAGGCGAGGCGGGCAATGCGGCCCTTCCGGAGCCGCAGCTCCGTGCGCACCGCGGGGCGCCCCTCCCGCTCCACCCACACGCGGCTCCAGGCGCGCAGGTCGTCCTTCGCGAAGGGCTGGAGCGCCGCGATGAGCTCGGGCCACGCGGCGTTGCCGTAGCGGTGCTTCCCGAGGTAGGCGCGCAAGCCCTTCTGCAGGGCGGCTTCGCCCATGAGGGCCTCCAGGTGGCGCATCACGATGGGGGCCTTGGCGTAGATGATCGGGCCGTACAGGGAGCCCGCCTCGTCCAGGTCCGCCAGGGGCTGTCGAATCGCGTTGGCGCCGGGGCCCCGGTCCACCCGGTAGGCCCTGGGGTAGGTGTCCGCCAGGAAGCGCAGGCGGTGGTCCACGCCGGGGAAGGCCGGCTCGGTGATCTTCGCGGCCATGAAGCCCGCGAAGACCTCCTTCATCCACACGTCGTCGAACCAGCGCATGGTCACTAGGTCGCCGAACCACATGTGCGAGGTCTCGTGGGCGATGAGCTCGGCCCGCGCCAGGCGGTCGGCCTCCGTGGCCGAGGCGTCGAGCATCAGCGAGGCCTCCTTGTAGAGCACCGCGCCCGGGTGTTCCATGCCGCCGAACTGGAAGGCGGGGATCAGCACCAGGTCGAACTTCCCGAAGGGGTACGGGATGCCCGTGCTGCGCTCCATCCAGGCCAGGGCCCCCGCGTGGAGGTCGAAGATCGCGTCGCGGTTGCGCGCGAGCTTCGCGGCGTCCGCCTCCCGGTGGAAGAGGCGCAGGGTGCGCCCGTCCCGCACCGCCGTCTCCACCTGGAAGCGGCCGGCGGCGAAGGCGACCAGGTAGCTGGGCAGCGGTTCCGTCTCCCGGAAACGCACCAGGGCGCGCCCGCCCCGCGCCTCCCGGGCCTCTTCGGCGCCGTTGGCCACGGCCCGCCAGGAGGCGGGCAGCTCCAGGCGCAGGCGCACCCGGGCCTTCAGGTCCGGCTGGTCGAAGCAGGGAAAGGCCTCCCGCGCCCGGGCGGGCACGAAAAGCGTGTAGAGCAGGTCCTCCCGGCGGTTGAGGGGGCCTTCCCCGGCGGTGAAGCGGCAGGCCACGCGCGTCTCGCCCGGGCGCAGGGCCGAGGCGGGGATCCGCAGGTGGCCCTGCTCCGCGCGCCAGGCCACGGGATGGCCGTCCACGGTGAGCGCCTGCACCGCCGCCGCGCCGCCCGCGAAGTCCAGCACCAGGTCCTCGGACGCGTCGGCCAGCCGGAAGCGCAGCTCCACCTCCCCCCGCACGGGCGCGCTGCGCGCCTCGGGAAGGCTGAAGGCCAGCTCCAGGCGCAGGCCGCGGATCCGCGCCGCCCGCTCCCGGGCCAGCTCCCGGGAGATGCCGGAGCCGGGAGCGGCCTGGGCCGAAAGGAGAAGCGCCAGGAGCGCGACCAGGAGGGCGCAGAAGCGGCGCATGGCTAGAACCGGGTGCGCGCGAGCATCTCTTCCGCCACGCGGCGTCCCAGCTGGTGATAGCCAGCCGAAGCCTGGGCGTAGATCTCCCGGGCCAGGGCGGCGGTGCGGGGGTGGCGCCCCAGCGCGCCGTAGAGGGGGCGCAGGTACTTCATGCGCCCCACCCGGCCCAGGTGCTCGCGCACACGGGGGAAGACGGGGGCGTAGTCGCTGCCCGCGGCCACCCGCAGCCAGGCCACCAGCACCTCGGCGTTCCCCCGCGCCGTGAGGTCGAGGGTGGCGTCGAGCCAGGCCAGTTCCCCGGCGGGCAGCTCCTCCGGCAGGTGCTGGAGGAAGACCCGGAGCTCCGCAGGATTCCAGGACTGGAGTTCCGAGGCCTCGGGGCGCGGCCCGCGGCCCCAGGCCTGCGCCAGGCCCACGAGGCGCTCCAGGCGCTCGGAGGCGAAGACGGGGGCGTTGGAGGGAAGGCCCTCCCCCTCCAGCCAGGCGTCCGCATCCACCTTCTCCAGCAGCCCGGGCAGGGCCTCTTCCATGAAGGCCCGCCACTGTTCCGTGGTGATGGAGCGGAAGCGGAAGCGCGCCAGGTAGGCCTGGAGGGCGCGGTCGAAGGCGGCGGGGCCGGCGGTGCGCTCCAGCAGCGCCACGAGGCGGGCGCCCTTCTCGTAGGGAATGGGCGAGTAGGCCTCGTCCGGGTCCACGCCCTCCAGGCGCGTGCGCAGCCGCGTGAGGGCGGGCCGGTCCCGGAAGCGCGCGAAGGCCTCCTCCAGCTCCTTCTGGCCCAGGGCCCAGGCGAGCGTGGCCGCGTCTTCTCCCGACAGGGCGGCCAGCAGCTTGCGTTCGGCCCACACCGTGAAGCCCTCGTTCAGCCAGAAGTGCTCCATGGTGGCGTTGGTCACCAGGTTGCCCGTCCAGCTGTGGGCCAGCTCGTGGGCCACCACGTCCACCAGGCTGCGGTCCCCCGCCAGCAGCGTGGGCGTGAGGAAGGTCAGGCGGGGATTCTCCATGCCGCCGTAGGGGAAGCTGGGCGGCAGCACCAGCAGGTCGTAGCGCTCCCAGGGGTAGGGGCCGAAGAGGGCCTCGGCCCGGCGCAGCATGCCCTCCACCTCCGCGAACTCCCAGGCGGCCTTCTCGATGAGCCCCGGCTCGGCGTACACGCGGCTGCGGGGCCCCAGCTCCCGGGCCTCCAGGCGCCCCACCGCCAGGGCGAAGAGGTAGGGCGGGATGGGCTGGGGCATGTCCACGTGGAAGATGCGCGTACCGGGTTCCAGGCCGGGCAGGTCCGCCACGGCGCCGGCGCTCAGGACCGCGCGCAGCCCCTCGGGCACCGTGACCTCCGCCGTGTAGCGGATCCGCGCCACCGCGCAGTCCTGGCAGGGCACCACGCTGCGGGCGTGGATCGCCTGGCACTGGCTATAGAGGAAGGGGTGCGTCCCGTCCGCGGTCTGGGCGGGCTCCAGCCACTGCAGCCCCGAGGCCTCGGGGTGGGTCTCGTAGGCGACGCACACGCCCGTGCAGCCTTTTGGAAGGCGCAGGCGCAGGCGGCTTCCCAGGATGGGGTCCTCCGGCCCCAGCTCCCAGGGCAGGTCCCCGTTGGTGGCGGTGACGAAGCAGCGGTGGATGGTGAGGCCGCGGGTGTCCAGGTCCAGCGTGCCGGAGACGGCCTCGGGGAAGAGGAGGGTCACCTCCCCGTCCAGCGCCTTCCGCGCGAAGTCCACCCGGAGGCGCAGGTGCCAGCTCTCCACGCGCGGCTGGGCGTCGTCGAAGTAGGAGTGGGGGTCGATGCGGGCCATGGCGCCTTTCCGGAAAAGGCCATGATCCCACGGCCTCGGCCCCCTTTTCCGGCGCACGGCCGGAACGCCGGGCGCCTCCGGGGCAACCCAGGACCGCGGGAAGCCCCTTCCCGTCCGTTCCGGAGGCACCCATGGCTTTTCTCGACCGGTATTCCAACCATGCCTACGCCCTGCTCCGCATGGTCGCGGGCCTGCTCTTCGCCTTCCACGGCGTCCAGAAGCTCTTCGGCTTCCTGGCCGCCCGGCCGCTGCCCCCGGTGGGCTCCCAGCTCTGGATCGGCGGCGTGCTCGAACTGCTGTGCGGCGGCCTCATCCTCGTGGGCTTCCGCACCCGCCTCGCGGCCTTCCTGGCCAGCGGCATGATGGCCGTGGCCTATACCCAGTTCCACTGGCGCTTCGCCTTCGGCGCGGCCTTCTGGCCCGCGGTCAACCAGGGGGAGCTGGCGCTGGTCTACGCCTTCCTCTTCCTCTTCGTGGCCACCCGCGGCGGCGGCATCTGGAGCCTGGAGCGGCGCGGCTAGAACAGCCGGCCCACGAGGTGGGCCAGGGCGGTCTCGGTGCGGAGGATGCGCGGCCCGAGGGCCACGGGGCGGAAGCCGGCCCGGGCGAAGAGCTCCACCTCCGCGTCGATCCACCCCCCCTCGGGGCCCACGGCCAGGGTGACGGGCCCCTCCAGCGCCCGGGGGCAGGCCTCAAGGGCGCCAGGATGGGCCACAAGTTTCAGGCTGCCCGCGGCCAGGGCCGGCAGCTCGTCCTCCACGAAGGGCCGAAGCAGGCGGGCGAGGCGCAGCTCGGGCAGGACCGTATCCTTCGCCTGCTCCAGGCCCAGGAGGCGCTGCTCCCGCAGGTTCTCCTCGGCCATGCGGGGGCTCTTCCAGTAGCCCTTCTCCACCTTCCAGGCGTTGCACAGCACGACGCGGCCGATGCCCAGGCTCGCGGCGGAAGCGAGCACGCGGTTCAGCACCTTGGGCCGCGGCAGGGCCAGCACCAGCGTGAGGGGCAGCTTGGGTGGGGGCTCCTCCCCCAGCGCCACCTCCAGTTCCAGACATGCGCTGTCCAGGCTGCGCACCCGTCCCTTCCCGATGCGCCCCCCGAGTAGCCCCACGGACAGCTCCTGCCCAGGAACGGCCCGGTGCACCTCGCGCACGTGGGCGAGGCGACGGCCCGTGATCCAGGCCAGGCCGGGCGCCACGAAGTCGGAGGGGAAGAGGAGGACGAGGTTCAGCGCGGGGCTCCTGTTCCCCAGTGTAGCGGCGGGACGGAGCTGTCAGACTGGACGCGGCCCCATGCGCTTCCGCCCCGATCCACCGCCGCCGGCGCGCTCCACCCCCGGAGCGTCTCCGTCCCCCGTCCCTTTCCTGCCCGAGGTCCAGCGGGAGGCCCTTCGGAATACCCCCGGGCCCCTGTGGATCCACGGCGAGGCGGGCAGCGGCGTGAGCACCCTTGCCGCCTGGCTGGCGGAGGCCCGGGGCGGCGCCCTGTTGGACGACGCGGAGCGCCAGGACGCTTCCGCGCTGGCGGCCTGGCTGGAAACCCACCCGGACGGCGTGCTGGCCTCCCACCTGGGGCCCGAAGCCCCCTCCGCCGCCCCCGTGGCCCAGCGCTGCCTGGCCTTCCGCCTGCCCTCCCTGGAGGAGGCGCCCGGCTCCATCCCGGAGCTCCTCCGGTCCATGGCGGAGGCGGCGGGCTGCCCCGCGCCCCTGCCCCCGGAGCTGGGCCGCCTGCCCTGTCCCGGCAACCTCCGCGGCCTGCACAACCGCCTGGTGCGCTGGCAGGTGCTGGGCCAGCTCCCGGAGGAGCCCGAGAGCGCCGGCCGCCTGCCCCTGGAGGCGGAGGACCTGGCCACGAACCTGCACGCCCTGGAGCGCATCCTGCTGCACCGGGCCCTGCGGCGCAGCTACGGCAACCGCGTGGAGGCCGCCCGCCGCCTGGGCGTGAGCCGCCGCCAGCTCTATCTGCTCATCGCCCGCCACGGGGATCCCGTGCGCGGCGAGGCGCCCAGCGCGGAGGGGCCCAAGCGCCTCGCCCGCGCGCGGAAGCGCCAAAACTCCAGCCCCCTCGACCCGGCCCGATAAGGCCTGGTACGTTCACTCTGCGGACTTCAGCTCATGCCCAACCCTTTGCGCGTATTGGTGGTGGATGACGATCCCGGGATGCGGGACGGCATGGCCTTGAGCCTCAAGCGGGCCGGCTTCGTGACGGAGCAGGCCAAGAGCGGCGAGGAGGCCCTGCGCGTCACCCGCCCCGGCGCCTTCGACGCCGTGGTCACCGACCTGCGCATGATCGGCATGGACGGCCTGCAGCTCACCGCCCGCCTGAAGGCGCTGGACCCCGCCCTGCCCGTGCTGCTGGTCACGGCCTTCGGCAGCCTGGACACCGCCCGGGAGGCCATGCGGCTGGGCGCCTTCGACTACCTCTCCAAGCCCTTCAGCCCCGACGAGCTCGTGGGCGCCGTGCGCAAGGCCATCCAGGCGGACGAGCGCCTGAAGGCCGCGGAACCCGGCGATGCCCCGGTGATCCTCACGCAGGATCCCGCCCTGGCCGAGACGCTCGCCCTCGCCCGCCGCGCCGCGGACAGCCGGGCCACCATCCTCATCCAGGCCGAGAGCGGCACGGGCAAGGAGCTGCTGGGCAAGCTGATCCACGCCGCCAGCCCCCGCCGCAAGGGCCCCTTCGTGGCCATCAACTGCGCCGCGATCCCCGAGAACCTGCTGGAAAGCGAACTCTTCGGCTTCGAGAAGGGCGCCTTCACCGGCGCCACCTCGGCCAAGCCCGGCCGCTTCGAACTGGCGGACGGCGGCACCCTGGTGCTGGACGAGATCGGCGAGCTGCCCATCGGCCTTCAGGGCAAGCTGCTGCGCGCCATCCAGGAGCGCAGCATCGACCGCCTGGGCGGCAGCCGCCCCGTGAACGTGGACGTGCGGCTCATCGCCCTCACCAACCGCGACCTGGCCGCGGAGGTGAAGGAGGGCCGCTTCCGGGAGGACCTCTTCTACCGCCTGAACGTGATCCCCCTGCGCCTGCCGCCCCTGCGGGAGCGGACGGGCGACCTCGGCCTGCTGGCCGCCCACTTCGCGGAGCGCTACGCCCGGGAGAACGACCGCCCCACGCCGAAGCTGAGCCCCAGCTCCCTGGCGGCCCTGGAGCGCCACCCCTGGCCCGGCAACATCCGCGAGCTGGAGAACGCCATCCAGCGCTGCGTCGTGCTGAACCCCAGCCCCATCCTCACCGAGAAGGACCTCCACTGGCTGCTGGACCCGGAGCAGCTGGAGAACCTTCCGGAGGACCCGGCCGAGCCCCCCGAACCGCCGAGCCCCGCCCTGCCCGAGCCCCAGCCCCTCCTGCGGGGCGACGTCGTGGTGGCCGATCCGCGCCAGCCCCTGAAGGACGCCCGCCTGGGCACCCTCGTGGCCCTTCCCCTGGGGCTCAGCCTGCCCGAGCTGGAGCGCTTCTGGCTGCTCTCCACCCTCGCCGCCCAGAACGGCAACCGCACCCACTGCGCCCAGCAGCTCGACATCGCCCTGCGCACCGTGCGCAACAAGATCAACGAGTACAAGGTGCAGGGCTTCGAGATCCCCTCCAGCGGCCACGGCCGCGAGGAGTAGCGCCTACTTCCGCAGCTCCGGGGGCACGCGCAGCGAGGTGGTCGTCGTCTCGTGGCGATAGAACGCCGCCGTGACCTCGGCGCCCAGCAGGAAGATCGTGCACACGTAGTAGAGGAAGGTCAGCGCGGCCACGGTGCCCACCAGGGAGCCGTACATGATGCCCCAGGTGAAGGTGTGGCGCAGGTACACCTCGAAGCCCCACTTGGCCAGCCACACCAGCGACACGGAGATCGCCGCACCCAGGAAGGCGTGGCGGAACCTCACGTGCAGGCGCGGGACGTGCTGCAGCAGCACCGTCATCACCGTGACCCAGAGCAGCGCCGGGAGGTAGGGCAGCAGCGCGTGGCGGCGCGCGGCAGGCAGCAGATGGTGCAGCGCGCCGCCCATCAGCAGCGCCAGGAAGAGGGCCAGCAGCATGATGCCCCCCACCAGGATCGCCACCTGGCGCAGCAGGGGGTTCTTGCGGGTCTGCCGGTGCTTCTTGATGCGCAGCCCGAAGACGTGGGCCAGGCTCGTGTCCAGCTGGGCGATGCCCCAGTAGCTGCCGAAGACCAGCACGCACCAGGAGAGCACCGTGCCGCCGATCTGCTGGCTGTTGTGGACCGCATCGTTCACGAAGCCGTGGGGCAGGAAGGGCACCATGGCCTCCAGCGCCTGCTGGGTGCCCTCGGCGTAGGCCCCCTTCCCCAGGAGCAGGCCGAGCATCTTGAAGAGCAGCGTGCTCATGGGCACAAGGCTGATGAGGAACCAGAAGCTGAGCCCCGCCGCGTAGCTGAAGCAGTCGTCCTTGTAGTACTTCTTCAGGACCTCCCAGGTGAAGTCCACCAGCCGCCCCAGGGGCGGGAAGGCGTACACCAGCGCCCGCCAGAGGCGGCGGACCTCCCGGAGGGCCAGGGAGCCTTGGCGCCGGGCCCTGGCCTTGAGGCCCCGGAGCACCTAGAACCTCACGGGGTTCCGGGGCAGGAGGTACATCACCCAGGCCAGGACCAGGCCGACCCCGAGCAGCCCCAGGGCGTATTTCAGGATGCTCCGGCGGGTGCGCTCGGGCCGCGTGGTGGGGTGCAGCAGGCCCAGCACCAGCGAAATGCCGGCACCCATCAGGAGGAAGTGGATGACGTGGCTGCCCAGGAAGCGCATGGCAACAGCCTATCAGGAGCCGGGCCGGAGCACCGCGGCCAGGGCGTCGAGCCAGGCCTTCAGCACGAAGGCGGTGGCGCCCCACAGGGGGGCCTCCTCCAGTTCCAGGCGGGGCACCGCGAGGGAAAGCCCCTGGTGCTCCAGGACCTGCGTGGTCCAGGGGGCCCCCAGCAGGCCCGCCAGGGGCAGCAGCAGGGCCCGGTGCAGCTCCTGCCCCGGCACCAGGCGCGGCTCCGGATCCTCCCAGCGGAAGAGCACGGGCGTGAAGCGCGTGCGGGCCTTGGCCACGCCGTCCGGCAGGCAGCCCAGCTCCCAGAGGTGCTCCGTGATGCCCAGCTCCTCCGCCAGCTCCCGGCGGGCGGTGGCGGGAAGGTCCCGGTCCAGGGGCTCCGCCATGCCCCCGGGAAAGGCCAGCTCGCCGGGGTGGTGGGGCGCCGTGTGGCCCCGCTGCACCAGCACGAGCTTGCGGGCGCCGTGCGCATCCCCCCAGAGCAGCACCGCCACCGCGGCGCGGCGGCTGGAGCTGGGCGTCCAGGGGCTCAGGCGGTGCGGGTCCCGCGTGCGGAGCATCCGCGCCAGGCTGGCCTGCACGGCGGACCAGGGCAGGGCGGGAGCCTCCGGGGAGGGCCGCCACGCGGGCATCAGCGCACGCTGCCGAAGACGGAGCCCCGCACCCGCTCCACGGTGAAGACGCCCTTCACCTTGCGCAGGGCGCCCATGAGCTCCACGATGTGCGCCCGGTCCTTCACCCGCACGGCGATGTGGAAGAGGGCCGCGCCGCCCTCGGTGGTGCTGGCGTTGAAGCGCTGCATGCTGAAGCCCGCCTTCTGCACCGCGTCCGACACCGCCGCCACCATGCCGGGCCTGTCCTCGCCGGTGACCCGCAGCTCCGTGTCGAAGAGGCCGCTGGTCTGCTTGCCCCAGGCCACGCTCACCCTCCGCTCGGGGCTGATGACCGAGCTGATGAGCTGGGGGCAGTTGGAGCGGTGGATGGAGATGCCGCGCCCCCGGGTGGTGTAGCCCACGATCTCGTCCCCCGCGATGGGCTTGCAGCACTGCGCCAGGATGAAGAGCACGCCGACGTTCTCGTCCACCAGGATCGTGTCGTCGCTGATGATCGGCGTCTTCTCGCCCCGGGCGCGCTGCTGCTCCGGGAGCAGCGGATCCAGCAGCTTGTGGATGGTCACGCGGTTGAAGCCCACCGCCGCGTAGTAGGCCTCCCAGTCCGCGAACTTCAGCTCCTTCAGGCGCGCCTCGAGCTGCTCGCGGACCTTGGGGTCGTCCACGTGGACCCCCAGCGCGCGGGACTCCCGCTCCAGGCGCTCGCGGCCCATGGCGACGGCGTGGGCGCGCTCCTCGTCGCGCAGGAAGACCTGGATGCGCCCGCGGGCGCCGGCGCTCTTGACGATGGCCAGCCAGTCGCGGCTGGGCTTGTGGTCGGCCCGGGTGAAGATCTCCACCCGGTCGCCGTTGTGCAGCACGTGCTTGAGGGTGACCATGCGCCCGTTCACCTTGGCGCCCACGCAGCGGTGGCCCACCTCGGTGTGGACGCTGTACGCGAAGTCGATGGGCGTCGCGCCCTCGGGCAGGCTGCGCAGGTCGCCCCGCGGCGTGAAGACCTGGATGCGGCGGAAGCTCAGCTCGCCCTTCAGGTTCGCCACCAGGTCCCGGCTGTCCCGGGCGTCCTGGTGCAGCTCCACCATGCGCCGCAGGAAGGCCGCCTGGTTGATCTCCTGGCGGTTGGCGATGCGGCCCTCCTTGTAGGTCCAGTGGGCCGCGATGCCGTTCTCGGCATGGGCGTGCATCTCCCGCGTGCGGAACTGCACCTCGAAGCTGTCGCCGCTGGGCATCAGCACCGAGGTGTGGATGCTCTGGTAGCCGTTGTCCTTGGGCAGGCTGATGTAGTCCTTGAAGCGCCCGGGGATCGGCTTGTACAGCGCGTGCACGAGGCCCAGCGCCGTGTAGCAGCTCGCCCGGTCGGGGCACACCACGCGGTAGGCCAGCCAGTCGTGGATGTCCTCCAGGCTCTTGGCCTGGATGTCCATCTTCCGCCAGATGCCGTAGTAGTGCTTCACGCGGCCCTGCACCTCCGCGTGGATGCCCTGGGCCCGCAGCGCGCCGGCCAGCGTGTGGCGGATCTCCTCGATGAGCGGCTGGCTCTTCTGGCGCTTGATATCCACCGCCCGGCGCAGCTCCGCGAAGCGCTCCGGCTCCAGGTGCTCGAAGGCCAGGTCCTCCAGCTCCGCGCGCACCTGGCCCATGCCCAGGCGGTTGGCGAGGGGCGCATACAGCTCCAGCGTCTCCCGGGCGATGCGGCGGCGCTTCTCCTCGCGCATGGAGCCCAGGGTGCGCATGTTGTGCAGCCGGTCCGCCAGCTTCACCAGCAGCACGCGCACGTCCTTGCCCATGGCCACCAGGAGCTTGCGCACGTTCTCCGCGTTCATCAGCGCGCGGTCGGTGAAGTCCAGCTTGGAGAGCTTGGTCAGGCCGTCCACGATCTCGGCGATCTCCTCGCCGAACTGCTTGCGCACCTGCTCCAGGGTGATGAGGGTGTCCTCCACCGTGTCGTGCAGCATGCCGCAGGCGATGCTCACGCCATCCAGGCGCCACTCCGCCAGGCTGCGCGCCACCGCGAGCGGGTGGAAGAAGTAGGGCTCGCCGCTCTTGCGGCGCTGGCTCGCGTGGGCGGCGCGGGCCACCTTGAAGGCCTTGTCCAGCAGGCCCCGGTCCCCGCCCGGGTGGTGCAGCAGGAAGGCCTCCATGACCTGGGCGTACGCCCCGTCCAGGGTCAGGCAGGCGTCCTCCATGCCGGCGATGTCGTCCCCGTCGCGGACGACCACGCCCCTGGTGGTACTCTCGGCCCCATCCATCCTCCGAGTGTGCTCCAGGACGGCGCCAGCCGCCAGGGGCAGCCCGCCGAAGGCCACGCCATGCCCATCCAGGACGCCCTGCTCCCCCTCGACGAAGCCCTTGCCCGCCTGGCCGCGGCCATCCCCGCGCCGGAGGCCCCCGCCCTGCGCGCCGACCGGGACGACCCCGCCCTGGACCTGGCCCTGCTGGACGGCGCCGCCCTGCGCGCCGAGGACGGCCTCGCACCCCGCCAAGTGCTGGGCACCCTCTGCGCGGGGGAAGACCCGGCCGCCTTCACCGTGGCGCCCGGCACCTGCGTGCGCCTCATGACCGGCGCCGCGCTGCCCGCCGGCGCCAACGCCCTGGTGCCCGTGGAGGCCCTGGAAGAGGCCGGCGACGGCCGCCTGCGGCCCCGCGCGGAGCCCCGCCCCGGCGACGGCGTGCGCCAAAGGGCCAGCCAGGCCCGTGCGGGGGAAGCGCTGCTCGGCCCCGGCCCCTGGACCCCGGCCCGCGTGGGCCTCGCGGCCCAGGTGGGCGCAGCCTGGCCCGTGCCCCGGCGCCTCCGGGTCGCCGTCGCGCCGACGGGGGACGAGCTGGCCCTCCACCCGGAACCGCACCAGATCCGCGACGCCGCCGGCCCCATGCTCCAGGCCCTCGCCCACACCCTGGGCGCCGAGGCCCGGGTCCTGCCCCCGCTGCCGGACGCCCCCCGGGCCCTGGAGCGCGCCCTGTCGGGCCTGGAGGACCTGGACGTGCTGCTCACCCTCGGCGGCGTGTCCATGGGCGACCGCGACCACCTGCCCGACGTGCTGCGCGCCCTGGGCGCCGAGATGCTCTTCCACCGCATCCGCCTGCGCCCCGGCAAGCCCCTGCTGGCCGCCCGCTGGGGCAGCCGCGTGGTGCTCGCCCTGCCCGGCAACCCCGTGGCCGCGTACCTGGACGCCCTGCTCTTCCTGCCCGTGGCGCTCGCCCGCCTGAAGGGCCGCCCCCAGCCCGATCCCTGGTTCCCCGCCGAGCTGCTGGAAGCCGTGCCCAACGGGCTGGAGCGCCCCCTGCTCCAGCCCTGCCGCCTGGAGGAGGGCCGCCTGCGCCCCCTGCCCAGCCGCGGTTCCGCCGACCTGGTGCGCCTGGCCCAGGCCCAGGCCTGCGCCTGGATTCCCGAAGGCGGCGCGCCCAAAGGCCCCGTGCGCGCCCTGCGCCTGCCCTGACGCAAGGAATCGCGGGAAGGGCCGCAGACGCCCTTCAGGCCCCCAGCGCCTGGGCGCGTCCCCAGCGGGGAGACGGGCCATCCACCTTCTGGAGCATGCCCAACTCGGCGAGCAGGTCCAGGTGGGCGGCGATGCCTTCGCGGTAGCGGCCCCGGCTCTTGAAGGCCGCGGCCACCTCCTCCAGGCTCCAGAGGCGGTCGGAGGCCAGCACCAGATCCCGCAGGGCGGCGAGCTGGGCCTTGAGCTCCTTGGGCCAGGGCTGGAGCTCCACGGGCGCCGCGGCCACCGCGGCCGTGGCGGGCTCCAGGTCCAGGAGGGGCGCAGCCTTGGGCTGGGCTTCGGGGGCCTGGTATTCGGGGCGCAGCCAGCGGATGAGGCCGCGCTTCTCCTCTTCGGCCCGCGCGCGGTTCAGGGCCACCAGGCGCTCCAGGATCTCCGGCTCGGCAAGGTCCACCGGCCAGCCGTAGGCCTCCGCCACCGCCGCATCCAGCGCGTCGTGGAGCTGGCGCAGGATCTCCGTTTGCGCCGCGGCGTGCTGCTCGCGCTCCTTGGGCGTGAAGGCCTCCCCGGCCCGGAGTTTGGCCAGGAGGTTATACATCCCCGTGATGGTCACGCCCCGGCCTTGGGCCCCCTTGCGGTGCGCGTCCAGGCGCTCGGCGAGATCGCGGATGGCCTGCTTCTGGGCCTCCGTGGCATCCGGGAAGGGGAAGGGGTCGAAGCAGCGGGTCTTGTTGTAGCGGGGTCGATCCTCCAGAAGCCCGCCCGCCGCCAGGGCCCACGCGACATGGAAACGGGAACTCAGCACACCCAGGTGGAAGGCGTCGGCACTGGCGATACCGATAAGCATGTGGTCATGGACGACGTCCCCGGGAAGGAATTGGAATACCCGATGCTTCGCGGTTTCCACCGTGGCGATATACCGGGGCAATCCCTTGAGGGCGGGCCTGAAGGACCGACGGGGCTCACCAAAAACCCACCATCGCCGCCGGAAGGCTGCGCGGTTGTTGTTGTCCCGCTCCGGCCGAACATGGTCCGAGACATGTTGGTATACGGCCGGATACGCCCCCTGAACCTCAGTTTCCTCCATTCCGAAAAGGTCGATCACCATGAGGCCACGCGGAGAATCGGTCAGGTCCCGCCCATTTCGATAGGGATGCACAACCCCCGGGGAACCCCAAGCCCGCCATTGCTCTGGCGAGATTAGGAACCCGCCACCGGCCAGCATCATCCCGTTGCAGGACAACGCCGAGTTGCTGCAGAGGGGGACCGCCCCCACGACATTCGCTCCTGCGCTCAGATCCTCGTGAATGGCCTCCACGCCCTGGCCTTCCACCTTCACGGCCTGGGCTTCGGCCTCGGGCGTTTCGGCGCTGCCTTCCGCCACCACGCGCCCCAGCCAAGGGCTGCCTTCGCGGCCGCCTACGGTCATGGCGATGCGCACGGCGGCGCCTTCGTCCGTCCAGGGGTGATCGGGGATGGCCCAGAGTAGCTTCAGGGCTTTCATCCGTGGGCATCCGTTGGCATCCGTGGACTTCTTTTTCCCTGCCTCGACCGGCCCCTGGCAATGGTGGGCGATGACGCGCCTGTTGAAGGTCTGGGTCAGGCTATTGGTGGTGATGAGGCCGAAGCGCCGCGTTCGCCCGCTGCGCACGGCTTCCGCCGCCTTGTGCCACCAGTAGAGAACGAAGTCCACGCTATCGGGCACGTCGGGGTAGGCGGCGCGCAGGGCCTCGGCGTAGCCATCTCCCAGGGCGTCCCGCATCCGTTTGTTCCCCAGGAAGGGCGGATTGCCCACGATGAAATCCGCCTCGGGCCACGGGGCGGGCTTTGGCTCCAGGTATTCGAGGATCGGCGTCTGGGCCGTCTCATCGGGCACCGGCTTGCCCGTGACGGGGTGCGTCTTGAAGGTGTGGCCGTCCCAGCGGCTGCGGCCCGTTTCCCGTGTGCTCTTCCAGGCGAGCACCGCGTCCTGGCGGTGGATGTTGCCGTAGGCCTGCAGCACGGGCTCGGGCGCGGGGGCGCCGGGGTGCTGGCGGTGGTACCACTGGAGGTGGCTGATCCAGAGCACGAGGTCGGCGATGGCGGCGGCCCAGGGCTTCACCTCGAGGCCCTGGAACTGGGCGGGGGTGACGAGCACGCCTTCGAGCGCCAGGGCGCGGCCGGTCTCGCCCAGGTCTTCCAGGCGGCGCTGCACTTCGCCTTCCAGGCGCTTCAGCACGTCGTAGGCGGCGGCCAGGAAGTTGCCGCTGCCGCAGGCGGGGTCCAGCACGGTGACGTGGGCCAGGTGGCGCTGGAAGGCGTGCAGCACGTCGCGGGCCCTGGCCTTCTCGGCCTCGGTGGGTTCCACCCTGGGCGAGGGGGACCGCCCACTCCCTTCGGCCGCTCGGCGTTCCCCTCGCGCACCCCGCGCGGATTCCGGGCCCAGCCCGGTTTCCGCGCCTCCGCCCAGGATGGCCAGGGCCTCGGCCTGGGCGAGTTCCCAGTCGGCGCGCAGGGGTTCTTCGAGCGCGGGGCGCAGCAGGCGCTCCACGTAGGCGCGGGGGGTGTAGTGGGCGCCCAGGCGGTGGCGCTCGGAAGGGTCCAGGGCGCTTTCGAGCAGGGTGCCGAAGATGCTGGGGTCCACCTCGGACCAATCGAAGGCCGCGGCGGCGCCGAGCTGGGCGATCTCGGCGGCATGGAGGGCCAGGGCGAGGCTCTCCTGGAAGAGGCCGCCATTGAAGCGCAGGACCTTCAGGGGGCCCCACATGCCGCCCGTGTTCATGGCGTCCCACAGGGCCTCCAACCCCTTGGGGAAGGCCTCGGGATGCTCCTTCCAGGGCCCCTTCAGGGCGCGCTCGAAGAGCTTTTCCGGCAGGAGCCCCACGTCCTCGGCGAAGAAGGTGAAGACCACGCGCATGAGGAAGCGCGCCACGGCTTCCGACGGGAAGCGGCCCTCCAGGCTGGCCGCAAGGCCGCCCAGGGCCTTCGCCACCTCCCGCGTGACGGCCGTGCGCATCCGGGCGGGATCGAGGCTCTGGGGTTCCAGCCAGAGGGCCCGGAAGAAGTCCCGCACGTCTCGCTTCGCCAGATCGTCCAGGGAGAAACTGCGCCGGGCGCCGTAGCCGCCGTAGCTGCCGGAGAAGGCGTTCCACACGTGGAAGGCGTGGCCGATGTCGCAGGTGACGACAAAGGGCGGGCGGCCGCCGGGCAGGTTGCGGGCGTAGTTCACGGCCTGGCCGAAGGCGGCTTCCATGTAGCGGTCGTAGGCCCGCGTGCCCCGCATCGGTGCGGACCCGGGGGCCTGGCGGCTGCTGCCCTGCTTGGCCTCCAGCACGAAGCAGCCTTCCCGGTACAGGTCGATGCTGCCGGTGGTGGTGCTGCCGTCCAGGTGGGTGAGCTTCAGGTCCTTCTCGAAGCAGTACGTGGCGCCGGGGCCCTTGGGCTCGGGCACGGGCAGTTCCAGCGCCGCGCAGAAGTCGCGCAGGAAGGACTGGAAGTTGGCGCGCTCGTTTCCGGCGGAACCGCGCCAGGTGCGCAGGAAGGCGTCAAGGGCGGGAGGCATGAAAGCACGATAACGCCGGAAGCGCCCCGGAAGGAACGTCCTGGACAGCCCCTGTCGCAGGCCGCGCCCCAGACTGGCGGCCTTTCGGGGGAGCTCGCATGGGCGGGTGGCTGTTTTTCGCGTTGCTGGTGTTTCTGGCGGGCCTGGCCCTGCAGGAGAGCGCCCGGAAGGCCCAGGCGCAGCTGGAAGAACGGCGGCGCCGCCAGGCCGAGCGGGATGCCGAGCGGAAGGCCGAACTGGCGCGGATCCGGGCGATCCTGACCCCGCCCCGGCCGGCCCTGATCCTGCCCGAGGACTTCCGGGATCCCCGGCAGACGCCGGACGCAAGGCGGCCATGAGCCTGGGCTGCCTGCTCCTCGGCCTGGGCTGCCTGTGGCTCTTCGGCCGCCGCGAGACCCGTCTCGAGCGCCAGCGGCGGGAGGGGGAGCGCCTCGCCTTCGAGCGGCGCCGGGACGCCCTGCGGCGGGAGCACCAGCGCCGCCGGTGGGAGGCGGACAGACGGGCGGCGGGGTCGGGGCCGGATTCTTCCCATCGGGAGGGTGGATCCCCTGCCCCTCCGGCGCCACTCCGGCTACCCTGGGGACATCTTCCCCCAGATTCCCGGAGGCGTGCCATGGCATCCCTGCTCGGCGTCATCACCAAGGCCATCGAGAAGCGGAGGGTCCACCTGTGGCCCATGGAGGCCAAGGAGGCCCTGGTGCGGGTGCTCTACGAGGTGTACCGGGCCGACGGCAGCTTCAGCGAAGTGGAGCTGGCGGAGTACCGGGCCTTCGTGATGGCCCTGGGGGTGGACGTGGAGCGGGCCCTGGGCCACGACCTGAAGGCCTCCTTCGCCCTGCTGACCAGCAGCCCCGCCCGCCAGCGGGTCGCCACGACGTGGATCGCCGCGGCGCTCTTCGCGAACCAGGCCTACACCCCCGCCGAGCAGGCCTTCGTGGACCGCATCACCACCAAGTACGGCCTGGACGCCGCCCTGCTGAGCCACGAGATCCGCCGCATCCAGGGCCGCCTGCTCGACCAGACCCTGCGCGACGCCTTGCAGCGGAACTGAACCTGGATCGGTTGCGGCCAGCCTTCGGCCCGGGCTGGCCCGAAGGGGGCCAGGCCGCAAGCCGCTCGAAAGCCCGCCGCGTCAGCGCCGACCTGTCTAGCTAGCGCGCGGAGGCCTCCCGCCAGGTGGCGAGCAGCTGGATGCACACGCCCACGGCCTGGGCCATCCAGTCCAGGCTCACCCACTCGTTCACGGAGTGGAAGCTCTGGCCGCCGGCGAAGAGGTTGGGCGTGAGCAGCCCCATGTAGGAGAGGCGCGAGCCGTCCGTACCGCCCCGGATGGCCTTCCGCACGGGCTCGAGGCCCTGGCGCTTCACGGCCTCCAGAGCCAGATCCAGCACCTTCGGATCCTCGGCGATGCGGTAGCCCATGTTGCGGTAGCCCTCCTTCACCTCGAGCTCGGCCCGCAGCCCGGGGAAGCGGGCCTGCACGCGGTCCACCGCCGCACGCAGGGCGTCCTCCCGCGCCCGCAGCTCCTCCTCCGTGAAGGCGCGCACCAGCAGCTTCAGCTCGGCGCGCGTCACGTCCCCCCTCAGGTCGTGGGGATGCAGGTACGAAGCGCGCCCCTCCGTGCTCTCGGGGAGGTGCGCGGGGTCCAGTTCCTCCACCAGGGCCGCGGCGGCACGCACCGCGTTCACCATCACGCCCTTGGCGTAGCCCGGGTGCACGTCGTGCCCCGTGAGCGTCACGACGGCGCTGTCCGCGCAGAAGGTCTCGTCCTCCACCTCGCCCAGGTCCGAGCCGTCCAGGGTGTAGGCGTACTGCGCCCCGAAGGCCGCCACGTCGAAGTGCTCGGTGCCGCGGCCCACCTCCTCGTCGGGCGTGAAGCCGATGCGCAGGCGGCCGTGGGGGAAGCCGGGATGGGCCTGCAGCCAGGCCAGAAGGCCCATGATCTCGGCGATGCCCGCCTTGTCGTCGGCCCCCAGCAGGGTGCGGCCGTCCGTGTGCACCAGGGTGTGCCCCAGGCACTTCAGCAGGTTCGGGTTCTGGGAGACGGGGATGCAGGCCCCCGTGGCGGGCAGGCGCAGGTCGCCTCCGCCGTAGGCCGGAACCACCTGGGGCCGCACGTCCGCCCCGGAGGTGCCGGGATAGGTGTCCAGGTGGGCCAGGAAGCCCAGCACGGGGGGCTCGGGCGCGCCCGCCGGAAGGTTGGAGGGCAGCGTGGCGAAGACGTAGCCGAAGCCATCCATGGCCGCGTCCCCGCAGCCCAGGGCCTTCAGCTCCTCCACCAGGATCCGGCCCAGGTCCTTCTGCTTCTCGGTGCTGGGGAAGCAGGTGGCCGCGTCGTCCGACTGGGTGTCCACCCGCACGTAGCGCAGGAAGCACTCCAGCAGGTCCTTCCGTTCGGCGGCATCCAGGGCGTAGACGGTCATGACGGGTCTCCTGCCTTTCAGTCTAGCGCCCGCCCCCCGAACGGCCCCTTGCCGCCGCGCGGCGGAGGGACTAGGCTGGGGCACCCTTTCCAGGAAAGCCCGTGGACCCGAAGCGCCGCATCGCCCTGCTTGAGCTGGCCGCCAGCGTGCTGGCGGGCTGCCTGCTGGGCGCCGGGGGCTTCACCTTCGTGACGGCGGAAGGCACCTCCTACCTCTCGGAGGACCCGCGGGTCTGCGTGAACTGCCATATCATGCGGGAGCAGTACGACGGCTGGCAGCACGCCTCCCACCACGCCGCCGCCACCTGCAACGACTGCCATCTGCCCCACGACAGCCTGGCGGGGAAGTACACGGTGAAGGCCCTGAACGGCTGGCACCACGGGCGAGCCTTCACGATGCAGGACTTCGCGGAGCCCATCCGCATCAAGCCCGGCAACGCGAAGGTGCTGGAGGCCAACTGCCTGCGCTGCCACGGGGACGTGGCCGAGGCCATGCTGGCCCGGGGCCCCCTGGGCGTGCCCACCGACCCCACGCAGGGCGCCAACCTGCACGGCTGCGTGCGCTGCCACGGCGAGGTGGGCCATGGCCCGCGGCGCTGACCCGAACCGCGACTCGGAAGAACCGGAGGTCCCATGAACGACGACTGGATGCGCCGCCTCAGGCTCACGCCCCTCCGGCTGGGACTGGTCGCGCTGGCCGCCGCCGGCGCCACGGTGCTGGTGCTGCTGCTCTACGCCAACATCTCCGCCCGCAAGCAGGAGGCCCGCCAGCCCTTCTTCAAGGTGGTGGAGCTGGACGAGCGCACGGTGGACCCGGCCGTGTGGGGCCGCACCTTCCCCAGCCAGTAACAGAGCTACCTGCGCACGGTGGAGGACTACGGCACGAAGTACGGCGGCGCGGGCAGCGAGGGCGCGCCCATCAGCAAGCTCTGCACCGACGAGCACCTGAAGGTGATCTTCGACGGTTACGCCTTTGCCCTCGACTACAACCAGCGCCGGGGCCACGCCCACATGCTCGACGACCAGCGCACCACGAAGCGCGTGACGGAACGCCCCCAGACCGGGGCCTGCCTGCACTGCCACGCCTCCAACACCGTGGCCTACCGGGAGGCGGGCCTGAAGGCCGGCGCGCCGGGCAGCCTGGACGAACCCTTCGCCAGCCCCAACGCCCAGGCCCAGCTCATGCGCGGTTTCGAAGCCATCGGCAAGCTGCCCTACCAGGAGGCCACCAGGCTCGTGCAGCACCCCATGGCCTGCATCGACTGCCACGACCCCAAGACCCAGCAGCTCCGGGTCACCCGCCCCGGCTTCCTGCGGGGCATCGACGCCCTGGCCCGCAGCGGCGACCCCGTTCCGCACCTGCCTTCCGTGGAGGCCTGGCGGAAGGGCGACCGGAAGACCGCCTACGATCCGAACCAGCTGGCCACACGCCAGGAGATGCGCTCCATGGTCTGCGCCCAGTGCCACGTGGAGTACTACTGCGCCGCCAAGATGACGCTCTTCTTCCCCTGGGACAAAGGCCTGAAGGTGGAGCAGATCGAGGCCACCTACGACGCCACCGCCTTCCCGGACGGCTCCCGCTTCCACGACTGGAAGCACGCCCGCACCGGCGCGGAGGTGCTCAAGGCCCAGCACCCCGAGTTCGAGACCTGGAGCCAGGGCATCCACGCCCGTTCCGGCGTGGCCTGCGCCGACTGCCACATGCCCTACGTGCGCGAAGGCGCCATGAAGGTCAGCAGCCACCACGTGCAGAGCCCCCTGCGGGACCTCAGCCGCAGCTGCCAGACCTGCCACCGCTTCCCCGAGGCGGAGCTGAAGGCGCGGGTGGAGCTCATCCAGGACCGCAGCCACGCCCTGATGATGCGGGCCGAAGAGGCCGTGTCCGGGCTGATCCGCGACCTGGAGGCCGCCCGCAAGGCGGGCCAGGACGACGCACGCCTGAAGGGCGTCCTCGCCCTCCAGCGCAAGGCCCAGTGGCGCGTGGACTTCGTGAACGCCGAGAACTCCATGGGCTTCCACGCGCCCCAGGAGACCGCCCGCATCCTGGCCGAGGCCATCGACTACGCCCGCCAGGGCCAGACGGAGCTTCAGCGGATGGGCACCGCCTCCCGGCGCTGAGCGATCTCCTCCCGGCAGCGCGCCAGCGCCTGCCCGTACGCGGGCAGGCGCCGCAGCGCCGCCACGAAGGCCGCCGCCAGGCGCTGGCCCCCCAGGTCGTCCGTGGGATGGTGGACGCCGCCCTGGATGCGCGCCCAGGCGGCCCGGTGGGCCCGCTCCCTCAAGGCGACGGCCCGTTCGGGGAAGAGGTCCGCCAGCACCTCGGCGCGCACGAAGGCCTGGAAGGCGTGGCCGCTCGGGTAGGAGGCGTTGGGGGGCAGGGAGACACAGGGGCGGATGCGCCCGTCCATCGCCGGGGGGCGGCGCCGGTCGAAGCGGCGCTTCACGTGCTCGGAGACGCCGTGGACGTCCACCGTGAGCTCCCAGAAGAAGCGGGCCGTGCGCGGCAGGCGCGCCGCGGTGAACGCCGGCCCCAGCAGCTCCCCGGCCTTCCACACCGTGTCCGTCTCCACGGTGCGCGCCCAGGCCTCCTGGGCCGGCGTGCGGAAGGCCTGCACCATGCGCACGGTCTCCAGGTCCGCCAGCTCCTCCAGGGAGCCTGCGGACGGGGGCGCGGGCAGCGCGGCCTCCAGGTCCAGGGCCTCGGGCCGCAGGAAGAAGCCGGGCTCCGTGGGAAGCGTCCAGGGCGGCGGCCCCTCCTGGGCGCCCAGGGCGGCCGCGGCGAGACCGAGAAGAAAGGCGCGGGCCTTCATCCGGCCCTCCGCAGGGCGAGGGCTTCGGCTTCCTGCCGGCAGGCCGCCACCGCCTCCCGGAACGCGGGACTGCGCCGCAGGGCCTCCAGCAAACGCTCCGCGAGCAGGCGGCCTCCAACCACGTCGGAAGGGAAGTGAACGCCGCCGAGGATGCGCCCCCAGGCCATGCGGTGCGCCCGCTCCAGCAGGGCCTCGCGGCGCTCCGGAAAGACCTCGCCCAGCACCTGCGCCCAGGTGAAGGCCTGCAGGCTGTGGCCGCTGGGATAGGAGAAGCTGGAGGCGGACGGCAGCTCCACGCAGGGCTTCACCCGCGGGTCCAGGCGGTAGGGCCGCGTGCGCTGGAAGCGGCGTTTCGCCAAGCTAGAGGCCGCGTGGATGTCCCGCTTCAGGACCAGGAGCAGCGCCTCCACGCGGGGCAGGCTTCCCGGAGCGAAGGGACGGTCCAGCGCCGGCGCGAGCAGAAAGGCGGTCTGGCGGTCCACGGCGCGGGCCCAGGCCGCGTCCGCGTCGCTCCGCCAAGCCTGGGCCTGGAGGACGGCCTCCAGGTCCGCCTGGGCCCCAAGGCTCCCTTCCGCAGGGGCTTGCGGCAGGGCGGCCACCGCGGCCTCCAGCTCCCGGGCTCCCAGGAAGCCCGGCGCATCTCCCCGGGCCCGCGCCACCGGGGCGAGGGGCAGGAGCAGGGCAAGACTCAAGAACAGGCGCGGGAGGTGGAACACGGGCGGCTCCGGGATGGCCCTCCGACGCTACCACGGCCCCGTGCCCGCCCCGTGCC
>CAXYVC010000024.1:0-27134 GCA_964292295.1 uncultured bacterium
CGCGGGGGGCCCCCCCCCCGCCCGGGGCGCGCGGGCGGGCGGAGGGCGGCGAAGTGGTGGGGGCCGCCCTGGACCCCCGCGCAGAGGATGCGCGCGCCTGGCACCCCGCCCCACGCACCGCCCTGGTGCTGGGCCCCGAGGCCTACGGCCTGGACGCCGCCTGGCGGGCCCGCTGCGACCGCCTCGTGGCCATCCCCATGGCCCGGGGCATCGACAGCCTCAATGTGGCCGCCGCCGGCGCCATCCTGCTGTTCCGCATGACCGGGGGCTGAACCCGGCCTGGGGCTTGAGGCCAGTCTCCGAAAGGAGGCAGGCGGGAGGCTCATCGACACGTACAGCCCGCGATCCACGGGGAAGCAGGCGGGCACAGGTCTCGCGCAGCCGCGGATGGCCTGCGGGACCGTTTCAGGAAAGAAGGCGAAACGCTCTTCTTTGCATTCGACACCCGCTGTCGAGCGATGTGCCTTTTCATGGGAGACGGGAACGGCGTCGCCGTTCCCGCAAAAAGCGAACACCCCCTTGACTTTTGCGAAAATTACACGAAACTACCTGCCAGACAACGGAGGAATCATGCGCGCCTTCGGCTACAAGCTCCCCGACTTCTTCATGGAATACGGCCCCGTCTTCGCGCCAGGGGGGGAGAAACCCCGCGGGGAGCCCCCCCCCCGCCTGGGCTCGCCCCGCCTGCCCGGGGGGCTCCGGGTCTGGGACCTCCCCAACCGCCCTCTGGCCCGGTGGCGGGCCGCCGAGGCCAGTTGAGGCTCAGCCGGCGCGGCCGCCCCGTGCCTCCCCTGCCGGGGCCAGGCCCAGGCCGTGGCGGGCACGGAAGAGAAGCTCGGAGGGGTCCAGCAGCTGGCTGGCGAAGGCCGCCGCGAAGCCGCCCCGAAGACTCCACCCGGCGGGGAGAGCCACCTCACGGCGGATCCGCTCGAAAAGGCCCAAGGCGCCCGGAACATCCGTATCCGGCAGCAGGCAGGCGAAGTGGGTCGCCTCCATTCGGTTCACCCGGTCGCCCGTTCGGGCCAGAAGTCCCTCCAGGCGTGCCTCCAGCGCCTCCAGTTCCGGCCCGGTCACGGAGGGCCCCTCCGCCGCCACCAGCAGCAGCGCCAGGGGGCGCTGGGTCCGCTCCGCGCGCCGCCATTCCATCCGGAGGGCCGCCTCAAAAGCGTCCGAATCCTCGCCGGGAGCCAAGACCGCCCGCGGGCGCCCCCGCGCCAGCACCACCCCGAGGCGCAGCCGGCCCTCCGCCCCCGCGAAGGGAGCCGCCAGGAGCTCCGTGGCTCCGGCCTCCCGCGCGGCCTCGGCGAGCCCCGGCTCCAGGGCCTCCTCGCGGCAGAGGAGGATGGGCAGCATGGGCCCAGCCTGTGCGCGCAGGGCCCGGCAGCAGGCGAGACCACCCGGATCCAGCCCCAGAACCACGAAAGCGGTGGCGTCCAGATCCCGGCTCTCCAGAGACAGGCCCCCGCCCTCCTCCAGGTGCACCGCCGCCCCCAGGTCCTCCAGGCAGCGCGCCAGGCGGACCGAGGCCCCGCGGTCCTCCAGGGCGACCAGTCCCCGGGGCCCGCCAGCGGGAATGGCTTCCGCCGCCACGCTCACACCCAGAAGAGCGGCAGCAGCCCCGCCACGGCCAGGCAGGCCAGCATCACCAGGCTCCAGCGCCCCGTCTGGCCCTTGGCGAACGCGAAGGCATAGCCGCCCTTCATCAGGTTGTTGCTCGCCGTGGCCAGTACGATGCTCACCGTGGCCAGGGGCAGGGAGCTGGCGTCCGCGGAAGCCTGGGTGAGCCCCATGATGAAGGGATCCACGTCCGTCACCCCCATGATCGCCGCCAGGCTGTAGACACCCAGGCGCCCCAGGTAGGTGACCGCTAGGTGCGTCACCACCACCATCGCCAGGAAGATGAAGGCAAAGAGAAAGGCACTGCGCAGATCCAGGGGGTTGCGGGTGGCCGTGTCCCCCCGCCCGTGGTGGTCCTCGGCGCGGTGGATATGGGACCAGATCCAGCCCGCCGCCAGTCCCACGCAGGCCAGGGGGAGGAAGGCCGGAAGCAGCCGCCACATGAGGGGACGGTTGAAGACGCCCACCAGCACGAGCACGCGCAGGTACATCATCCCGGAGGCGGCCAGGATGGCGCCGGAATAGGTGCCCGGGCGGTTCTCGGTGGCCGCCCGGCGCGCCAGCACCATGGTCGTCACCGTGGAGCTGTAGATGCCGCCCAGCACGCCGCTCAGCATCACGCCGCCCCGCCCGTGGGCGGCCTTCAGCAGCACATAGCTTCCGTAGGACACCACGCTCACCGCCACCACCACCAGCCAGGTGCGGTACGGGTTGATCTGGAAGACCGTGAACGACTGGTTCGGCACCAGGGGCAGGATCACCGAGGTGAGCAGCAGGAACTTGGTGAAGGCCACCACCTCCTCGGGACTGATGCGCTCGGCGATCCCCTCCAGGCTCTCCTTCAGCTCCAGCAGGAAGAGGCTGGAGACCACCAGCGTGCAGGCGATCCAGAAGTGCCCGTGCAGGACGAGGGCACCCACCAGGTACACCAGGAGCCCCGTCACCTCGGTAGTGATGCCGGCCTCCGTGCTGAAGCGCAGCTTGAACCAGTACGAGACCAGCATGAACCCGCCCACCACGGCGAAGCCCGCGATGGAGGCCATGGGGTGCCCCCCGCCCAGGAAGGCCACCGCGTACCCCAGCAGACCGATCAGGGGAAAGGTGCGGATGCCGCCGAAGGTGCGCCGCCCCTCCCGCTTGAGGCTCTCCCGCTCGAGCCCGATGAGGAAGGAGAGCCCCAGCACCAGCAGGATCTGGGCCGCCTGGGGCGGCAGGGCACCTAGGATCTTGGGAACCATCCGGACCTCGCGCGGGAGTGTCCGGCCATTCTAGCCCGCGTTCGCCGCGCTCCCCCGCAGCATCGTCAGCAGCCAGTGGCTGGGTTCCAGGGCGCGCACGCCGTGGGGCACACCCTGGGGAAGGTCCATGCGCCCGCCGGGGCCCAGGGTGGACCAGGCCCCCGCCACCATCACCTCCAGGCGCCCCGCGACGCAGAGCACCGTGGCGGGAAAGGGCGCGCTGTGGGCGCTGATCTCCTGGCCCTCGTCCATGGCGAAGAGCACCAGCTTCAGGTCGCCGGGCAGGTCGACCAGAGGCTTCGAGGCGATGGCCCCAGCCCCCAGGGGCAGGGCCTCGGACAGCTGCGTGATGGGTGCGAACACGAAACACCTCCTGGTCCTTCAGCATGCCCCTCCTCCCGGGCCGCGCCTTGACGGCCGTCAAGAGCCCGGCATGGTGGAAGGCATGCGGCCCGACGCCCTCGCCCCCCTCCTCTCCCAGCGGCTGGATCCCACCTGGAAGGGCTTCCCCCCGGAGCACCCCGGGATCCCCCTCGGGGAGGTGGGCGCCGCGGGCTGGAACCTCTTCCGGGGCGACCTGGGCAGCCCCGTGGCCGTGCTGCGCCGGGAGCGGCTGGCCCACAACGCCCGGTGGATGCGGGCCTTCCTGGCCGCCAGCGGCGCGAGCCTCTGCCCCCACGGCAAGACGACGATGGCCCCCCAGCTCTTCCACCGCCAGCTGGCGGAGGGCGCCTGGGGCCTGACGCTGGCCACGCCCCAGCAGGCGCGCGTGGCCTTCGCCCACGGCGTGCCGCGGGTGCTCCTGGCCAATGAGGTGGTGGACCCTCCGTCCCTCCGCGGCCTCGGCCACGCCCTGGACGAGGCCGCGGAGCGGGGCCTCACCCTCTTCGCCGACAGCCCGGAGGGCGTCGCCCTGCTCGACCGCCACTGGCGCGCCGCCCGCCCGCTGCAGGTGCTGGTGGAGACGGGCGTGCCCGGAGGGCGCTGCGGCGCCCGGGACCGGGACGCGGCCCTGGCGGCGGCCCGCGCGGTGAAGGCCAGCCCCCGCCTGCGCCTGCGGGGCGTGGCCTGCTACGAGGGCATCCTCGCCTCGCCGGATGCGGACGGGGACCGCCGGGCCGTGGAGGCCTGGCTGCGGGAGCTGGCCGCCCTGGCCCGCGCCTGCGAGGCGGAAGGGCTGTTCGAGACGGAGGAGATCCTCCTCTCCGCGGGGGGCAGCGCGTATTTCGACCTCGTCGCTCGGGAGCTGGGGGGCGCCGGCCTCCGGGCGCCCAGCCGCGTGCTGCTGCGCAGCGGCTGCTACCTCGCCCACGACGCGGGCCACTACCAGCGCCTGCTGGCCCGTCTGGAGGGCCGCCTGGACGCGGCCTGGAGGCCCGAGGGCAGCCTCGAGCCCGCCCTGGAGGTCTGGACCCGCGTGCTCTCCCGCCCCGAGCCGGACCTCGCCTTCCTGGACGCGGGCAAGCGCGACCTCTCCCACGACCTGGGCCTGCCGAAGCCCGGCCGCTGGATCCCGGAAGGAACGCACGCCCCGGAGCCATGCCCCGACACCTGGCGCGTCACCGCCCTCCACGACCAGCACGCGAAGCTCGAGCTCCCCCCCGACGCGCCGCTCAAGCCGGGAGACCGGGTGGCCCTCCAGGTGAGCCACCCCTGCACCACCTTCGACCGATGGCCCCTGCTCTTCGAAATCGACGCGGAAGGCGCCGTCCTCGGCGCCCTGCGCACCTGCTTCTGAGGTCCCCATGGGCATCCCCGCCTGGTACCAGGCCCCCCTCTTCGCCTCCTTGAGCCCCGCTCAGCGCGCCGCGCTGGAGGCCATCGCAGGCACCCGGAGCCTGGAGGCCCAGCAAGTGCTCTTCCACGAGGAGGATCCCTGCACGGGCTTCTACGTGCTCGTGGAGGGCGCCATCCAGCTCACCCGCGCCGGCGATGCCCCCAGCGCCCACCCCACCCTGGCGGTGGTGCTGCCCGTGGCCTCCTTTGCGGAGGCGGCCATGTTCGGGGACGAGGCCTTCCCGGCCACCGCCACCGCCCTGAAGCCCAGCCGCGTGGTGCACTTCCCCAAGGCGCGCTTCCTCGGGGCCCTGCGGGAGGACCCCGCCCTCGCCATGGCGGTGATCCACGCCCAGGCGGTCTGGCTGCGCAGGCTCACCCGCAAGGTGCAGGAGCTCTCCGGCACCCCCAGCGGAGACCGCCTGCGCGCCTGGTTGCGCCAGCAGCTCCCCGCGCCCGGGAGCACCCTGCAACTCCAGATGCCCAAGAAGGCCTTGGCCGCCCAGCTGGGCATGACGCCCGAGACGCTCTCCCGCAGCCTGCGGAGCCTCCAGGAGGAGGGCGCGCTGGAGGTGACGGGACGCCTGCTCCGGCGCCGGGGCCCCCTGTGAAGGGAAAGGGGCCGCTTCCGGCCTTGGCCGCCTGCGCCCTCCTCCTGGGCCTCAGCCTGGCCTGGCAGGGACCAACCGGCACCAAGGCACCCGAGGCCGGCAACTGCACGGCCTGCCACGCCATGCGCGGCCACGCGGAGGCATGGAAGGCCAGCACCCACGCCAAGGCCGCGAGCTGCACAGACTGCCACCTGCCCCACGAGAACCGGATCAAGGCAGGGGTCTTCGGCGCCGCGGACGGCCTGCGCCACGCCGCCGTCGCCCTCCTGGCCCCGGACCGCACCCCGCGCCTGGGGGAAGCGGGCACCCGGGTGCTGCAGGCCAACTGCCTGCGCTGCCACGGCGCGGATGCAGCCCCTCCGGCGAAGCCCACCCCCGCCTGCGCCGTCCATCTGGAGCCCGGCCGCACCTGCACCGACTGCCACGCCTCGCCCCACCGGCGCTGAGCCCCAAGCTCCTGAAGCGGACGGAGGACGCCCCGGGTTCAGCGCCCCGCGAGCTGGGCGCCCACGTCGGCCACGGCGACGGACATGGCGTCCTCCGCCAGGCGCAGGGTGGCGCGGAGGTCCCGCCCGTCCTTGCGGTAGAGGGCCTGGATCTGGATCAGGGCGCCCTTGAAGTTGCCCTCGATCTCCCAGCCCGCCGCCTCCAGGGCCCGCCGGTAGGCGAAGGTGAACTCGTGAGCCGAAGGGGGCGCGGCCAGCGCGTACTGCTTCTCGATGAAGTTGACGATCTGGATCGCCTGGCGGCCGTCCGGGAAGACCACCCCCACGGGCCCGGCCGAACCCACGCAGCCCAGCAGCACCGCCCCCGGCGAGGGGGGCGGGAAGGGGAGGTCCCGGCCCGGCGGGGGGGGGGGCGCCACCTGGGGGCCGGGCGACGTCAGTTCCAGGCGCCGGGGCTCGCCGCGCTGCACCAGCACCACCGCCAGCTCGCCGCTGCCGCCGGGGCTCACGCGCAGCCAGGCTTCGGGGCCCTTCCCTTCCAGGCGCGCCACCCCCCGCTGCTCCCACACCCAGGTCCAGCCCGCCGCCTCCAGCGCGGGCTTGAGCCACTGGAGCAGGGTGCTCGGCCCCCGCCGCCCCTCGGCGGCCTCCAGGGCGAACCGCCAGGCGGGCCCCTCCACCACGCTGCGGCCCCGCCCTCCCGGAAGCTCGAAGGCCACCTGGTCGAAGGGCACGAAGGCGGCGCTGCCCTCCTTCACCTGCAGCTCGGCGGGAAGCGTGCACGCGGGAGGGGGCGGCACGGCCGCGGGGGCGGGCTGGACGAGCGCGGGCAGGATCAGGAGCGGATGCATGCCCCAGGATGCCCCGGCGCGCGGGGGCGAGGGAAGCCCCAGAGGCGCACCGTTTTTGCCAAGCCGCCGGAAGACGGCGCGGGAACGTATTGAAGTCAGCCCAGGACCGGACGGACCAAGGCGTGACATTTCGATCCAGGTCTCCGGAGCTCCTGGGTAGTCTAGAGGGTCCACAGCCTGGAGCCCCGCGGGGCCGCGCCTTTCCTTCAACCCATGCCGTCCCACCTGCCTGCGACGGCTTCTTCACGGCGGAACGCCATGGTCGAACAGATCCGAGAATCCCTGCGCGAGTCCAAAGCAATGCGCTGGACCGCGCTCATGCTCGTCGCCTTCAGCATGCTGGCGGGCTACTACGTCGTGGACATGATCGCCCCCCTGCAGGAGCTGGTGCAGACCCAGCTCCACTGGACGCCCGGCAACTACGGCTTCTTCTCCGGCTCCGAGTACTGGCTGAACATGGCCGGCTTCCTGCTCATCTCCGGCATCATCCTGGACAAGCTGGGCATCCGCTTCACGGGCCTCACCGCCGCGGCGGTCATGGTCCTGGGCGCCAGCGTGAAGATGTACGGCCTGAGCGAGACCTTCAACGCCGGCGGCCCCGGCCACGCCTTCTTCAACTCCTTCCTCACCTCCATGCCCGCCTCCACCAAGCTGGCGGCGCTGGGCTACGCGATCTTCGGCATCGGCGTGGAGATGCTCGGCATCACCGTGTCCAAGGCCATCGTGAAGTGGTTCAAGGGCAAGGAACTGGCCCTCGCCATGGGCATGGAGATGGCCACGGCCCGCCTGGGCGCCTCCATCGCCTTCTTCTTCTCCGCCCCCATGGCCGGCCTGAAGGAGGGCGTGCCCCAGGGCCACCTGATGCGGCCCGTGATGTTCGGCGTGGCGCTGCTCTGCATCGGCTTCATGACCTTCCTCAGCTACACCTTCCTGGACAAGAAGCTGGACGCCCAGGAGGGCGCGGGCGAGGCCGGCAGCAGCGAAGAGGAGGCCTTCCGCTTCAGCGACCTGGGCAAGATCCTCAGCAACAAGGGTTTCTGGCTCGTCAGCCTGCTCTGCGTGCTCTTCTATTCCGGCGTCTTTCCCTTCCTGAAATACGCCGTGAACATGATGCAGAGCAAGCTCGGCATCAGCGCCAGCGCCGGCGGCATGATCGCGGGCCTGCTGCCCGTGGGCACCATCATCCTGACGCCCATCCTCGGCAACTACCTGGACACCAAGGGGAAGGGCGCCTCCATGATGATCCTGGGCGCGGGCCTCATGACCCTGGCCCACCTCACCTTCGCCCTGGCGCCCCTGAGCGTGCCCCTGGCCGTGGCCGCCATCGTGGTGCTGGGCGTGGCCTTCTCCCTGGTGCCCGCCTCCATGTGGCCCTCCATCCCCAAGATCGTGGAGGAGCGCTACCTGGGTTCCGCCTACGGCCTCGTGTTCCTCATCCAGAACTGGGGCCTGGGCATCTTCCCCGGCCTGGTGGGCCTCGTGCTGGAGAAGGTGAACCCCGGCGTCACCGCGAAGATCGCCGCCGGCGACACCACCGCCGTCTACAACTACACGAAGCCCATGCTGGTCTTCGTGGCCCTGGGCCTTTCCGCCATCGTCCTGGGCTTCCTCCTCCTCAAGGAGGACAAGGCCAAGGGCTACGGGCTGGAGCAGCCCAACAAGCACTGAGCCCCGCACACGCCCAAGGACGCCGGCCCCCCGGGCCCGCGTTTTCCGTACCGGGCTCAGGCCTCGCGCAGCAGGCCCAGGAAGGCCTTCCCGTACAGCTCCATCTTCCGGAGCCCCACGCCGCTCAGGGCGAGGAAGTGCTCCTCGGTGCGGGGGCGGAAGCGCACCATGGCCCGCAGCGTGGCGTCGGTGAAGACGACGTAGGGCGGCACGCCCCGGGCGTCGGCCAGCGTCTTGCGGAGGGTGCGCAGCTGATGGAAGAGCGCCTCCTCCGCGTCGTCGGGCAGGGCCTCCGCCTGGGGCAGCGCCGCGCCCTTCAGGCGGACCGCCTTCGCGCGCCGGGGCGCCTCGGCCAGCACGTCCCGGCCGGAGCAGACATCGCAGCTCGCGCCGCAGGCCTCGATGGCCTCGCCGAAGTGCCGGGCCAGCGCCCGATGGCGACAGGCCTGCCCTTCGGCAAAGGCGAACATGGCGCGGATCTGGGCGCGCTGCTGGGCGGCCAGATCCCCGTCCAGATCCTCCGTGAAGCGGTCCAGGCTCATGACGTCGGCCCAGGCATAGAAGAGCACGCAGTCGGCGGGCTCGCCGTCGCGGCCCGCGCGGCCCACCTCCTGGGCGTAGCCCTCCACGCTCTTGGGCATGTCCCGGTGGATGACGTAGCGCACGTCGCTCTTGTCGATGCCCATGCCGAAGGCCAGGGTGGCCACCACCACGTCCACGTCGTCCTTCCGGAAGGCCTCCTGCACCGCCTCCCGCTCGGCCGCCTCCAGGCCCGCGTGGTAGGCCTTCGCGCGCACGCCATCCCGCGCGAGCAGCGCCGCGGTGGACTCGGTGGCCTTGCGGCTGAGGCAGTACACGATGCCGCTCTCGCCGGGTCGGGCGGCCACGAGGCGCCGGATGGCCTCGCCCACGGGCGGCCCCTCGCCGCCCTTCCGCACCGCGCTGAGGCGCAGGTTGGGCCGAAAGAAGCTGCCCCGGAAGCGGAAGGGTTCCTGCATGCCCAGCTGGGCCACGATGTCCTGGGCCACGCCCTCCGTGGCCGTAGCGGTGAGCGCCAGCACCGGCAGGCCCCTGAAGCGGGCCTTCAGGCCCGCGAGGTTGCGGTAGCTGGGGCGGAAGTCGTGGCCCCACTGGCTGATGCAGTGGGCCTCGTCCACCGCGAGCAGGCGCAGGTCCACCCGTTCCAGCAGCTCCGCCAGGTACGCGTCCAGGCCCTCCGGGGCGGCGTACACCAGCTCATAGTCCCCGGCCTGCAGGCGGCGCAGGCGCTCCCGGCGCGCAGCGGCGTCCAGGCTGGAGTTCAGGAAGGTGGCGCGGAGTCCGGCCTCTTCCAGAGCGTCCACCTGGTCCTTCATGAGGGCGATGAGGGGCGACACCACCAGGGTGGTGCCCCCCAGCACCCGGGCCGGCAGCTGGTAGAGCAGGCTCTTGCCGCCCCCGGTGGGCAGCACCGCCAGGGCGTCCCGGCCCGCCAGCACCGCGCGGATCACCGCCTCCTGGCCCGGGCGGAAGGCGGAGAAGCCGAAGGCCTCCTTCAGCGCCCGGCGCAGCTTCAGGCCCTCGGAGAGCAGGCGCAGGCGGGCCACCGCCCCCGGGTCGAAGCCCGCGCGCCCCGCCCGGAAGCGCGTCCGCAGGGCCTCCAGCCCCGCCTCCACCGCCGGCCAGTCCCCCGCCTCCAGGCAGCCCTCCAGGACCGCGATCTCCTCCGCCAGCGCCATGGATCCATTGTGACGTGGACGCGCCCGGCTTCCGTCACACTGGAGCTCCTATGGAGTCCCGCGATCGCGCCGCGCTGAACGACCTCCTGCGCCTCCTGGACGCACCCGCCGCCGCCCTGGCGGAGGGCGCCCGGCTGCGCTGGACCTCCGTGCCGGGCCTGGCCCTGCTGCTGGCCCGCTGGGCCACCGAGGGCGGCCGCCTGCGCCCCCTCTGGATCGACACGCCCACCGAGGCCGATGCGGAAGCCCTGGCGCGGGACCTGGCCGTGCTGCTGCCCGAGGCGCGGGTGGCCCACTTCCCCGGCATGGCCCCCTACGCGGGCGGCGAGAGCAGCCCGCCGGGGCTGGTGCTGAAGGAGCGCCTCGCCACCCTCGTGGGCCTGCTGGAGCCCCGCGCCCAGGTGCCCGTGCCCGGCCCCCTGCCCGCCGGCGAGCAGCTGCCGCACCCGAGCCTCTTCCAGAAGCGCGCGCTGCAGCTCCACCAGGGCGCCGAGGTGCCCCGGGAACTGCTGCTGGAGACCCTGGTGGACCTGGGCTACCGCCGCACCGAGCAGGCCGGGGAGCCCGGGGAGTTCAGCGCCCGCGGCCTCGTGGTGGACCTGTGGCCCGACCACCTGGAGAGCCCGCTGCGCCTGGAGTTCTTCGGCGACGAGCTGGAGCGCCTGGCGCCCTTCGATCCCGACACCCAGCGGCGCACCGGAGAGATGCTGGAGGCCCTCACGCTCTACCCGCGCACCGAGGGCGACCGGCGCCCGGAGGCCCTGATGGCCGCGGTGGAATCCCGCGCCCACCTCACCCCCGAGCCCGCCGACGACCTGGAGTTCCGCCGCACGCGGCTGAAGACCCACGGCCACTTCCCCGGCGAGGAGCTCTTCTTCCCCCTGCTGTCCTACCCCAAGGGGCAGCTCGCCCACGGGGTGGCGCCCTGCCTGCGCCTGAAGCTGGAGGATGCCTGGGCCGACGCCGTCCGCGAGCGCGAGCGCGCGCGCATCGAGGAGGGCCTGGCCGTGCTGCGCCGGGGCGGCGTGGTGTGCCCCGCCTTCGAGGACCGCTTCCTGGCCTCGGACCCGAGCCGCACCACCCTGCTGCTCACCGAGTGGCAGAGCGAGGCCAGCGTGCCCCTCCAGGCCCAGCCCCCCCGGGAGTTCCAGGGGCGCCTGGGCGAGCTGGGCGAGCACCTGAAGGAACTGGCGCTTTCGGGGCACCGGGTCTTCCTGGCGGGCTCCACCTCGGGCATGCGCGACCGCCTGGACGAGGTGCTCCGGGACTACGAGCTGCCAAAGGCCGAAGGCACCCAGGCGGGCTGCCGCAGCCTGCACCTGGCCCTCACCGGGGGCGTGTTCCTGAAGGAGCCGAAGCTCCTGGTGCTCACGGAGCGCGAGGTCTTCGGGCGCCGCGCCGTGCAGGCCAAGCCGAGCAAGAGCCGCGCCGCGGCCTTCATGAGCGACCTGCGCGACCTGAAGCCCGGCGACCGGGTGGTGCACCTGGACCACGGCATCGGCGAGTTCACGGGCTTCCACACCCTCCACGTGGGCGGCGAGGAGCAGGACGTGCTCACGCTGCGCTACGCCGACGGTGGCCAGCTCAACGTGAGCCTGGACCGGGCCGACCTCCTGCAGCGCTACGTGGCGCCGGACGGCGCGCTGCCGCCCCTGGACAAGCTGGGCGGGGCCTCCTGGGTGAAGGTGAAGCGCAAGGCCAAGAAGGCCATCCGCGACATGGCGGAGGAACTGCTGAAGCTGTACGCCAAGCGCAAGCTGGAGAAGGGCCACCGCTTCGCCGAGGACGGCCCCGAGATGGCCGCCTTCGACGCCAGCTTCCCCTTCGAGCCCACGCCGGACCAGGTGGAGGCCATCGCCGCCGTGAAGGCGGACCTGGAATCGGAGCGCCCCATGGACCGCCTGCTCTGCGGGGACGTGGGCTTCGGCAAGACCGAGGTGGCCATGCGCGCCGCCGCCAAGGCCGCCCTGGACGGCAAGCAGGTGGCGGTGCTCTGCCCCACCACCGTGCTCTGCTTCCAGCACGCCCGCACCTTCCGGGAGCGCTTCGCCGGCTTCCCCGTGCGCGTGGAGATGCTCAACCGCTTCGTGGACGCCAAGGAGGCCAAGCGCATCCACGAGGAGGTGGAGCGCGGCACCGTGGAGATCGTGGTGGGAACCCACCAGATCCTCGGCGCCAAGCTGCGCTGGCACGACCTGGGCCTCGTCGTCATCGACGAGGAGCAGCGCTTCGGCGTGGCCCACAAGGAGAAGCTCAAGAAGCTGCGCGCCAACCTCGACGTGCTGGCCATGAGCGCCACGCCCATCCCGCGCACGCTCCACATGAGCCTCACGGGGCTCCGCGAGATCAGCCTCATCGAGACGCCCCCCAAGAACCGCCTGGCCATCGAGACGGTGGTCGCGCCCTGGTCCGACGAGCTGGTGGCCACCGCGATCCAGTTCGAGCTGCGGCGCGGCGGCCAGGTGTACGTGGTGCACAACCGCGTGGAGAGCATCGACAGCATCTCCGCGCGGGTGCGCGAGCTGGTGCCGGACGCCCGCGTGGCCGTGGCCCACGGGCAGATGACCGAGGCCGCCCTGGAGCACGCCATGCTGGGCTTCATGGAGGGCCGGGTGGACGTGCTCGTGGCCACCACCATCGTGGAGAACGGCCTGGACGTTCCCAACGCCAACACGCTGATCGTGCACCGGGCGGACGCCTTCGGCCTCAGCCAGCTCTACCAGCTGCGCGGCCGCGTGGGGCGCAGCGACGTGCCCGCCTACGCCTACCTGCTGATCCCCGGCAAGGGCGAGATCAGCGAGGACGCCCGCAAGCGCCTGCAGGCCCTCGAGGATTTCAGCGAGCTGGGATCGGGCTTCCGGGTGGCGGCCATGGACCTGGAGATCCGCGGCGCGGGCAACCTGCTGGGGGGCGAGCAGTCGGGCCAGATCCACGACATCGGCTTCGAGCTGTACCTGAAGCTGCTGGAGGAGACCCTGCAGGAACTCCAGGGCCAGCCCAGCGGCACCTTCGAGGTGAAGCTCGCCTTCGGGGGCAGCCCGCAGCTGGGACGGCGATGGATCGACCAGGCCAGCGAGCGCCTGGTCGCCTACAAGCGCGCCTCGCGCCTGCGCACGGAGCGGGAGCTGGAGCTCTACCGCCTGGAACTGGAGGACCGCTTCGGCCCCTCCCCCGAGGAGGACGCGGAGAGCCCGCGCTTCTTCGAACTCCTCAAGGTGCGCATGGCCGCCCAGGCCCTCGCCGTGAGCGAGGCGGGCCTGGACAAGGGCCGCCTGAGGCTGCGCGTGAGCCCCCAGACGCCCCTGGACCCCGGCAAGCTGCTGGACTGGGTGCGCGCCCGCAAGGACGCCCAGCTCACGCCCGACGGCTGCGTCCTGCTGCCCGCCGTTCCCGGCGACCTGGCGCCCCTGCGCCAGGCCCAGGAGATCCTCGCCGCCTGGGCCGCGCTGTAGGCCTCAGTCCGGAAGGCGGTACACCACGGCGTTGATGTTCATGCCCGCCCCCACGGAAGCGAAGACCACCGTATCGCCGGGGCGGAGGGCGTGCCCCTCGAGCTCTCCCTTGCGGAGGAGGTCCAGCAGGGTGGGGATCGTGGCCACCGAGCTGTTCCCCAGCCAGGAGATCGTCATGGGCATCACGCCCTCCGGCGGCGCCCCCAGCCCAGCCTGGCGGTAGAGGGCCTCGAGGATGGCCTCGTCCATCTTCCCGTTCGCCTGGTGGATGAGCACCTTCGCCACGTCCCGGAGGGGCACGCCGGCCTGGTCCAGGCAGCCCTGGATGGCCGCGGCCACGTGGCCGAGGGCGTATTTGTAGAGCTTGCGCCCCTCCATCTTCAGGAAGAGGGCATCGAGGAAGGCGCCCTCCTTGTACGAGGGCCCCATGAGCAGCATCCGGCCGTGCTCGTAGGTATCCGAGCGCACCGCGTGGGCCAGCAGGCCCGCAGGCGTCTCGCGCGCCTCGAGCAGGGTGGCGCCCGCCCCGTCCGCGTAGATCAGGCTGTCCCGATCGTGGGGATCGGAGATCCGCGAGAGGGTGTCGGCGCCGATGACGAGCGCCCGCCGCACGTCCCCGCAGCGGATCATGCCGTCCGCCAGGATCACGCCCTGCAGCCAGCCCGGGCACCCGAAGACCACGTCCATGGCCACCGTGCGAGGGTTCCGGATGCGCAGCCGATGCTTCACGCGGGAGGCGAGGGAGGGCACGAAATCCGAATGGCGGGTGCCGTGGGCTACGTCTCCGAAGTTGTGGGCCACGAGAAGGCAGTCCAGGGACTCCGGGTCCGTGCCCGAGGAGGCCAGCGCGTCCTCCGCCGCCAGGAAGGCCATGTCGGAGGTCACGAGCTCCGGGGGCGCGTAGCGCCGCTCCCGGATGCCCGTGATGGCCTCGAACTGCTCCAGGATCGTCTCGTTGGGCTTGTCCAGCGGCTGGTGGTCGGGGCCGTGGAAGCGGTGCTCCAGGAAGGCCGCGTTCGGCACCACGACGGAAGGAATGTAGCGCCCGGTGCCAGTGATGACGGTGTGGTGCATCGTGCCCCCCAATGGACTGGATGTCTTGGTTCCAGCTAAGCACCAAAAGCCTTCGGGGGCGAGGCGCCACCAGCCCAAACGGGAAAGGCCGCGCAGGGAAGCCCCCGCGCGGCCTCATTCCCACAGGAAACGCGGAGCTAGTGCTCCGTCTTCGCCTGCTTCAGCTCCTCCACCAGGGCCGGGATCAGCTTGTTCACGTCGCAGACGATGCCCAGGTCGGCGTACTCGAAGATCGGCGCATCGCGCTTCTTGTTGATGGCCACGATGAACTCCGAGTCCTCCATGCCCGCGATGTGCTGGATCATGCCGCTGATGCCGCAGGCGATGTAGAGGTCGGGCCGCACGGTCTTGCCCGTCTGGCCCACCTGGCGCTCGGCGCCCACCCAGCCGGCGTCCACGAGGGCCCGGGAGGCGGAGACCATGCCGCCCAGCTCCTCCGCGAGGCCCTTCAGCTGCTTGAAGTTCTCGGGGTTCCCCAGGCCGCGGCCGCCGGAGACCAGCACGCTGGCCTCCTCGATGCTCTTCTTCGCGGCCTTCTCGGTGACGACCTCCAGGATCTCCACGTTCAGGTCCCCGGGCTCGAGCGCGAAGTCCAGGCGGCGGATCTCGCCCGCGCGCGCCTCGTCCCGCTCCAGCTTGCGCATCACGCCGGGGCGCACGGTGGACATCTGGGGCCGGTGCTCGGGGCAGATGATGGTCGCCATGATGTTGCCGCCGAAGGCGGGGCGAGTCATCAGCAGGTTCCGGCTCCCGTCCTCGACCTCCAGGGAGGTGCAGTCGGCGGTGAGGCCCGTCTTCACCCGCGCGGAGACGCGGGGCGCCAGGTCGCGGCCGATGGTGGTGGCCCCCACGAAGCAGATGCCCGGCTTGCAGGCTTCGATGGCGTGGACGAGGGCCTTCGTGTAGGGCTCCGTCATGTACACGCCCAGCCCGGGGTCGTCCACCAGGAGGACCGTGTCCGCGCCCTGGGCGATGAGGTCGCGCCCTTGGGCCTCCTCCAGACCGCTGCCGATCAGCACGGCGATCAGCGGCTCCTCCAGCGTGTCCGCGATGCCGCGGCCCACCCCCAGCAGTTCGTAGGCGATCTTCTGGATGGCGCCGCCCCGCTGCTCGGCAAAGACCATCACGCCCTTGTAGTCAGAAATGTTCATGGTGTCTTCCGTGGCCTAGATGATGAATTTCTCTTTCAGGGCTTCGACGATGATCCGGGCACCTTCCTTGGGGTCCACCTCGTAGACCTTGCCCGCGGACTTGGTGCCCTTGGTGTAGGACTTCTTCACCCGGGTGGGCGAGCCCTTCAGGCCGATGTCGGCGGGGTCCACCTCGATGTCGCCGAAGCCCCACACGGTGACCTCCTGCTTGAAGGCGCCGAAGACGCCGGCGACGGACATGTAGCGGGGCGTGTTCATGTCCTTCAGGGCGGTCACGAGGCAGGGCAGCTTCACGCGGATCCGCTGGTAGCCGTCCTCGAAGGCGCGCTTGACCACGAGCGCGTTCCCCTCGCAGGCCAGCTCGCTCACGTAGCTGACGTGGGGCAGCTTCAGGTGCTCCGCGATCTGGGGGCCCACCTGCGCGGTGTCCCCGTCGATGGCCTGGCGGCCGCAGATCACCAGGTCGTAGTCCAGCTTGCGCAGCGCCGCGGCCAGGGTGCTGGAGGTGGCCCAGGTGTCGGCGCCGCCGAAGCGGACGTCCGAAAGGAGGATGGCCCGGTCGGCGCCCATGGCGAGCGCCTCCCGCAGGGCGAGGTCCGCCTGGGGGGGGCCCATGGTGAGCACCGTCACCTCGGCGCCCTGGGTCTCCTTCAGCACCAGTGCGGCCTCCAGGCCCGCCTTGTCGTCGGGGTTGATGATGCTCGGAATGCCTTCGCGGATCAGGGTTCCGGTGACGGGGTTGATCTTCACCTCCGTCGTGTCCGGGACCTGCTTCATGCAGACGACGATCTTCATGTCCTTGACCCTTTCCTAGCGAAGCATGCTGGCGGAGATGACCATGCGCTGCACCTCGGAGGTGCCCTCGTAGATCTCGGTGATCTTGGCGTCGCGCATCATCCGCTCCACGGGGTATTCCCGCGTGTAGCCGTAGCCGCCGTGGAGCTGCACGGCCTTCGTGGTGACCTCCATCGCCGTCTCGGCGGCGAAGAGCTTGGCCATGGCCGCCTCCACGCTGTAGGGCAGCTTCGCGTCCTTGCTGCAGGCGGCACGGTAGACCAGCAGGCGCGCCGCGTCGGTCCGCGCCTGCATGTCCGCGAGCTGGAACTGGGTGTTCTGGAACTGCGCGATGGCCTTCCCGAACTGCTTGCGTTCCTTGGTGTAGGCCACCGTCTCGTCGATGGCGCCCTGGGCGAGGCCCAGCGCCTGGGCGGCAATGCCGATGCGGCCGCCGTCGAGGGTCTTCATGGCGATGCCGAAGCCCTTGCCCTCCTGCCCCAGCAGGTTGCCCACGGGCACCTTCACGTTCTCGAAGATCAGCTCGCAGGTGGAGGAGCCGCGGATGCCCATCTTCTCCTCCTTCTTGCCGATGCTGAAGCCGGGCATGTCCTTGTCCAGGATGAAGGCGCTGATGCCCTTCGTGCCCTTCGCCTTGTCGGTCATGGCGAAGATGATGTAGACGTCCGCATAGCCGGCGTTGGTGATGAAGATCTTGCTGCCGTTCACCAGGTAGTGGTCGCCCATCAGCTCCGCGGTGGTCTGCTGGCCGGCCGCGTCCGTGCCCGCGTTGGGCTCGGTCAGGCCGAAGGCGCCGAGCTTCTCGCCCTTGGCGAGGGGCACGAGGTACGCCTGCTTCTGCGCCTCGGTGCCGAACTCGAAGATCGGCGCGGCGCAGAGCGACGTGTGGGCGGAGAGGATCACGCCCGTGGTGCCGCAGACCTTGGAGAGCTCTTCCACGGCCATGGTGTAGGCCAGGTTGTCGCCCCCGGCCCCTCCGTATTCCTTGGGGAAGGGGATCCCCAGGAAACCCGTGCGGGCCATCTTCCTCACCGTGTCCACCGGGAAGGCCTCCCGTTCGTCGACCTCCTTGGCGAGGGGCTTCACCTCGTTCCGGGCGAAATCCCGGTACATCTGCAGAACGAGCCTATGCTCGCGATCGAGCTGGAAGTGCATGTCTAACCTCGTTGGGTGCGCACGCGGCGACGCCCGTCCCGGCGCCGCCTTCTGGAATCAGGCCTTGCGCTGCTTGGCCTTGGGGACCACGCAGGTGCCGACGGCGCGGCAGACCACGACGGGCTCGGCCAGGACGTCCGCGGCGGAGTCGTTCAGATCCGGGCGGGGGACGATGACCTTGCGGGCCTCGAAGCTCATCTTGCGGGACGAGTTGCCCACCTGGGTGATCTCGCCGGTGGCCTCGATGTAGTCGCCCGCGAAGACGGGGGCCAGGAATTCCACCTTCTCGTAGCCCGCGAAGAGGCCTTCGTCGCCGTCATGCATGATCAGCAGCTCCGTGGCCACGTCGCCGAAGAGCTGGAGCATCTTGGCGCCGTCGACGAGGTTGCCGCCGTAGTGGGCATCGTGGGAGCTCATGCGGAGCCGGATGAGGGAGCGTTCCATGGGTCGTTCTCCTTGCCCGCGCTGCGGGTCACTTGGTTTCGGAATAGTCGTAGAAGCCGCGGCCGGTCTTGCGGCCCAGCAGGCCGCCCCGGACCATCTTCCGCAGCAGCGGGTGCGGACGGTACTTGGGGTCCCCGAACTCCCGGAAGAGCACCTCCATGATGGCGAGGCACACGTCCAGGCCCACCAGGTCGCCCAGGGCCAGGGGCCCGATGGGGTGGTTGGCGCCCAGCTTCATGGCGTTGTCGATGTCCTCGGGACTGGCCACGCCGTCCGCCAGGATGCCGATGCCCTCGTTGATCATGGGGATGAGGATGCGGTTCACCACGAAGCCGGGGGCCTCCTCCACCTCCACGGTGGTCTTGCCCAGGGCGGGGCAGAGCTCAAGCACCGTGCGCCGCGTGGCCTCGGAGGTGGCGATGCCCTTGATGACCTCCACCAGCTTCATGACCGGCACCGGGTTGAAGAAGTGCAGGCCGATCACGCGATCGGGGCGGCGGGTGGCCGCGGCGATCTGGGTGATGGACAGGGAGGACGTGTTGGTGGCGAGGATCGCATCGGGCCCGCAGAGGGCGTCCAGCTCGGCGAAGACCTTCGTCTTCACCGCCATGTCCTCGACGGCGGCCTCCACCACCAGGGCGGCGCCCGCCCCGGCCTGGAGCTCCGTGGCGGGCGCGATACGGCCGAGGATCTCCGCCTTGGCCTCCTCCGTCAGGGCCCCCTTCGCCACCGCGCGCCCGAGGTTCCTGGCGACGGCCTTCAGGCCCGCCTCCACCCGGGACATCTCCAGGTCCCGCAGCACCACGTCGTGGCCGGCCTGGGCAAAGACCTGCGCGATGCCGGAGCCCATCGTCCCGGCGCCCAACACCATGACCTTCATCGCCTGCTCCTCGAGAGGGCGCCCCAACAGGCGCTCCGTTTAGCGCCCCGTGAAGGCGGGGCTCCGCTTTTCCAGGAAGGCCGCCATGCCTTCCTTCTGGTCCTCCGTCGCGAAACAGAGGCCGAAGAGTTCCTGTTCCAGGGCCATGCCCGCCTCCAGGCCCGCTCCGAGACCGCCATTCACCGCCGCCTTGGCGTACTGCACCGCCAGGCGCGGCTGGGCGGCGATGCGGCGGGCCAGCTCGAGGCACGCGGGCAGCAGCTCCTCCGCGGGCAGCACCCGCGACACGAGGCCGATGCGCAGCGCTTCCGCCGCATCGATCACCGCGCCGGTGAGGATCAGCTCCTTGGCCTTGGCCGCCCCCACCACGCGCGGCAGGCGCTGGGTGCCCGAGAAGCCGGGGATGATGCCGAGGGTCACCTCCGGCTGGCCGAACTTCGCCTTCTCGCTGGCCAGGCGAAGATCGCAGGCCAGGGCCAGCTCGCAGCCACCGCCCAGGGCGAAGCCGTTCACCGCGGCGATCACCGGCTGCGGAAGGCACTCGAGCCTCCAGAAGAGCCGGGAACCCAGCTGCCCGAATCGGCGCGCTTCGTCCGCGGAGAGGCCCTTCATCTCCGCGATGTCCGCCCCCGCCACAAAGGCGCGCCCTTCGCCGGTGAGGACGACGGCGCCGACGTCGGCACGGTCCTGCAGCGCGTCCAGCAGGCGGTGGCCTTCCGCCAGCACGAACGCGGAAAGGGCATTGAGGGCCTGGGGTCGGGCCACCTTCACCAGGGCCACCCGATCCCGCACCTCAAGAATGAAATTTTCGTAAGACACGAGCTACCCCGCCCTGCGGTCCAGAAGTATGCTGCCAAGCCATTTTGGGCCTGTCAACCCGCCGCGGGACTCCCTTGCGGAAACGACAAGAAATAAATAAAAAATCAAATTCACAAGCGGAAAATAATTGACCGGGTTTCAGGCCCGCGGCGGAAGCTTCACCGAGAACTGGCAGGTGCACAGCGCCACCAGCTCCCCCCCCACGCGCAGGCGGCACTCGGTCACGGCGCTGCGCCCGGAGAGACGGAGCAGTTCCGCCTCGGCCTCCACGTCCCCGGCCGCGGGCTCCAGGTAGCGGATGTGAAGATCCGAGGTCACGAAGGGCATGGCGCCGTCGAAGGCCGTCGCCAGCGCCAGGGCGCAGGCCATGTCCGCGAAGGTGGCCTGGATGCCGCCATTCACCCGCAAGCCGTCCAGATTCGTGGTGCGCGGCCCGGCCTTCAGGCCCATGCGCGCCCGGCCCGGCGCCACCTCCAGGATCTCCACCCCCCAGCCCTCGATGAGGGGGAAGGGCGCGAATCCCGCGCGCAGGCGTTCCAGGAGGTCCGGCTTCAGGGAGGAGGGAAGAGTGGGCTTCGCCATGCCTTCCAGCCTAGTCCCATCCGCGGGCGGCGAAGGCCGCCAGGCGGGCCTCCGCGTCCCCCCGCCCGAGGATCCGCGCCGCGTAGCGGGCCAGCACGTCCGCTTCCAGGTTCACGGCCTCGCCCCCCTTCATGGCGGCCAGGCGGGTGCGGCGCACGGTCTCCGGAATGAGGGCCACACTGAACCAGTCCGCCCCCGCCTCCACCACCGTGAGGGAAATCCCATCCACGGCGATGGAACCCTTGGGTGCGACCAGGGGCGCCAGCTCCGGCGGCATGGCGAAGCGCCAGGCTCCCTCCCCCTCGGTGCGCGCCAGCAGGCGGCCCACGCCGTCCACATGGCCCTGCACGAGGTGGCCGTCCAGGGCCTCCCCCACCCGCAGGGCGGGCTCCAGGTGCAGCAGCGCACCGAAGGGAAGGCTCCCCAGCGTGGTGCGCGCGAGGGTCTCCTCGGAGAGGTCGGCCTCGTAGCTCCGGTCGTCCCGGCTCACCGCGGTGAGGCAGGCGCCGTTCACGGCGATGCTCGCGCCGGGCTCGGCCCGCGCCAGCAGCTCGGGCTCGGCGGCGATGCGCAGGCGGGCACCCCCGGGCCGCGCGGTGCGCCCCTTCAGGGTTCCGAGGTGTCGGATGAGGCCGGTGAACATGCGTGCTCCCGCAACCATTGAACCCGGAGGATGCGATGGCGGCCAAGCCGTTTGCGGAGCAAACGCCGTGGAGCGGTGCCTAGCCGAGGCGCCGGGTCCAGCCCGGGTTCAGGCCCGATGCAGGCGGCTGTTGCGGTGCCCGTAGAGCCCGTAGACCAGGAGCCCGAGCGCCAGCCACAGGAAGAAGCGCTCCCAGGTGTGGCGCGGCAGGCCGAGGGCCAGCCAGGCGCAGGCCACCACGCCAAGGGGGCCCGTGGCCCAGATCCAGGGCGCGCGGAAACGCCGGGGCGCCTCGGGCCGGCGCACCCGCAGCACCATCACCGCCGTGCTCACCAGGGCGAACGCGAAGAGGGTTCCGATGTTGGTGAGCTCCACGACCACGTCGATGTTCAGCAGCGCCGCGGGAAGGGCCACCAGCGCCCCCGTGAGGAGCGTGGCGTTGCCGGGCGTGCCGTGCTTCGGATGCACCCGACCGAACCAGGGCCCCAGCAGGCCATCCCGGCTCATGGACATGAAGATGCGCGGCTGGCCCACCTGGTAGACCAGCAGCGCCGCCGTGGTGGCGATCACCGCGCCGAAGCTGATCACGCCGGCCGCGGCGTTCATGCCGTTGCGGGTGAACACGTAGGCCAGCGGATCCGCCTTGCCCGCCAGGTCGGTGTACCGCAGCATCCCCGTCACCACCAGGGCCACGGCGGCGTAGACGAGGGTGCAGATGCCCAGGGAATAGAGGATGCCCCGGGGCAGGCTGCGGCCGGGATCCCGGCACTCCTCGGCGGTGGTGGACACGGCGTCGAAGCCGATGAAGGCGAAGAAGATGATCGCCGCCCCCGCCTGGATGCCCTTCCAGCCCGCCGGGGCGAAGGGCTTCCAGTGCTCGCCCCGGATGAAGGCGGCCCCCAGCGCCACCACGCCCAGCAGGATGGCGACCTTCACCACGACCATCACCGCGTTCGCCCGGGCGCTCTCCCGGATGCCCACGTACACCAGCCAGGTGACGAGCACCGTCACGAGCACCGCCAGCAGGTTCACGGTCAGGGGAAAGCCGAAGAGCAGCGGCGCGTCCTTCAGCACCGCCCAGTTCGCGAAGCTGGCGCCGCCGTCCGCCAGACCCGCCCGGGCCTGCTCCAGGAGCTGCAGGCGGCCCGAGAGCCCGAGGGCCGGCACGCCGTCCGCCAGGCGCAGGGCGCTCATGGGGTCCATGGCCAGCCAGCCCGGGATGTGCACGTGGAAGACGCTCTCCACGAAACTCCGCACGTAGTCGCCCCAGGAGATGGCCACGGCCACGTTGCTCACGGCGTATTCCAGCAGCAGGTCCCAGCCGATCACCCAGGCCGTCAACTCGCCCAGGGTGGCGTAGGTGTAGGTGTAGGCCGAGCCCGACACGGGGATCATGCTCGCCAGCTCCGCGTACGCCAGGGCCGTGAGGCCGCAGGCCACCGCCACCAGCAGGATGCTGACCACCAGCGCGGGCCCCGCGGGAAGGCGCCCGTCCGCGGCGTTGCCCGCCGCGGCGGTGCCGATGGCGCTGAAGATGCCCGCACCGATGATGGCGCCGATGCCGAACATGGTCAGGTCGAAGGTGCCGAGCTTCCTGCGGAGCTGGTGTTCCGGAGCCTCCGCGCAGGCGCGCAGCTGCTCCAGGGTCTTGGTTCGGAAGAGGTCGCGCAGCATCGGGCATCCCGGGGAATCAGCGGCATTCTCGCAGGCCCCGGGCTATCGTGGGGACGGGACCCCGCCATGCGCCTCTGGAAGGACCGCCAGCTCCAGATCTCCGTCACCCCCCTGGGCCTTCAGGTCCTGGCGGCCCTGCTCCTGCTCGGCCTGCTCGGCCTCCACACCGGGAACAACCTGCTGCTGGCCATCTTCAGCCTGCTGGCGGGCCTCCTCCTGGTGAGCGGGTGGGCCAGCATGCGCGCCCTCCAGCACCTCGCGCCCGAGGAACTGGAGGAGGCGGGTCCCCTCTTCGCCCGGGCGCGGGGAAGCCTGCGCCTGCGCCTCCGGGAGGGCGCCCCCCGGCGGCCGCGGGCGCTGGAGCTGCACCTGGAGCTGGAGGGAGCCCGCCACGAAGCGGCCTTCTACCCGGGCGGCGAGGGCGACCCATCTCCGGGCTTGCGCCTCCACGTCCAGCCCGAGCGCCGGGGCCCCTTCCGGGCCCGCGCCCTGGAGCTGCGCACCCGCCACCCCTTCGGCCTCCTGGAAAAGCGCCGGCGCTTCGCCCTGGACCGCGGCTTCCTCGCCGCGCCGCACCCGAGGCCCACCCGGTTTGGGTCACCCTCGACAAAGTCAGCGAACTTGAAGAGGTTGGCGCGGCCGCCGAAACGGCCGATGGTCTTCTGCCATTCGAAGTAGCCCTCGTCATAGTACTGCTGTTCGCAGGTGGCGGCCGTCGCGGCCGGCCTGGCCGCAGCTTGCGCTGTGGTCGGCTTGAAGAAGGCCGCGCCGATGCTGCCGCCGGGGTAGAAATGGTCGGTCGGCTTTTCCTGGAAGTACAGGAACTGGCGGTCGGTCTCTTCGGCGTACTTGTAGAGTTCGGCGGTCACATGGGCGTTGTCGCTCAGGATCAGTGCCTCGGGCGCAAGCTTGGCCTGCACGGTCTCGAATTCCTTGCGTTCGAAGACCGGGTCGTGGTTGCTGTCGTGAATGAAGAGATCGATGATCTGGTCGAAGGCTTTAAGCGTCGCCAGCGAGTCGCCGATGAGTAGCCGGCCGTAGCGGCTGTAGGGCTCCTTGAACAGGAAGCCGGCCTGGGGGTTGATGTCCAGACCGTAGACCAGGCCGGGCGAGCCCTCGGCCGCGTTGCGCATCAGGGCGGCGGCCAGCACGCAGGTGCCGATGCCCTTGTCCACGCCGGTTTCGACCACGACCCGGGGCTTGAGCGCCCGCACGAAGGCGTACCAGCCGATGCGCCGGCCGTAGCGGGCTTCCTCGTCGGCCTGGTAGCGCTCTGGGCTAGCCAGAGTGTAGCGGCGCACGTGCTGTTTGAGATCTTCGTCTTCCTCGATTTCGCGCAGATACTGCCTTGCCTGGGCGACCGGCAAACCGGTGACGCCCACCACGAACCAGGCCAGGTGCTCCCGGTTCATCGTGCTCAGGTCGTAGGTGAAGTTGGTGTTCTCCTTGGATTTGATCAGCCAGTTGAGCAGTTCAGCCAGCGGCGTCTTGAAATAGCTCAGGCCCAGCTCGAAACGTTGGGGCAGCTGGGCCGTCCGTAACGGATCGAGACTACTGATAAGATTGGCCAGCGGCCCCAGTTGGCGGTTGGCCGCAAGGCGCTGTTGCCAAAGTTCGAGTTCGGGCACCAGACTTATTAGGTTGCCGCCGGCTTTTCTAAGCATTTCATTGAGCTTGTTGAGTTCGACATGTGTGCCGAGCAGAAGTTCGAGGATCTGCCAGGGTTCGGATGTAGCTATTGGGATGGATTTCTGTGGTGGCGCGATTTCGTCAAGCGCAGCCCGGACCTCGGTGTCGGAGTGCTTCGCAAGGTAGGCTTTATAAATACTGGCGGCCTCGATGTTCATGTCTAAGGCCTTGTAGGCCTCGCCCAGGTTGAGGATGGCGTCTTTGTGGCCGGGCGAAAGATCGAGGGCCTTTTTGAAATTGGCGACGGCTCCGGTCTGGTCACCCATCTGCCAGGCCGTGACGCCCAGATTGATCAGAGCATCGATATTGAGCGCATCGAGAACCATGACCTTTCCGAATAGGATCTGGGCTTGGGCCAGTTCGCCCCGCCCGAAAAGGTCTTCGCCCTCGGCCAGAAGCTGGGCTGCGATCCGTCCGGGTTGGGCGATCAGCTCGTTGATGATGCGTTCGAGTTCAAGGGCTCTGGCGCGCAGCGAATGCTCGCGCAGACAGCGTTTTTGGCCGGCGCGGGCGATTGTCACGAGCCTTTCTGGGTTTTCGAGCATTTCGTAGATCGAATCGATGAGGCTGTCGGTGTCGTCGAAGGTGAGCATTTCGCTTTCGGGATCGAACAAGTCGGTTATCGATCCGCGTTTCTCGGCCAGGATCAGCGCGCCCGAGCCCGCGGCCAGGAAGATGTTCTGTCCGGCCTCGGCCGTGACCAGGTCGTGGGCGGCATGGATGGCGATGCGGCTTTGGGCGTAAGCATGGATCAGCTCCAGACCCGTTGCCGGGCCTCTGTCGTACATGCTCAGACCGGTCGGCAGCTGCCGGGGATTGCGCGTGTTGATGCGATAGGCCTGCTCGAACTCGCCGCGCCACAGCATGGGGGCCTGGGACAGTTTGGCCAGTTGCTGGGCTAGTTTGTGCCCGGGTTCGACCTCGCCAATGAAGATCACGTCCAGCTCGCGCGGCTCTTCCGGCCCGTGGGGCTTGATTGTGTCGGGGTAGCCTAGTCGCAGGACAGCTGTCTGGGGCGCGCCGCAGCGTCGGGCCTGGGCCTGGACGAGTTCGGAGGTCGCCAGGACCATGTCGAAGGCGCCCAAATCCGTGCCGCGCGGCGGCAGGCTGCCGAGCCAGCCGATCAGAAGGCGCGGCCTGTTTTCGAGACCGTTGACGAAAGTTCCGCCGAAATTGAGCGGGTCGTCGACCAGCAGGATGTCGGGAGCGAAATCATCGATCATCCGTTTCAGGCAGGCCATGAGCTCTTGGTCGCCGGCCGGCTCGCTAATGCCGTGCTCATGGGCCCATGCATTGATGGCCGCCAGGCTGTTGGCGGGCAAGACCCGGGCCTCGAAATTCGTGCTGTAGTCGGCGACGAGCCGCGCCGGATCGAGTCTGGATAATTCTGACGCAATGGCCTCGTAGCCGGTAAAGGCCGGGTCGAACGCGGCCAGGATGTTCTGGTCGATGGAGTGCAGCTGGAGAAGTTTCATGATGCCACCTCGGTAGTCTGGGCCAGGAGCGCCTCGGCATCGCCTTCGACGAACAGCAGTTGCCACAGGACCACGTCGATCAAGGTCCAGATTTCCATGCAGGTGCCCCAGTCGCTGGTGCGCCAGGCCCGGGCCTCGGATTTGGCAAGGATGTTTTGGGCGAGTTCGCGGCCGTTCCAGTTGGGGTTATCAAGCCATAATGGATGCTCGACCACGGTTTTCAAAAGGGCTCTGAGCCCGCCATTGAACCAGTCGATGAACGGCGAGTTGAGTCCGATCTTGCTGCGTCTGAGACGGATGGAATCGGGCATGATGCCCTGCATGGCGTCTCTTAGCACGCGCTTGGTCTGGCCGGCGCCGGCCTTGGCCTCGGACAGTGCCTGGTTGCCCGCGTCCGGGCCGGTGTCGTCGGTGTGGCCCTCCACCTTCACGGGGCCGTTGAAGCCCTTCGCGCGGGCATCGGCCAGGATCGCATCCAGGGTCTCGCCGGCCGCGGGCAGCAGCACGGACTCGTTGTACGCGAACAGGACGCTCTCGGAGGCCTGGTAAGAGACCGTCTCGCTCCCGCGAGCAGCGTCCACGCCCTCGGAGAGACGCTCGTAGGGCAGCGACTCGGCGGGCACCGACTGCGAGGGCAAGGACACCGCCGGGACACTCATGGAGGGGACCGACGCGGCCGGGACGCTCTCGCGGCCCTCCACGGCTGCGCTGCGGATGGCGCCCGAGCGGATCAGGCCGCTGCGGATGAGCCCGCTGCGGATGACCCCGCTGGTCGAGGTCTCGCGCACGATCTGGCACTTCTGTTCCACCGACCCGCCTCGACGACCCGGGCCTCGACCTCGCGGCCCGGCACCTCCTTGACCGTGCCGTTGGGCTGGACGACCCGGAAACCGGGCACGCGCACCGCGGGGATCCAGGCCGGGGAGAACTCGATCTTCGCCAGGCAGCCGGCCGGGGCGTCGTGGCGCACGACGCAGCCGGCCTCGGCGGCCGTGGCGGGGGTCCGCACTGCCGGCACCTGGGGGGGCTCGACCTCGCTCCACCCCGCGCGTGCGGCGGGGACGCTGGTGCCCTCCACGCCCACTGCCGGGATGGGGATGTCGGGGAGGTCCTCGACCGTCTTCCCCGGCCCGGGCGCGCACACGGCACGGACCCGCTCGACCACGTCCTGGGGCACGCGGAGCGTGGACGCCTCCCCGGCCGGGGCGGCCGAGGCAGGCGATCCGTCGGCGGAGGGGGAAGCGGTCGGCGACGCGGCCGTCGGGGGAGGCGAGGCGGGGACCGAGGCGTCCGGGGTGGGGGGCGGGGTCGGCGCGGCCGGGGCCGTACAGGCGGGCAACGCGAAGGGGGGGAGCGGGGCGAGGACGGACGCACGG
>CAXYVC010000025.1:0-25557 GCA_964292295.1 uncultured bacterium
GCGGGCGCACCCGGGACCAGTCCCTGAACCTCGAGGACGCGCGGCGCAAGGCGCTGCGCGTCCTCGAAGCCGCCCTGGAGCGCCCCGTCATCCGCCAGGCCACCCAGCCCACCCGCGGGAGCCAGGCGCGCCGCCTCGAGGCCAAGCGCGCCACCAGCGCCCGCAAGCAGGCCCGCCGCGGGGGATGGGACTAGATTCCCCGGGCGTGGGGATCCGGGGCGCCCGCAGCCTCTCTCCACCGGCCGTATTGACGGGGGGCGGAGGGGCCGCGCACGCTGAAGGGGAAGGGGCTTCCCGGGGACGGATGCGATGAAATGCGATTTGCCCACCCTGGGGCTCGTTCTCGGGTTGACCTATCTCGCGCAGGTGCTGGCCTTCCTGGTCCAGTACACGGTGCAGCGTGGCGGCAGGGGGGTGGGCTGGTGGCTGGCGGGATCGGCCAGCCTGGCCTCCGGCTACCTCCTGCTGGTGTCGGGTCTTGTGCCGGGCCTGCCGAACCTGGCCTTCATCGGGAATCCGGCGGTGGTGCTCGGGCGCATCCTCATCCTCGTCGGGGTGCTCCACTTCCTGGGGCGGCGGGTGGCGTGGGCCTCCCTTCTGGGCGGCTACGGAGTCTTCCTGGTCGCCTACTACCACTTCCTATTCGTCCAGGACAGCCTCGTGGCCCGGACCGTCACGGTGTCCGCGGTGGTGGCGGCCTGCTCCTTCCTGACGGCGTACCAGCTCTTCGCCGAGGGGCGGCGCTGCGCGCGGGTGGCGGCCCTGCGCTTCACCGGCGCGGTCTTCCTGCTCCACGGGGCCTTCCTGGTGCTGGTCTGCGTCTACACCCTGGTGGCCAGGCCCGTCTCCTCCTACCTGGAATACGCGCCCATCCAGGTCGGGCTCTTCCTCGTGCCGATCGTCACCAGCAACCTCTGGACCTTCGGCCTGGTGCTCATGGCGAACCAGCGCCTCAGCCTGGAGAACCTCGAGGAGAAGGAGAAGCTCCGGCACATCTTCAACGCGGGGCCGGATGCCGCCCGGATCCTGCGCCTGGAGGACGGCCTGCCGGTGGACGTGAACCAGGGATTCCTGGCCCTGACGGGCTGCACGCGCACAGAGGCACTGGAGCCTTCCGCGGTCGCTTTCCAGTTCTGGGAGCGGCCCGCGGAAGAGGCCGCCTTCCTGGGAGAGCTCGCGGTGGCCGGCGCCTGCGAAGGGCGCGAGCACCTGTTCCGGCGCCGGGATGGCCAGACCTTCGTGGGCCTGGTGTCGGGCCGGCGCCTCCTCATCGACCGCGCGCCGCACGCCGTCTGCGTGATCCGCGACGTCACGGCCCGGAAGCGGGAGGAGGCGGAGCGCCTGGCCCTGGAGGCCCGCAACCGCCAGCTCGAGAAGGCCGAGAGCCTGGGGCGGATGGCCGGGGCCATCGCCCACCTGTTCAACAACCACCTGCAGTCCGTGCTGCTGAACCTGGACCTGCTGAGCCTGCTGCCGGAGGGCGGGGATCCCGCCCCCCGGCTGCGCCAGGCCCGCCATGCCGCCGAGCGCGCCGGGGAGGTGAGCCGCCTGATGCTGGCCTACCTCGGGAAGGGCGTCGGCGAGCGGGAGCCGCAGGATCTTTCGGAAGTCTGCCTCGGCTGCCTGCCGGCGCTCCGGGAGCTGCCCGGAGGAGCGGGGCTGGCGTGGGAGCTTCCCGCGCCTGGGCCGAGGGTCCTGGCCCACGCTCCGGAGCTCCAGCAGGTGCTGCAGGGCCTGGTCTGCAACGCCCTGGAGGCCATGGAGGGCCGGGAGGGCGAGGTGCGCGTGCGGCTCGGAGTCCGCTCCGCGGAGGCCCTGCCGGAGGCCCGGCGCCTTCCGGTGGACTGGACGCCCGGGGCCGCAGCCTACGCCTGCCTGGAGGTGGAGGACGGTGGCCACGGGATCGCGGCTGCGGACATGGAGCGGCTCTTCGATCCCTTCTTCAGCACCCGCTTCACCGGGCGCGGGCTGGGGCTTCCCGTGGCGCTGGGCATCGTGCAGGCCCACGGCGGCGCCATGACGGTGGAGAGCCGGCCGGGGCAGGGAAGCGTCTTCACGGTGCTGCTGCCCCTCCACGCCGAGGGCCGCAGGCCGGAGGCGGAACCCGCGAAGCCGGGGATCCGGGCGCTGGCGGGGGGCACCGTGCTGCTCGTGGACGACGATCCGGGCGTGCTGGAGGCCACCGGCGCCCTGATCGCGTGCCTGGGCTTCGAGCTCTTGACCGCCAGGGACGGGGTGGAGGCGCTGGAGGTGTATCGGGCGCACGCGGCCGCCATCCGCTGCGTGGTGACCGACCTGACCATGCCCCGCAAGGACGGCTGGGAGCTGCTGGAAGCGCTTCGCCAGCTCCGCCCGGGGCTCCCGGTGGTCCTGGTGAGCGGCTTCGCCCGCAGCCAGGTGCAGGCCTCCCGCCACGCGGAGCATCCGCAGGCCTTCCTGGGGAAGCCCTTCACCCGCGAGCAGCTGGAGGATGCCCTGGTGCAGGCCCTGGCCTGAGCCCGACCCTTCGGCCTTCAGGCCTGGGGCGGCTCCCAGGCCGCGTCCGGGCAGCCTGCGACCGCGTTCTCCGCCCGGGCCAGGGCGAAGAGCCAGTCGCCGAGGCGGTTCAGGTAGGTGAGCACCTCCGCCTCCACGTGCTCCTGGCGGGCCAGGGCCACGGCGGCGCGCTCGGAGCGGCGGCAGACGGTGCGTGCCCAGTGGGCGTGGGCGGCGGCCGGGGCGCCGCCGGGCAGCACGAAGCTGGTGAGGGGCGGAGCCAGGGCCGTGAGGCGGTCGATGTCCGCCTCCATGGCGGGCAGGGGCCAGGTTCCGCGGGTGAGGCGCGCCTCCAGGCGGTCCTTGGCCTCCGGAGGCGTGGCCAGCAGGGCGCCCAGCACGAAGAGGTCGCCCTGGATGCGGGTGAGGAGGGGCCCTGCGGCGGCGGCCTCGGAGGCGTGCAGGCGCAGCACGCCCAGCACGCTGTTCAGCTCGTCCAGGGTGCCGTAGGCCTCCAGGCGCAGATGGTCCTTGGGGACGCGCGCCCCCCCGAAGAGGGCCGTCTCGCCGCTGTCGCCGGTGCGGGTGTAGATCTTCATGGCCGCTTCCTCCGTGTGCTTCAGGCGCCGCCCCGGGCCCGGCTCCAGGCCGCCGCGTCGGCCTGCCAGGCGTCCAGGCTCGCGGCGTCTTCCGCGTCCAGCATGCCCTTGGCCCGGGCGCGCCCGGCCAGTTCGGGGAAGGTGGCGAGCACGTGGAAGCCCAGCCCCGCTTCGGCAAAGGCCGCCTCGGCCGCGGGGAGGCCGTAGCTGAAGAGGGCGAGGATCTCCAGCACCGTACCGCCCTCGGCCCGCAGGGCCTCGGCGCAGCGCAGGCTGGAGCCGCCGGTGCTCAGGAGGTCCTCCACCAGCACGATGCGGTGGCCGTCGGCCCGGGGGCCCTCCACCTGACGGCCCATGCCGTGCTTCTTGGGTTCGGGGCGCACGTAGGCCAGGGGCAGGCCCATGCGGTCCGCCACCAGGGTGGCCCAGGCGATGCCCGCGGTGGAGGTGCCGGCCACCAGCGTGGGGCGCAGTTCCGCCACGCGCCCCGCCAGGGCGTCCGCCACGCTGGCCCGCAGGTCGGGAAAGCCCAGGAGCTGGCGGTTGTCGCAGTAGATGGGGGCCTTGAGCCCGGAGGCCCACGTGAAGGGCTCCTTGGGGTTCAGCCGCACGGCACCGGCATCCAGCAGGGCCGCGGCGAGGTCCAGGCGCGTGGTCATGGGCACTCCGATCGAAGCCCCATTCTGCCTGAAAGGGCCGGGGCTGGACAGGCGCGGGGAAAAAAGCGGCCTCATGCCTTGGGGTGGGGGCGGCCCTCCCGCACGAGCTGCCCGCAGGCGCCCGCCACGTCCTGGCCGCGGCTGCGGCGCACGCTGACGGGGATGCCCCTGCCCGCCAGCAGGCCGCAGAGGGCCTCCACGCTGCGCTCCTCGGGGGCCTCGAAGCCGGCGCCCTCGTGGGGGTTGAAGGGGATCAGGTTCACCTTGGCGGGGAAGCGGGAGGCGAAGGCCGCCAGGCGGCGCCCCTCCTCGGGTGTGTCCGTGAGGCCCTTCAGCAGCACGAACTCCAGGGTGATGCGCTCACCCGGATCCAGGGGGAAGGCGGCGAGGGCCTCCGCCAGGGCGTCCAGGCCCCAGGCGCGGTTCACGGGCATGATCCGGCTGCGCGCCTCGTCCGTGGTGGCGTTCAGGGAGAGCGCCAGGCGCGGACGCGGGCGGAAGGAGCCGAGGCGCGCGATGCCGCTCACGAGGCCCGAGGTGCTCACGGTGATGCGCCGGGGCGGGATGGCGAGGCCCTTGGGATCGGTGAGCAGGGCGAAGGCCTCCATCAGGTGCGCGAGGTTGTGCAGGGGCTCCCCCATGCCCATGAAGACCAGGTTCACGGGCTCGGGAGGCCGGTGGCCGTGGGCGTTGAGCATGGCCACCACCTGGCCCGCGATCTCGGCCGCGCTGAGGTTCCGCACCAGGCCCATGCCTCCCGTGGCGCAGAAGGTGCAGCCCATGGCGCAGCCCACCTGGCTGGAGAGGCAGAGGGTGCGCCGGCCCTCGTAGGGCATGTGCACGCCCTCCACCAGGCGGCCGTCGGCCAGGCGGAAGGCGTGCTTGGTGCTGCCGTCGACGCTCTCCACGGATTCCGCGAGCTCCGGCCAGGCGAGATCCACCTCCGCCTCCAGGCGCGCGCGGAAGGGCTTCGACAGCTGCGTGAAGGCCTCCCAGGCGGTCCAGCGGTGCAGATACAGGCCCTCGAAGAGCTGGTCGCCCCGGAAGGCCTTCTCGCCGAGAGAGGCTGCGAGGGCACGCAGGGCGGTGCGGTCCATGCCCGCGGCGTTGGGCCGCGCGCCGAACCCGGGCTCGGGGCCGGGCAGGTCCCAGGGACGGAGGGCTGGGGCCATCAGTCCAGCCGGATCTTGAAGCGGTGCAGCCAGGCGCGGTCCTCCTCGGACCACTGGGGAGAGGCCGGTGCCTCGGCCTCCGCCCTCTCCGGGCCCTCGGGGCTGGCGGAATCCTCGTCCCGCTTGTGCAGGGCCACGGTGGCCTCCACCATCAGGGCCATGTCCCAGCCCAGGGTCTGGATCTGGCCGGCCAGCTCGTGGCAGCGGGCATCCCCGGCGACGGCCTGGACGATGGCCTGGCCCAGGTGGTCGATCAGGGGCTGAAGCTCCTCGGGCAGGTCCATGCACGCCTCCGAGCCTTCAGTGTAGGGTCTCCCGCTCCCCCAGCCCGAACCAGCCGAGGATCTGCGCGCGCCACTGCGCCCTGCGGGGCTCCGCTTCCCCGGAGGGCCCCGCTTCCTGGGGGCGCCGCTCGGCCAGATCCACCAGGTGCTCCACCAGGCCGGGATTCCGCCCGAGCGCCAGTTCGAAGGCTGCCTTGGGCAGCTCCACCACCTCGCAGGCCTCCAGGGCCACCACCGTGGCGCTGCGCGGGGCTCCGGTCAGCAGGCTGGCCTCGCCGAACCACGCGCCGGGGCCGAACTCCGCAAGGCGTTCCCAGAAGAGGCCGGTGTAGGGTTCGGTTCCCTCCACGGCCCGCACGGCGGCCAGGCGGCCCGAAAGGACCGCAAAGAGGCTGTCGCCGGCGTCCCCCTCCCGAATCACGGCCTCCTCGGGGGCTAGGCGGCGCAGGGTCAGTTGCCCTGCCAGCTCCCCGGCCCAGGGTTCGGGAAGCCCCAGCCGTGCCAGGACCGGCTGCAGCGTTGCGGCGGGCGGGGCGGCGGCGGGGGGAGGCATCGGTCCGGGGCCGGAAGGTCCCATGAGCGCGAAGCCCTCCCGGGGCAGCACGCTGCAGGCGAGGCGGGAGGCCAGGAAGGCGCCCGTGCGGCCGTGGCGGTAGCCGAGGGCCCACCAGCGCATTTCCAGCACCGCGCCGCCCTGCTCGAAGCCGTGCACCACCACCTCGGGCCGGCGCCCGGGGGGATGGGGGATGCCCGCCAGGGCGACGGCAAGACGTGCCAGGGCCCGATGCAGCTCCGGGTGGGGGGCCACGAGCACCCGGGCGGTGCGCCGGTGGAAGCCGCTTGGGGCGTACAGGTTCGTGACCACGGCGGCGGCGATCACGCGATTGGGCAGGATGTCCGTGTCCCCGTTCTCGGTGCGCAGGTGCACGGCCCGCCAGGTGCGGGCCTGTACCTGGCCCACGAAGCTGTCCCGGCCTTGGCCGCCCCGCAGGTTGCCGCTCACTTCCACCCAGTCGCCTTCCTGGAAGCTCTTGTCCAGCTGGATGACGATGCCGGCGAAGAGGTTGCCCAGGGTCTCCTGGAGGGAGAAGCCGATGACCGCGGCCGCGATGGCGCCGGTGCCCAGCAGGCGTTCCACGCCGACCCCCAGCACTTCCTTGAGGATGAACCAGCCCGCGGCGGCGTAGAGGCCCACCACGAGCAGGTCGCGCAGGAACCCCGGGGTGGCGGTCTTCCGGTCGCTCAGCAGCGGGTCCAGCAGCAGGTATGCGAGCGCCCGCACCGCCAGCACGGCGCCGAGGGCGTCCAGCAGGAGGAGGCTGGCCTGACGCAGGGCCGGATGGACGCCCTCCTTCAGGAAGAGCAGGCCCGCGGCGGCAAGCACCAGAGCGAAGAGGGCCCAGGCCGCTGCGCGGCGTTTCGGGGTGATGCGCTCCCTCAGGTCCCGGAACATGCAGGGGAGGATAGCGCGCTCTCAGGCGGGCCAGGCCTTCCGGAGGGCCTCCACGGCGTGTCCCGGCTCCCCCGAGTTCCACAGGGCGCGGATCAGGGCGAGGCCGTCCAGGCGGGGGTGCCGCAGCTCCGCGGCGTTGGCGGGCGTGATGCCGCCCAGGGCCAGCAGGCGGCCCCGGAAGGGCGGCAGGGCATCCAGGCGCCGGTGCAGGCCCTCCGCGCCGAAGGCATCGCCCTTGCCGGGCACCGGGAACACGGGCGACAGAAGCAGCTGGGCCGCCCCCAGGCGTCCGGCGGCCTGGGCGGGGTCGTGCAGGGGGCGGGAGAGGCGCACCAGGTCGCTGGGCAGCTCCGGGTAGGCCTCCGGCGCGTGCAGGCCGCAGCCCGCGGCCAGGGCCACGTCCAGGCGGCCGTTCACCCACAGCTCCACGTCCGGCGCCACGGCGCGGCAGCAGCGCGCCAGCTCCAGGGGGGCGCGGGGCTCCAGGGCCTTCTCGCGGCTCATCAGGGGGTCCACGCCGGTCGGCAGCACGGCGCGCCAGCGCTCCCGGTCGAAGCCCTCCCCGGGGCTGATGGCGAGGAGGTGCATTCAGTCCGGCTGCTGGGCCAGCACGCGCTCGCGCTCCAGCCAGGGCACGATGCGCCAGGCGTTGCGCAGGGGCAGCTCCAGGCTGGGCCGGGCCAGCGCGTATTCGAAGAGCAGGTTGCGCAGGCTCTGGGGGGTCACGGCCTCGGGCTCGCCCCGGAAGCCCACGGCCTCCAGGAAGCCGCCCGCGCCCGTCAGGCGCCGGCTGCTCACGGCCACGGTGAAGCTCTGCTGGTCGCTCACGGGCTTGCCGCGGTGGAGCAGGCGGGTCACGCGGTGGCCCACGGGGCGGCTCAGGTCCAGGGTGAAGTCCAGGCCGTCCAGCAGGTCGAAGTCCCAGGGCGCCACCGCCGGATTGTAGAGCTGGGGCTCGTGGCAGAAGGCGTAGAAGCGCGCGCCGTGCTCCAGCCAGGCGCGGACCTGGGCGCCGGTGAGGCGCAGGCGGGCCACGCGGTCCTCAAAGGCGGCCAGGGGCCAGAGCTGGCGGATCGACACGGGGCCCCTGGGCACGTAGTAGCGGCTGCGCGGGCTCGCGGAGAAGCTCAGCTCGGCGCCCGTGGCCTGGCGCTGCACCCGGTGGATGAGCTGGAGGACGGCGCTGTCCTCCATGCGGCTCCAGCGGCCGTCCAGGGGTGTTTCCAGGGCGGCGGCGGGCGTGTCCAGGTAGGCGTCCGTGTGGCGCCGCAGGGTCTCGGTGAGCTTCAGCACCTCGGGGTCCGGCGCGGCGTCGGCCGCGGGGGCCTGCTCGCGCAGTTCGCAGGCGGTGACGCTCCAGCGGCCCTTCGCCTTCTGGAGGGTGAGCTCGGCGATGCCCAGGGCTGCGGCGTGGGCCGCGGGCTGGAGGACGGGGACGCCTCCGCAGCGGGTGGCCACGGGGACGTGGCTGTGTCCGGCGAGGACGAGGTCGATGCCCTTCACCTGCTCGGCCAGGGCGCGGGCCTGGTGTTCCGCACCGGGCGTGGCGCTGCCGTCACCCAGGCCGCCGTGGATCGCCACGATCACCAGGTCGGCCTTCTCCTGGTCCCGCAGCCGGGGCACCCAGGCGCGGGCGGTCTCCACCGCGTCCAGCACCTTCAGGCCCGGGCGGCGGTCGGCTTCCACCAGGCGCTCCAGGGCGGAGTTCGCCAGGCCGAGGATGGCCACGCGCAGGCCCTTCACCTCCACCACGGCGTAGGGCGTGAAGGCGGGCTTGCCGCGCCCGGCGTCCACCACGTTGGCCGCCAGCCAGGGATGCTTGGCCTGTTCCTCCACCTGGCGGAGGGTCGAAAGGCCGAAGTCGAAGTCGTGGTTGCCCACCACCATGGCGTGGGCGCCCAGGGCGTTCAGGATGGCGGTGCCGGGGTCCGGAAGCTCGGGGTGGACGCGGTGGCGCACGTAGGCGATGGGCTCGCCCTGGATCGTGTCGCCCACGTCCACCAGCAGCGTGTGGGGGTTGCGCGCCTGGAGCTCCCGCACCAGGGGGGCCAACCGCGCCCAGCCCTTGGGCTTGGCCTGGAGGGTGTAGGGGTCCTCGGGCATCACGGCGGCGTGGGTGTCCGCGGTGGCGAGCACCTGGAGCTTCAGCTCCTCGCCGGGGAGGGCGAGGGCCAGGGTGAAGGCGAGCAGGAGTCGGAGCACGGTTCCCTCCGGGACCTCTCCACCTTACCGCGGGCCGCGCAGCCCCATGGCGGGGCTGGGCTTGGGAAAGGCCCTTGGAGCCAAGGGGGCTTGACGGCTAGACTGGACTCCCCAATTAGGAGCTGACATGCAGGAAGTTCAGGTCAAGGCCCCCAAGCACGAGTTCACGCTGCTCTGCGATGACATCCGCCAGGAGATGGGGGGCAAGACCTCCCTCATGGGCATCTACGACCACCACATCGTGGTGCCCCAGGTCCCCTTCGTGCTGCCCAAGGTGTGCTTCTACACCCGCTTCGGCCGCATGGACGGCCAGTTCAAGTTCAGCTTCTCCATCGTGAGCCCCACCGGCGAGCGCAAGGACATCATCCGCGACTCCGACGTGCAGATCCCCGAGGGCGCCAAGGAAGGCACCTTCAACGTGATCGCCAGCCCCTTCGAAGTGGGCGCCGAGGGCATCTACGAGGTCATCATCGGCCTCACCAAGGGCACGGACCGCTTCGAGTACGTCTACAAGTTCGCCATCAGCGACGCGGCCCGCCTCCAGGCCGAGTACGAGAAGGCCATGGCCGAGCAGGGCGCGGGCGCCCAGGCCTGAGCCGCTCCCCTTTTCCCGGGTGAAGGGACGGGCTTCGGGCCCGTCCCTTCCCGTGTACGCTGGACGGCATGATGGACCGCTACGCCAAGCAGCGCCTTTTCCTCGGCCGGGAGGCCCAGGACCGGATCCGGGCGGCCAGGGTGCTGGTGGTGGGCCTCGGCGCCACGGGCTCGGTGCTGGCTTCCTGGCTGGCCCGGGCGGGGGTGGGGGCGCTGGACCTCCTGGACCGCGACCTGGTGGAGGCGAGCAACCTCCAGCGCCAGCTGCTCTACGGCGAGGCGGACCTCCTGCGCCCCAAGGCGGAGGTGGCCGCGGCGCGGCTGCGGGAGGCCAACGGGGACGTGCGGATCCGCCCCCTGGTGGCCGACCTGACCAGCGGCAATGCCCGGGAGCTGCTCGGCGGCTACGACCTGGTGCTGGACGGCACCGACAACTTCGAGGCGCGCTTCCTCATCAACGACATGGCCATTCTCACGGGCACGCCCTGGATCTACTGCGGCGCCCTGGGAGCCGAGGCCATGGTGTGGCCGCTGCATCCGCCCCGTACGCCCTGTCTGCGCTGCCTCATGGAGGAGCCGCCGGAGGCGGGGGACGTGGACACCTGCGACAGCGCCGGCGTGCTGGGCCCCGCCGTGGGGGTGGCCGCGAGCTGGGCGGCGCTGGAGGCGCTGAAGCTCCTGGCGGGCCGGGAGCCCCACGCCGAGCTGGCGCGCTTCGACCTGTGGCGCGACGAGCGCCAGTTCATCCGCCCGCCGAAGACCCGCTGCCGCTTCTGCACGGAGCGGGTCACCGAGTTCCTGGACGCCCGCTGGAGCCTGCGGGCCAGCCGGCTCTGCGGCCTGGACGGCGTGCAGATCCGCGTGAACCCCCCCGGCAGGCTGGACCTGGAGGCGCTGAAGGGCCGCCTGGAGGCCCGCACGGGCCGTCCCTGGAAGCTGAGCAGCCTGGCCCTGAACGGCCAGGAGGGCGAGTGGCGGGTCATGCTCTTCCGGGACGGCCGCGCCCTGCTCCACGGGGACCTGACGCCCGAGCGCGCGCGGGGCTGGTACACCGAGGTGGTGGGCTGCTGAGGGCGCGCTTTTCGCGCTGCTTTTTCCAGGTTCTTGGTCCGGATTTCTGCTACACCATGGAGCCATGAAACTCCTCCTTGCCTCCCGCAACGCCCACAAGGCCCAGGAGCTCTCGGAGCTGCTGCCCGGCTTCGGCTTCTCCCTTTGGCCGCGGGAGGCGCCGGAAATCCCTGAGCACGGGGCCTTCTTCCAGGACAACGCCCTCCAGAAGGCCACCTTCGCCCGGGACTGGTGGCGGGTGCACGGGACGGATCCCGTGGAGGCGGTCCTGGCGGACGACTCGGGCCTCTGCGTGGACGCCCTTTGGGGCGGCCCCGGCGTGCTTTCGGCCCGCTTCGCCGAAGGGCTGGACTACGGCGAGAAGAACCGGAAGCTCCTGGCCATGCTCTCCCACGATGCGCCCCGCACGGCGCGCTTCGTGTGCGTGCTGGCCCTGGCGCCCATGGAGGGCGATCCCCTCACGGTGGGCGGGGCGGTGGAGGGCTCCCTGGCCTTCGAGCCCCGGGGCAGCGGCGGCTTCGGCTACGACCCGATCTTCGTGCCCGAGGGCTTCACCCAGACCTTCGGGGAACTGCCCGGCGGGGTGAAGCACAGTCTCAGCCACCGGGGACGCGCGTCGCGCGCCTTGCTTGAGCGCCTGCGTTGACGAGCCTTCGCGACCTGCTGCTCCGCCGCCAGGTGCTGCCCATCGCGGTGGTGCTGATGGCGGGCGTGGGGCTGGTCTGGTTCGAGTCCTCCCGCCTCGCCTGGCACCAGGCGGATGCGCGGGTGGTGTCGGACCTGGGCCACCTGGAGCGGGAGCTGGGCCTGCGCCTCCGGGAGGCGGAGGACCTGGGGGAGGCCGTCGCGGGCCTCTGGTCCTCCGGACGCCTGGCCCCCCGGGACGGGGCGGGCACCTGGGCCCTGCTCGCGCCCCTGCTCCAGCCGCGGGACCGCCGTTTTGCCCAGATCTCCCTGGTGGACGTGGAGGGGCGGGGCTTCCTGGCGGGTTCCCGCAAACCGGGGAAGTGGGAGGCCTGGGCCGGTCGCCTGGAGGGGGGGCGGACCCTGTGCAGCTTCGGCGTGGATACGGAAGCCGTGGCGATCCCCCACGACCTGCGGGAGCGACCCTGGTACCTGGCCGCGATGCGGAGCCGCAGCGGCGCCTGGACGGATCCCTATCCTCTGATTGGAGGCGGGGGGGGGCGCCCGGCGGTGGCCTATGCGGTGCCCGGGCGCGACGGCGGGGGGCGGCTGGTCGGGGCCCTGGGCGTGCACCTGCCCCTGGACGAGCTGGCGCGCTCCGTGTGGGAGCTGCGTCCCAGCCCCGGCGCCGAGACCATGATCCTGGACGCCCAGGGCCGCCTGGTGGTGCCCCCGGCCTCCACCGCGTCCTGGGACGCGAAGGCCCGGGACGCCCTGCTCCTGGCCCCCGCCGGCCCCGGGCGCTTCCCCCTGGCCCACCGGATCTTCCGCCGCTTCTGGGAGGCGGGCGGGTCCCAGCGCACCCTGCAGGTGCGCGGATCAGAGCGCTATGGGCGCGGCTGGGCCCTCCGCGCGCCGAGGGGCCCCCAGTGGTTCCTGGTGCTGGTGCTGCCCGCCTCGGACGTGGCCACGGGACCCCGCAGCCGGACCTTCGTGGCGGGTAGCGTGGCTCTGGCGGTCCTTCTGGTGCACCTCTGGTATTCCCTGCGCCTCGCCCGGCAGGTGGCGGACCCCATGGCCCGCCTGGCGGATGCCGCCGAGGCGCTTCCGCAAGCCGTGGAGCTGAGGCTCCCCGACAGCCCCATCCGGGAGCTGGGCAGCCTTGCGGGCGCCCTGGCGGACGCCCACGCGGGCCTGCGGGAGCGGGAGCGCCTCCAGGAGCAGCTCCGCCAGACCCAGCGCCTGGAGACCGTCGGCACGCTGGCGGGCGGCATCTCCCACGACGTGAACAACCAGCTCACGGCCATCCTCGGGCAGCTGGACATCGGCCGGGAGCTGCTGGAGCCGGGGCATCCGGCCCAGGAGCACCTGGGGCTGGCCCGGGAGGCCGCCGCGCGCTGCGCCCGCACCTCCCGCGCGCTGCTCACCTTCAGCCGTCCCTCCCCGCCGGAGCTCCTGCCCCTGGATCTCCACGAGGTGGTGCGGGAGACCCAGCTCCTCCTGGGGCGGGTGCTGGGCGTGCAGGTGCGCCTGGAGCTGGATCTGGCCCCGGTGCTGCCGCCGGTGCTGGGAGACCGCGTGCAGCTGGAGCAGGTGCTGGTGAACCTCGTGATGAACGCCCGGGACGCGATGCCCAAAGGGGGGACCATCCGCATTTCCACCCGCGCGGACGCATCCGGGGTGGACCTCTGTGTTTCGGACGAAGGGGTGGGCATGCCCCCGGAAGTGGCGGCCCGCATCTTCGAGCCCTTCTTCACCACCAAGCCCCAGGGGCGGGGCACGGGGCTCGGCCTTTCCATGGCCCTCGGCATCGTGCGCGCCCACGGGGGCGACATCACGGTGGAGAGCCGCCCGGGGCAGGGCAGCAGCTTCCACGTGCGGCTCCAGGTTGCGGAGGCTGGCCCCTCCGCCTTGGAGGCGCCGCCCGAGGGGCCCGTCGCCCTGGACGGCCTGCGGGTCCTGGTGGTGGAGGACGAGGCCGTCATCCTGCACACCCTGGCCCTGGCTCTGGCCGCCCGGGGAGCCCAGGTGGAGGAGGCGGCGGACGGCGAGGAGGCCTGGGAGCGTTTCCAGCAGGCGCCCTTCGACGCGGTGGTGAGCGACCACGTCATGCCCCGCTGCACGGGCCTGGAACTCCTGGAGCGCCTCCGCGCCCGGGACCCCCGGCTGCCGGTGGTGCTCGCCAGCGGCTGCTACCCGGAGGGTGTGGAGCGGCGCCTGGCCGCCGATCCCTGGCTGCGTCTCCTGCCCAAGCCCTTCGGCATGGCGCGGCTCGCCCGCCTGCTGGCGGAGATGGCCCTGCACCACCACTGACCCGGCGCCGTGAGAGCATGGGCACACGGGCCGCGGGGGTCCGCCGGGGTCGCCATGGACATGCTCATCCTGCTACTCGCACTGCTGCTGGGCGGCCTGGCGGGATGGGCGCTGCGCGCGCAGGCCCGAAGCGTGGCCGTGAACCGCCAGCTGCTGCGGGCCAGCCTCCTGGCGCTGCTCGCCCTCATGGGCCTGAAGCTGGGCGCCCAGCGCGCCCTGTTCGCGCGGGACCTGTCGGTGCTCCTCCTGGCGGCGGCCTCGGCCCTCTTCCTGGTCCTGTTCTTCGCCCTGCTCTTCTGGGCCTGGAGCCTGCTCCGTCCCCGCCCCGCGGCCGTGCGGGAGGACGCGGGCGGCGCGGCAGGGGGGAGCCACGAGCTGTGGGCGCTGCTGCTGAACGGCGGCTGCATCCTGGGGGGCTTCCTGCTCTTCCTGGCCCTGCCCGGCGCCTGGGCGGCGCGCCTGCCCCTGGACGGGGCGGCGGACTGGCTGCTCCGCGCGCTCCTTTTCTGCATCGGCTTCGACCTGGGCGTGGAGCTGCACCGGTTGGACCTGCGGAAGCTTCCTCCCCTGCTGCTGCTGGCGCCCGCGCTGAACGTGGCCCTGAGCCTCCTGGCGGGCCTGCTCTTCAGCCTGCTGACGCGCCTCAGCCTGCGGGAGGGCCTGCTGCTCACCGCGGGGCTCGGCTGGTACTCCCTCTCCTCCGTCCTGCTGGCCGCCAAGGGGCTGGCGCTGCTCTCCCTGCTGGCCTTCATCCACAACGTCTTCCGGGAGCTGCTCTCCATCCTGTCGGCGCCCCTGGCGGCGCGCCTGTCGCCCTACCTGCCCGTGTACCTGGGCGGCGCCACGAGCATGGACGTGATGCTGCCCTTCGTGCAGCGCTACTGCGGGCGCGAGTACACCCTGGTGAGCTTCTATTCGGGCCTCGTGTGCAGCCTGGCCGTGCTGCCCCTGGTGCGGCTCATCGCGGGGTAGCGTCCGCGTCCTTCGGAACCACGCGCCCCCAGCGTACCGTGCCGTCCGGGAGCGGCCGCCAGCAGGAGCCCCTGTCGCGGTCGTAGAACTCGAGGACCCCCGCGGGGGGCGGCACGAGGCGCTCCAGGCCGCCCTTTTCGGGGTCGAAGGCGAACCAGTGGTAGGCGGGAGCGCGCTCCGCCTGGATGCGTTGGCGGTCCTTGTAGAAGGCGGCGATCTCCGCCGCGCCGAGGGTTTGGTTGTCCTTCAGCAGCCGCTTGGCCTGCTGCTCGGAGGTCTCCTTGCGCTCCAGCACGTCGTCCAGCGGATGCACCAGGAGGAGGATGCGCCCGTCCGGCAGCGGGTGGAGGGCCTCCACCAGGTCCTTCGTCCTCTCCTGGCGGATCAGTTCGTCCGTCACCGCATCGAAGAGGCGGCCGCTGCGCAGCAGGCTGCCCGTCTCCAGGGAGAAGACCCAGAAGAGGCCGCTGTGGCGGTGCAGCACCGTAGCGCAGTCCTTCCCGAACAGGATGGGGCTCACGGAAGGGATCCTGAAGAAGAAGGCGTCCTTGCACACCTGCTCCATACCCGGGTCCAGGCTTCCCTCCACCCGGTACGCGCCGTCCTCCCCCAGCGTCAGCCGGCAGAAGGGGCTGCGCTCCCCCGGCGCCTTCGCTCCCCGCAGGTCCTCCCGGCTCGTGAGGGCGATGGCGCGGCCGTCCCTGCAGGGGATCAGCTTCACCAGGCCCTTGGTGGCGGGGCAGTCCAGGCGTCCGGCCACCTTCCAGGCGTTCTGCTCGTAGCGGTACAGGCGCGTGTGCAGGAGCTCCTGCCCCTCCGGCCCCGTCCCGAAGCTGCCGGCGACCACCTGGAAGGCTCCGTCGGCCCAGAAGGGGGGAAAGGGCATGCCCCCCCGTTCCCCCTCCTGCTTCGGCGGCAGGGGCAGGCGGAGCTGCACGCGGTCCGCCGCGTCCAGCACCGCGCCCCGGCAGGGAAGCATGCCTTCCGTCACCAGGAAGCCCTCGGGCACCCACTGCCCCGGCTGGTTGGGCACCACCTGGGCCCGGGCCACGAGGCCCAGCGCAAGGAAGAGGAAGACGGGTCGGAGTCTCATGGCTGATTCCTGGCTCCGGGCCATCCTTCCTCCTCCCGAGGTGGGCGTCAAACGCTGTCCAGTCCCGCCTCGCCGGCCTCCCGCAGGGCCGCGGCGGCCTGGTAGGCGGCGAGCACGGCGGTGCGCACGCGCTGGTGGCTGGTCTCGGTGACCTTGGTGCTGAAGGTGAGGGTGGCCACCACGTACCAGGCCTCACCGCTGGGCAGGCGCTGGGGGGCGGAGACCTGGACGGCGGGGGGCAGGATGGCGCTGGAGCTGTCCTCCCGCAGCTGCACCCCGATCCGTTCGCCCCAGGCCTGGAGACCGGGCGCGAGCGCCAGGCCCGCGGCCTCGTCCGCCACGGTGAGGCGGGCGTACAGGGTGAAGAAGAGGCGCAGCTGGGGCAGGTCGAAGGCGTGGTTCAGGAAGCCCGCCATGCTGGCGATCTGCTGGAAGTCCTTCAGGATGGACTGGAGCTTGGCGCTGGGCTGGGCGGGTCCTCGGGCGGTGGCCATGGGGCCCAGTATGCCCCGATTGCGCCGTGCGCTTCCCCCGTGTTCCCCTGGAGGCACAACCCAGCCCCGGGTGTCGGGAAGCCGGTGAGAATCCGGCGCTGCCCCGCAACGGTGAGCACCTCGAAGTTCCTTCGAGAGACCTGGCCGGGCCCACGGACGCGCGCGTCTGGAAGGGGACCCGGGGATGGCGTTCCATCCGTCGCGTGCGAGCCCGGAGACCGGCCCGGAGCCCCATCCGCCCGCCGCGGGAGCGGGCCCGGAGTCCGGCATGATGCTGCCCACCCTTCCCCTTCTCGACCCTGCCGCCCGGCCCGGGCTGCAGGCGCACCTGGACGACCTCACCAAGCCCCTGGGCGCCCTGGGGCGCCTGGAGTCCCTGGGCCTCCAGCTCGCCTGGATCGCCGGCACGGCGAAGCCCCGCGATCCCGAGGCCTTCATCCTGACCTTCGCGGGGGACCACGGCCTGGCGCGGCGGGGGGTGAGCCTCTTCCCCCAGGAGGTGACGCCCCAGATGGTGGCCAACATGGCCGCCGGCGGCGCGGCCATCTGCGCCCTGAGCCGCGCCAACCGCATCACCCACCGGGTGGTGGACGTGGGCGTGGCCACGCCCTGCACGATGCCCGGCGTGGTGCAGCGCAACGTGGTGCGGGGCACCGCCGACTGCCTGGAGGGCCCCGCCATGACCCGCGTCCAGGCCGAGGCATGCCTGCAGGCGGGCGTGGACGAGGTGGCGCAGCTGCCCGCGGGGGGCTTCGCCCTGCTGGGCCTCGGCGAGATGGGCATCGGCAACAGCGCCATCGCCGCGCTGCTCACCTGCGTCTTCGGCGGGCTCTCCCCGGAGGAGGCCGTGGGGCCCGGGACGGGGCTGGCGCCCGAGGCGGTGCAGAAGAAGACCGCCGTGATCCGCGCGGTGCTGGGACGGCACCGCCCCGATCCGAAGGATCCCGTGGGCGTGCTGGCGGCGGTGGGCGGCGCGGAGTTCGGCGCCATGGCCGGGGCCATGCTGGCGGGCGCCTCCCGCGGCTGGGCCGTGGTGGTGGACGGCTACATCGCCAGCGGCGCGGCGCTGCTGGCGATGGCGCTGGAGCCCCGCATGAAGGACTTCCTGCTGTGGTCGCACCGCAGCGCCGAGCCCGGCGCGAAGCGCCTGCTGGAGCGCCTCGGCATCGAGCCGGTGCTGGACCTGGGCCTGCGCCTGGGCGAGGGCACCGGCGCGGCGCTTTCCGTGCCCATCCTGCGCAGCGCCTGCGCGGTGATGCGCGAGATGGCCACCTTCAGCTCCGCGGGCGTGCTCAAGGGCTAAAGACCTGCCGGTGCGCGAAAAGGCCGCCTGCAGAAACGGCGGCCTTCGCATGTCGAAGGAGGCTACTCCCAGCCGAGCTGGCGGCCCTTGTTCTGCTTCTCCAGCCACTTCTGCAGGGGCGCGAAGTATTCGGCGAGCGCGCGGGTGCTGAGCTCCTCGCCGGTGGCCTCCTTCAGGAGCTTGCGCCAGTCCTGCGTGGCGCCCTTGGAGAGCCAGGTCATGAGGTACTTGCCCACCTCCGGATGCCCGGCGTAGTTCGCCTTGTGCACGTCCTGCTTGAGGATGTGCTTGCAGATGTAGTCGTGGAACTGGTACTTCAGCACGAAGGCGATGTTGTAGTTGAAGTAGTAGGCGGGGGCGTCGACGACGTGCGTCTTCGTGGCGGCGTCGCAGAAGGCCTCGTCCCGCGGGCTGGGGGGCTCCACGCCCTGCTTCTCCTTCACCAGTGCCCACCACTTGGCGTTCAGCTGGTCGGCGGGGAGCTTGCCGGCGTAGAAGGCGGCTTCCCACTCGGTCATGGTGCCGCTGCCCCAGTACATGAAGGGGACGGCCGTCTCCAGCGCCTCCGCCAGGAGCACCTTCATTTCGTCGGCCTTGTAGTCCGCGGGCAGCACGCCGGTGGCCTTGAGGTAGGGCACCTGGCGCGTGGCGAGGCTCACGAGCTCGGCCATGGCCTCGTGGAAGGCCGTGGTGGCGCTGTCCCGCAGCAGGGGGGGCACGCCGGGGTTGGAGTAGGCCAGCTGGTAGTACCCGTGGCCCAGCTCGTGGTGGGCCGTCTGGAACCACTGGAAGTTGGGCGTGACGTTCATGAGGCTGCGCACGTCCTGGTCCAGGTCGATGTGCCAGCAGGAGGCGTGGCTGTTCTTCTTGCGGGCGTCGCCCTCCTTCACGGGGTAGAGGTCGGACTTGGCCCAGAATCCCTCGGGCAGCTTGGGCATGCCGATGCTCTGGAAGAAGGACTCGGCGGTCTTCACCACGCGCTCGGGCGTCCAGCTCTTCAGGAAGGGGTCGAAGTCCACGCCGTCCACCATGCCCGTCCACTCCTGGCTCCAGCGGTTGTTCAGCCAGTGGGCGGGAATGGTCTTGGGCACGGGCTGTCCGTAGCGCTTGGCCAGCTCGTGCTTCGCCCAGGTGTGGAGCTGCACGTAGAGCGGCTGGAGCACCTTCAGGAAGTCGCGGTGCAGCTTCAGCATCTCCTCGGTGCTCATGCCGTGCTTGGCGGCCTGGAGGGCGAAGAAGTCCGCGTGGCCCAGCTCCTGGGCGCAGGCGTTCCGGAGGTCGCGGATCTTCAGCAGGCCCTCCTTCAGCACGGGGCCCGCGGCCTTGGAGGCCTCCCACACCTTGCGGCGCTCGGCCAGGTCGCGGCTGCGGTCCAGGATCTCGTCGATGCCGTTGGCGCTGATGGCGCGGCCGTCCACCTGGAAGGTGAAGGCGTTCTGGGCCGAGGCCAGGCGCACCTCGGCGGCGATGCGCTCCGCGGTGAGCTTCGGGTTGGTCATGGGGCCGTCCGCGGCGTTGAAGAGCACGCGCTCCAGCTGCCGCACGGTGAGGTCGCTCAGCTGGGCCTTCTGGGCCAGCAGCTCCCGGGCCTCCTGGATCAGCACCGGGTTCCCGCAGAAGGCGGCGTAGGCCTTGCCGGCGGCCTCGGCCGCGGCGTCGTGCTCGGGCTTCACGTCGGTGCTGGCAGCCCAGGCGGCGTTCTGCTGGACCGTGGTGAGGTCCTTGTAGGCGGCGTTGGTGAGCTTCAGGAAGCGGTCGGCGCGCTCCTGGATGGGGGTGAGGGTCTGGGCGAGCATGGGGACTCCCAGGACGAGGGCGGGAAGCAGGCGCATGGAACCTCCGGGCGATGCCCCGATTGTGCCCCCAAGCACGCCTTGCCGGGAGCGCCAAGGCCGCGTGCTACCCTGGCCGAGGCGTCCCACGGGACGGGATGCCCCTTCATCCTAAGGATGCCGCCATGCGCTACTTGCCATCGGCCCCGTCGGAGGATCGCGCCCTTCTGGACGCCATCGGCGTCAAGCGGGCTGAGGATCTCCTGCAGGGCATTCCTGAATCCATCCGGCTGAAGCGGGAGCTCGACCTCCCGGCCCAGGCCTCCGAGCAGGAGGTCCTGCAGGCCATGGAGGGCTACGCCGGGAAGAACCGCCGCTTCGACGCGCGCTTCCTGGGGGCCGGCGCCTACGACCACTTCGTTCCCGCCGCCGTCGACGCCCTGACGAGCCGCGAGGAGTGGTTCACCGCCTACACGCCCTACCAGCCCGAGGTGAGCCAGGGCACCCTCCAGCATCTCTTCGAGTACCAGACGCTGATGTGCGACCTGACGGGCCTGGACGTGAGCAACGCCAGCCTGTACGACGGCGCCACCGCCTGCGTGGAGACCGCGCTGATGGCCGTGCGCGTGCAGCGCAAGCGCCACACCATCCTGGTGAGCAAGGCCCTGCACCCCCACGCCCAGGAGGTGCTCTGCACGAACTTCACGACCCGCGAGGGGCTGAAGCTGGTGCAGGTGGAACTCAAGGACGGGGTGACCGACCTGGAGGACCTGAAGGCCAAGCTGAACGACGACGTGGCCTGCGTGCTCGTGGGCTACCCGAACTTCCTGGGCAACGTGGAGGACCTGCAGGCCATCTCCGGCCTGGCCAAGGCCGCCGGCGCCCTCACCGTCAGCGTCACCCAGGAGGCCCTCGCCCTCGGCTGGCTCGAGGCTCCGGGCAAGGCGGGCGCGGACATGGCCTGCGGCGACGCCATGAGCTTCGGCAACCGCCCCTCCTTCGGCGGCCCCTTCCTGGGCTTCCTCTGCGTGAAGGACGCGCACAAGCGCGAGATCCCCGGCCGCGTGGTGGGCCAGACCCTCGACCTGGACGGCCAGCAGGGCTACGTGCTGACCCTCACCGCCCGCGAGCAGCACATCCGCCGCGACAAGGCGACCTCCAACATCTGCTCCAACCAGGGCCTGGTCACGCTGCGCGCCAACGTCTTCCTGCAGCTCGCAGGGCCCGAGGGCCTGAAGGGCCTCGCGGAGCAGAACGCGGCGAAGGCCCAGTACCTGCGGGAGAAGCTGCTGGCCACGGGACGCTTCGAGGCCCCCTTCGACCAGCCCTTCTTCAACGAATTCACCCTGCGCTACAAGGGCGACGCGAAGGCCCTGCAGGCCGCCTGCGCCGAGGCGGGCATCCTGGCCGGCCTGGACCTCGCGCCCTACGCGAAGGAGCTGGCGGGCTGCCTGCTCTGGTGCGCCACCGAACTGAACAGCCGCGAGCAGATCGACCGCCTGGCCGAGCTGGTCGCGCGGGCGTGAAGGAGGGAAGAACCATGGCCCTGCGCAAGCGCGAACCCCTGATCTTCAACCTCTCCGTGCCCGGCAAGGTGGGCATGGACCTGCCCCGCCTGGACGTCCCCGCCGCCAAGGACACGCGGCCCGCCCACCTGAAGCGCGGCGCCTTCGAGGCCCTGCCCGAGGTGTGCGAGGTGGACGTGGTGCGCCACTTCACCCGCCTCTCCAAGTGGAACTTCGGCCTGGACGACGGCCTCTACCCGCTGGGCAGCTGCACCATGAAGCACAACCCCCGCCTCAGCGAGAAGGCCGCGGCGCTTCCCGGCTTCCTGGACAGCCACCCCATGGCCGCCCCCGAGCACGTGCAGGGCAACCTGGCCCTGATGCACGAGCTGCAGGGCTGGCTCTCGGAGATCACCGGCCTGCCGGGCGTCACCCTGATGCCCAGCGCCGGCGCCGCGGGCGAGCTGACGGGCGTCATGCTGATCCGCGCCTACCACGTGAGCAAGGGCAACCACCGCCGCGTGATCCTGATCCCCGACAGCGGCCACGGCACCAACCCCGCCACGGCCGCCATGGCGGGCTACGAGGTGGTGGAGCTGCCCAGCTGCCCGGACGGCACCACCAGCTTCGAGGACGTGACCGACGCCTCCACCGGCAAGCTGCGCAAGGGCCTGAAGAGCCTCCTGGCGGAGCTGGGCACCGAGATCGCCGGCGCGATGATCACGAACCCCAACACGCTGGGCATCTTCGAGTACCGCATCCAGGAGATCGCCGAGCTGCTGCACGGCGTGGGCGCGCTGCTCTACATGGACGGCGCGAACATGAACGCCCTGGTGGGCGTGGCCCGTCCCGGCGACTTCGGCGTGGACGTGATGCACCTGAACCTGCACAAGACCTTCAGCACGCCCCACGGCGGCGGCGGTCCCGGTGCCGGGCCCGTGTGCTGCGCGCAGCACCTGATGCCCTTCCTGCCGCGCCCCGTGGTGGTGAAGGAGGGCGACGCCTACCGCCTCGACTGGGACCGTCCGGAGAGCATCGGCAAGGTGCACGGATTCTTCGGCAACTACGCCATGCTCGTGCGCGCGCTGGTGTACTGCCTGAGCCACGGCGGCGACGGCCTGAAGGCCGCCACCCTGCGCGCCATCGTGAACGCCAACTACATCCGCGCCTGCCTCAAGGGCACCTACCACCTGCCCATCGAGACGCCCACGCTGCACGAGGTGATCTTCAACGACACCCTCCAGGCCAAGCGCGACGTCCACACGCTGGACATCGCCAAGCGGCTTCTGGACTACGGGTTCCACCCCCCGACGATCTACTTCCCCCTGATCGTCCACGGGGCGCTGATGATCGAGCCCACCGAGAGCGAAGGCAAGGCGGAGCTGGACGCCTTCATCGAGACGATGAGGACCATCGCGAAGGAGGCCGAGGAGACGCCGGAGCTGCTGCACCAGGCGCCCATCACCACGGTGATCCGCCGCCTGGACGAGACCACCGCGGCCCGCAAGCCCGTGCTGAAGTGGGTGAAGGAGGCCTGAGGCCCCACCCTCGTTTTTCCAAGGAAGGCGCGGATGCGATCCGCGCCTTCCTTGCGTACAGGGGGCGCGATTTGGGATCATGGAGGAGTCCGGTCCCGCCAGGGACGGTTCTTTCCCAACAAGGAGATCCCATGCGTCTTGTCCGTGGCCTTGCGGCCCTGCTGTGCGCCGCCGCCCTTCCCGCCCTTGCCGAGGCCCCCCGCTTCGGCCTTCACGCCGGCCTCGCCGCTCCCCAGAGTGACCTGAAGGACATGGTGGATTCCAAGGTGGGCATCTTCCTCGGCGGCCACGTCCTCTTCGACCTGGGGCAGGGACTCCAGCTGCGCCCCCGCGTGGAGTACCTCGCCTTCCCGGAGGCCTATGACCGCCAGACCGTGACCGGCTGGTCCGTGGGCGCGGACGCCCTGTACTACCTGAAGGGGCACACGCGCCAGGGCGCGTACCTGGCGGGGGGCCTGGGCCTGATGGCGTGGAAGGCCGAGGTCGACACCCCCCTGGACTCCTTCTCCGAGACCACCAACAAGCTGGCGGTCAACGTGGGCGCGGGCTACCAGTTCAACAACCTCTTCGGCCTGGAGGGGCGCTACGTCGTGAGCAAGATCTGGGATGCCGACGCCGGCATGTTCCAGGCGGTGGCCACCTTCCGCTTCTGAACGGAAGGCAAGACAAAGAGCGCGCAGGCTCCAGGCCTGCGCGCTCGCTTCGTACGGGGATGGCTACCGCTTCCCGCCGAGAGGCACGGAGCGCAGGTTCAGGCCTGCGCGCTGGAGCTCGAGCATGTTGCCGGCGAGCTTCACCAGGAGGCCCGTCTCCAGCTCCTCGCGGCCGCGCTTGGTGGCGCCCGGCGGGGGCACGGAGACGATGGAGGAGCTGCGGCGGTCCCGGCCCCAGCCGAGCTTCAGGTCGAAGGCCACCTTCTTGTCCTTGCCGTTCAGCTGGCCGCTGAGGTGGCTCATCAGGCCGTCGCCGCCGTAGCTCACCTGCAGGGAGGCGGGGCCCTCCATGCCGCGGCTGCGGTTGTCCACCTCCACGCGCTCCAGTCGGTCCTGGGCGCCGTAGGCGAAGGTCATGCGGGTGTGCACGCCCTGGGCCTCGTTGCGGAAGTCCATCTGCACCGGCTGGCGCTTGGCCTTGTCGTAGACGAGCTCCAGGCGTCCGCGCTTCCAGAAGCCCAGCGTCTCGGCGAGGCTCTGCTCGCGCTTGCGGGCGTCGTAGGCGCCGGTGGGGGCCTCGAAGACGAGGGTCTGGAGCACCCGCCCGCCGCGGTTCTCCTCGCGCCCCAGGCTGGCCTTGAAGACCGGGCCGTCCACGTACGCGGTCTTGATGTCGTTCAGGCACTGGCGGAACCACCCGAAGTAGGAGAGGGGCGCGTCGCTCGGGGGCGGCTCCACGCGGGTGGTGTAGGCGTTCAGGTCCTTGCTGTAGAGGAAGCCGCGGTTGCCCACGCGGTAGTAGAGGAGGTTGAAGTCGCCGCTGGTCTCGGTGCGGAAGTCGCCGTTGGCGAAGTAGGTGCCCTTGAGCCCCAGCCGGGCGCTGCCGCCCCGGGTGGCCGAGACGCGGGCCTGGCCCTGGCTCAGGGCGTTGGCCTTGGCGGTGATGGCTGCGGCGGAGACGTCGATCTGCATGGAACCCTGCACGTCCAGGGCGTTGAGGGCCTGGTAGGGCTTTCCGAACCACGCCGCGTGCACGCTGTCCAGGACGCCCTGGAGGGCCTGGCGGGCCGCCTGGGCTTCGGCGGAAACCTTGGCCTGGGGCGCGCGCGGGGCGGCCACGAGCACCGCAGGGAGGGCGAGGGCGAGGAGCGGGGACTTCATCGTGCGTCTTCCTTTCTCGACGTGGATGGCGCGAGGTGGCCCTTCTGTTCCCGGCGTTCTGCGGCAAAGCAGGCGCGGCACAGGGCCTCCTCGGGGTTGGGCGGCTGGAAGTCCAGGTATTCCGTGGTTCCGCAGCGGGAACAGCGGATCTGGATCAGCACCCGCGCGGCCCCCCGGTGCGCCGGCTTGCGGGCCGGGAAGGTGCGGCGGTAGCAGCTCGGGCACAGGTAGAACTTCTCGTCCTCCGCGAGATGGAAGGTGCGCCCGCAGGCGGCACAGGCCTTCTCGCGCAGGCCGGGGGCGGGAGCCGCGCGCTTCTGGACCTTCACGGTGCCCGCCGGGCCTTCCGGGGAGGGCTCGGGGGGCGTGGCACGGGGATCGGAGGTGTCGATGACCATGAAAGCCTTGCGAATGAACGAAAAGTCTAGCAGGGCCGCAGGGAGGGGCGAAGGGCGCGTGGCCGCCCCCGCCCCGTGGGTGGCATCCTGGGGCCCATGGACACGGCACAGGCACTGCTCGCTCCGCTGCTCGAAGGAAATCCGCGCGCCCTGGCCCGCGCGATCTCCTGGATGGAGAACGGCCACCCGGAGGCCCGGGCGCTGATGGCCTCGGTGTGGCCCCGCCTCGGGGGCGCGGAGGTGATCGGTCTCACGGGTGCACCGGGTGCGGGCAAGAGCACCCTCACGGACCAGCTGGCCCGGGCGCTGCGCGCCGAGGGCAAGAAGGTGGGCATCCTGGCGGTGGATCCCACGAGTCCCTTCAGCGGGGGCGCCATCCTGGGCGACCGGGTGCGCATGGGGCACATCTCGGACGACCCCGGCATCTACATCCGCTCCATGGCCACGCGGGGCGCGCTGGGTGGCCTAGCCCGGGCCACCCAGGACGCCATCGACCTGCTGGACGCCGCGGGCTTCGGGGCCGTTCTGGTGGAAACCGTGGGGGTGGGGCAGGACGAGGTGGACGTGGTGAGCTGCGTCCAGAGCTGCGTGGTGGTCATGGTTCCGGGCCTGGGCGACGAGATCCAGGCCCTCAAGGCCGGGATCATGGAGATCGCCGACGTCTTCGCCATCAACAAGGCGGACCGGGACGGCGTGGACAAGGTGGAGCGCGAGATCGAGGGCATGAAGGCCCTCAGCGCCCACCGTCCCTGGCAGCCGCCCGTGGCACGGACCATCGCCGCGGAGGGGAAGGGGGTCGGGGAACTGCTGGCCCGGATCCGCGCCCACGGCGCCTGGCTGCGGGAGCACGGCGGCCTGGAGGCCAAGGCGAGGGAGCGGGCCAGACTGCGCTTCCACGCCCTCCTGGCGGAAGAGGCCGCCCGGCGTGCCCGCCTGCGCGCGGGAGAGCCCCGCGTGGCGGCCCTGGTGGAGGCCATCGCGGCCCGGGACCTGGACCCCTACGCCGCGGTGGCGGAGGTACTGGAGCGGGCCGGGGCCGGGGCCTGAAGGGCAACGCGACCGCGCGGAGGGGGGCCTCCCACAGCCCCCCGATCGCACCGTGCACGGCACGGTGCTCCCGCTCGGCCTGCGCTCCGGCTTGGCCTTGCCGAGGGGGCCCTCTCACAACCCCCCGGTCGCACCGTGCGCGGGACGGTGGTCCCGCTCCGCCTGCGCCTCCCGC
>CAXYVC010000026.1:0-25013 GCA_964292295.1 uncultured bacterium
GAAGATCTTCATGTAGGCGCCGGCCTTGCCGTAGTACTTCTTCGCGATCGCCCCGACCGTGTCGCCCTTCTCCACGACGTGGATCTTCGCGGTGGCGGGGGCTGGCGGCCGGGGGGCGGTGCGGGCGGGGGGGCGGGCTCGCCCAGGCCGAGCTTGCGCACGAGCTGTTGGGCCAGGGCGTCGGGGATGAGCAGGTGCAGCACGGTGCTGAGGGTGTCCTGGCTCGTGGCCAGGGGCACGTCGTGGAAGGGGCCGGGGCCCATCAGCTCGGCGAAGGCTTCGGCGCCGGGGGCTTTCACGCTCAGGGTCTCCACGTTGGTGATGCTGAAGGTCTCGCCCGCCTGGTCGGACAGGGTCTGGTTGGCGCTGCCCATGATCTGGTTGAAGGTCTCCGCCAGGGCATCCCGGCTGTCCCCGGCCAGCTCCGCGGAGGGTGCCCCCTCGCCGCCCAGCATGAGGTCCACGAGCATCGTGCCTTCGCGCAGGGGCAGCAGGAAGTGCATGGTGCCGGAGAGGCCCTTGGTGTAGTTGGCCTTCACCAGCACGACGGGGGGCTCGCACAGGGTGGCCGCGGCGGCGTGGTCCACGCTGCTGCCGGCCTGGGCGGCGATGGTGAAGTCCCGGCCCGTGAGCATGGAGAAGACGGAGGCCATGCTCTCGGAGAAACAGGCGCCGGTCTTCTGGGTGAGCTCCGTCATCGCCGCGTCCATCTCAAGCCTCCTGCCTGGGGGCCACCATCTGGAAGACCCGCTTGTTGTTGGCGTTCAGCGCCACGTAGCCCTGGTAGCGCGGAATGCCGTCCACGGTCAGGTCCAGCACTGCATCGAAGCGCTTGTTCAAGGGGATCAGGTCCCCGGCCTGCAGGGCCAGGACGTCCTGCAGGCGCAGGGAGGTCCCCCGGATCTCGGCGCTGACGCTCATGCTGCAACGCTTGATGTTCTCCATCAGGAGCCGCGCCTCCTCGAAGGTGCCGCTCTTCTTATAGCCCGTGAACATCTCCTGGTCGAACTTCGCGGAGATGGGCTCCAGGATGATCGAGGGGATGGCCAGGTTGATCATGCCGACCACCGAGCCCATCTTCACCTCGAAGACCACGAGGATGACCACCTCGTTGGGGGCCACGATCTGGATGAGCTGGGGGCTGGTCTCCCGGGCCTGGATCTTGAAGTCGAGGTCCACGATGCCGCGCCAGGCCTCCCGGAGGTCCTCCAGGGCCAGCTTCAGCACGCCGTCGAAGATGCTCTGCTCGATGTCCGTCATGGTGCGCAGCTGCCGCAGGGCCTCGCCGGGGCCCCCGAGCATCTTGTCGATGATGGGGAAAACCAGCTGGGGGTTCACCTCCAGGGCGAAGGCGCCCTCCAGGGGCTTGATGGAGATGGCGTTGAAGCAGGTGGGGTCCGGCACCGAGAGCAGGAATTCCTGGTAGCTCAGCTGCTCCACGCTCACGAGGTTCACCTCCGTGATGGAGCGGAGGTAGGCGCTGAGGCTGGAGCTGAAGTTCCTTGCGAAGCGGTCGTGCATGAAGTGCAGCGAACGCATCTGCTCCCGGCTCACCCGGTCCGGGCGGCGGAAGTTGTAGAGGCTGACCTTCTTCTGGACCTGGGCCTTTTTTGCCTTTCCTGCGGGAGCCGACGGGGCCCCCTTGTCCCCGCCGGGTGCTGCGCCGGGGCCGCCTCCCTTGCCCTTGGCGTGGGACTTGAGGAGGGCATCCACCTCTTCCTGGCTGAGGATTTTGGCCATGCCTTATCCCTCGATCCGATGTTCCTTGAGCTTGCCCCGGAGGCGGAGCATGGACTTGGTATGCAATTGCGATACCCGGCTCTCGGTGATGTTCAGGAGGGTGCCGATCTCCTTCATGGTGAGCTCGTCGAAGTAGTAGAGCTGCACCACGAAGCGCTCCTTGGTGGGCAGGCGGTCGATGGCCTGCTTCAGGATGGCCTTGAGCTCGCGGGTCTGCAGCAGCAGCTGGGGGTCCTCCGCGTCCGGGTCGGGCACGATGCCGATGAGGCCCTCGCCCTCCCCGTCCTCTCCCGCCTCCACGAAGGTGCCCAGGTTCACGCCCTTCAGGTCGTCCAGGTTCTTGTGCAGCTCCTCGAGGGGGATGCCCAGCTGGGCGGCGACCTCCTCGTCCGTGGCTGCGCGTCCGAACTGCTGTTCGAGGATGTGGTAGGCGTTCTCGATGTCCTTCTTCTTCCGGCGCAGGCTGCGGGGCACCCAGTCCAGGTCCCGCAGGCCATCCAGGATGGCCCCCTTGATGCGCTGCTCGGCGTAGGTCTTGAACTTCACGTTCCGGCCCGGCTCGAACTTCTTGATGGCGTCCATCAGCCCGAGGATCCCGGAGTGGATGAGGTCGTCCACCTCCACGTGGGCGGGCAGGCGGGCGCTGATGCGGTGGGCGATGAACTTCACCAGCGGCAGGCACTCGGTGACCAGGTATTCCCGGTCCTCCAGATTCGGCTCGTCGGGCAGCTCCGGTTTGCCTGTCCCCTCCGGAAGGGGCTTGGGGGCGGAGGGCGCGGGCGCTTCCAGGATGGCGCTCTTGCGGTAGGCCGCCGCCGCGGCGCTTCCGGCGCCGGGAGGGGGCGGCAGCGGTGCACGGGCGGGTGCAGGGCCTTTCTTGGGAGCGGGGCTCATGGTTCCTCGGCGGCGAGCTGCTTCCAGAATGCGGCAAAACCGTCCCTCTGGAGAGGCACCTTTTTCCGCAGCTGCTCCGCCAGGCGGCGGAAGGCCAGGGCCGCGGGGCTGCGGGGGAAGCGCTCCACCACGCCCCGCTGTTCCCGCACCGCCTGGAGCACGCTCGGATCCGCCGGGATCATGCCCAGCACCTGGAGTTCCCGTCCCAGGAAGCGCTGGGTGGCGGCCTGGAGCTGCTCGATGGTCTCCTCCGCCTCCTCCTCGCCCTGGGCGTTGTTCACCAGCAGCCACAGGGGTTTGGACGCGTCCCGGAGGTGGATGACCTTCACCATGGCGTAGGCGTCCACCAGGGAGGTGGGTTCCGGCGTGCTCACCAGCACCACCTCCTGGGCGGCCATCAGCAGCTTGATCACGCTGTCGTGGATGCCCGCGGCGGTGTCGATGAGCAGCCAGTCCTGCCCCTCCGCCACCCGCTGGAGGCCCTGCACCAGGCGCAGCTCCGCGGTGGTGTCCAGGCGCGTGAGCTCCTGGATGCCGCTGGAGGCGGGCAGCACCTGGATGCCCAGGGGCCCCTCCAACAGGATCTCCTCGAGCAGCTTCTCGCCCCGCAGCACGTGCTCCAGCGTGTACTTCGGCGCGAGGCCCAGCAGGATGTCGAGGTTGGCCAGGCCGAAGTCCGCGTCCAGCACGGTGACGCGCTGGCCCTTCTCGGCCAGGGCCAGGGCCAGGCCCGCCACCACGTTGGTCTTGCCCACGCCGCCCTTGCCGGAGGTGATGGCGAGGACCCGCGCGTTGAAGAGGGCGCTTTCGGGTGCGGCCTGCCGTGCGAGGGCCCGGAGCCTGGAAGCCTGGTCTGCCATCTAGTTCACCACGGAAGGAACGGGGAGGATGAGGTCCGCCACGCGGCGGCTGGTGGCCAGCTCGAGGTCCTGGGGGACCTCCTGGCCGGTGCCCAGGTAGCTCAGGGGCTTCTTCACCCGCACGAGGGTGGAGAGGATGGGCCCGAAGGTGCTGGTCTCGTCCAGCTTGGTGAAGACGAGGCGCTGGGGGTTCAGGGGCTCGAAGCGGTGGGCCACCTCCGCCATGTCCCGGGGCTTGGTGGTGGCCGAGAGCACCAGGTGGGTCTCCACCTCGGGCAGCTCGTCCAGGAAACGCCGGAGCTGGGCCAGCACCTCCGTGTCCTTGGGGTTGTGGCCGGGGGTGTCGATCAGCACCAGGGCCCGATCCTGGTAGAAGCGCAGGGCGCTGCGCAGGTCCTCCACTGTGAGCGCCACGTGGATGGGCACCTGGAGGATCTGGGCGTACTGCTGGAGCTGGTCCACCGCCGCCAGGCGGAAGGTGTCCAGGGTCAGCAGCGCCACCTTCTGCTTCAGCTCCAGCTTGGCGTAGGCCGCCAGCTTGGCGATGGTGGTCGTCTTGCCCACGCCCGTGGGGCCCACCAGGGCGGCCACGCGCATCCGGCCCGCCTCGAGCTGGATGGGGCTCGCCACGGGGATGAAGTCCGCGATGACCCGGCGCATGAAGAGCCGCGCCTGCTCGGGATTCACGTCCTCCCCGTTGCCGTGCTCCTGGAGGGTGCGCAGGGTGTACTCGCAGAGGCGCAGGGCGATCATGGGGTCCACGTCGTTGGCCACCAGGTCGCCGTACAGTTCCAGCAGGGCGGGGGGGAGCTGGAGCTGCGAGGAGGGCATGCCCTGCTTCTGGATGCGGGTGAGCAGGGCCTTCATCTGGTCCAGCTCGCGCAGGATGGAGGCGTTGCGCGTCTCCTGGTCCCGCATGGCCTCGACGGCGCCCTTGATCTCCAGCAGTTCCCGGCGCAGGGGCTGGAGGTCCATGGGAGGCGGGGGCGGCGCGCTCCGGGGTTCCGGCGCGGGCTGGGGCTCGGGCGCGCGGCCCGCCAGGGGCGGGCGCAGGCCGTAGGTGCCGGCCGTCCCCGGCCGCGCCGGTGCCGTGACGGGGGCGGGAACGGGCGCCGGGCTGGACCCCTCGTCCATGGCCGCCGTCACCTCGATGAGGGTGTCCTCCCCCAGGCCGAGGGCGGAGGGCTTGCGGCGGGTGCGGGTGGAGAGGATGAAGGCCTCCTCGCCCATCTCCCGCTTCACGATGGCCAGGGCATCCTGCATGGTGGCCGCCTCGAAGGTCTTCACGCGCATGGGGGCTTCCTAGGACACGGTGCCGAGGTTGACCACGCGGACATCCATGGGGATCTCCGAGTGGCTGAGAACGACGAGGTGGGGAAGGGCCCGCTCGAGCATGCGCCGCAGGTGGGGGCGCACGGCGGGGTTGGTGAGCAGGACGGGCTGGGCGCCGGGCAGGAGGTTCGTGATGCCCTGCACGATGCGGTTGAGCATCTCCTGCAGGCGCCCGGGTTCCAGGGCCAGGAAGCTGCCCCGGTCGGTGGTCTCGATGCCCGCCTGGATGTGCTGCTCCAGCTGGGGGTCCAGCACCAGCACGCCCAGCTCGTTGCTTTCGCTCAGGTGGGGGGCGGTGAGGCTGCGGCCCAGGTGCTGGCGCACGTATTCGGTGACCATGACGGGATCCCGCGTGGCGGCGAGCGCGTCGCCCGTGGCCTCCAGGATGCGGCCCAGGTCCCGGATCGAGACCCGCTCCCGCAGGAGGCTCTGCAGCACCTTCTGGAGCACGGTGACGGGCACCACGCCCGGGACCAGGTCCTCCACCAGCTTGGGGCTCTGCTCCTTGAGGGTGTCCAGGAGGTGCTGCACCTCCGGTCGCCCCAGGAGCTCCGGCGCCTGCTGCTTGAGCACTTCCGACAGGTGGGTGGTGATGACGGTGGGGCCGTCCACCACGGTGTAGCCCAGGAGCTGGGCCCGGTCCCGCTGGTTGTCCTGGATCCAGTAGGCGGGCAGGCCGAAGGCGGGCTCGGTGGTGGGGGTGCCGGCGATCTCCTCGGTGGCGGTGCCGGGGTTCATGGCGAGGAACTGGCCCGGCTGCACCTCGCCCCGGGCCACCTCCTCGCCCCGGAGCATCAGGCGGTAGGTGGCGGCGGGCAGCTGCAGGTTGTCGCGGATGCGGATGGGCGGCACCACGAGGCCCAGCTCCTGGGCCATCTGGCGCCGCAGGGCCTTGATGCGCTCCAGCACCGTGCCCCCCTGGCCCACGTCCAGCAGGGGAATCAGGCCGTAGCCCACCTCCAGGCCCAGGGGATCCACCTTGAGCAGGGCCTCCACGCGCTCGGGCCCCTCGGCCGCCTTGGCGAGCTTCTCCCGGCCCTCCTCGAGAACCTTCTCCTTCTTGTGCTGGGCGCCCAGCTTCCAGGCCCCGTAGGCGAGCACGCCGAAGATCATGCCCATGAACCAGAAGGGCAGCAGGGGAAGCCCGGGCACGGCGCCGAAGACGAAGAGCACGGCGGCGGCGATGGCGAGGGGGCGCGGGTCGAAGCCCAGCTGGCCCACCACGTCGGCGCCCAGGTTGGGGCTGTTGCTGCCGCTGCGCGTGGTGAGGAGGGCGCCGCCGACGCTCACCAGCAGGCTGGGGATGGCCGTCACCAGACCGTCGCCCACGGTGAGCAGGGTGAAGGTCTGCATGGCCGTGAGGGGCTCCATGCCGTACTTCAGCACCCCGATCAGGATGCCCGCCACGATGTTGACCACGAGGATGAGCAGGGCGGCGATGGCATCCCGCTGGGTGAACTTCACCGCGCCGTCCATGGCGCCGTAGAAGCTGGCCTCCTCCTGGAGGTCCTTGCGGCGGCGGCGCGCCTCGTTCTCGTCGATGTAGCCCGCGTTCAGGTCCGCGTCGATGGCCATCTGCTTGCCGGGCATGGCGTCCAGGGTGAAGCGGGCCGTCACCTCGGCGATGCGGCCCGCGCCGTGGTTGATGACGATGAACTGGATCGCCAGCAGGATGAGGAAGACCACCAGGCCGATGATGTAGTTGCCGCCCACCACGAATTCGCCGAAGGCCTTCACCATGTGGCCCGCGGCGTCCGGCCCCTGTTCGCCCCCGAAGAGGAGGATGCGCCGGGTGGTGGCCACGTTCACCGAAAGGCGGAAGAGCGTGATCATCAGCAGCACCGAGGGGTAGGCGCTGAACTCCTGGGGGCGTGGCACGTACATGCCCACCAGCAGGATCAGGATGCTGAGGGTGATGTTGAAGACGATGAGCAGGTCCAGCCCGATGGCCGGCACCGGCAGGATCATCACCACCAGCACGATGAGCACGAAGACCGGCGCAGCCAGATCCACCCGCTTGGAGAGGCGGGTCATGTAGGGGAGCAATCGGTCTAGGAAAGTCAGCATTCTGACACCCGCTGGGCGGAGGGCGAAAGGGATGCCAGAGGCCCCGGAGTGGTCGTCGGGAAATGCGGGAACTGGTCGAAGGGGGGACGTCCCGCCCCCCTAGGCTGGTCGGATCGCATGACGCGGTCCTTACCAAGGAGTTCCCATGAAGAAGTCGATGGCGCTTGCCTTTGCCCTCTGCGCCCTTCCGGCCCTGGCCCAGAGCCAGAGCGCCAGCGTCCTCTACAGCCAGCTGACGTCCCGGGACGCGCTTTTCAACGGACACAAGCTGTCGACCGACGACAGCCGGGGCTTTGCCCTGCGCTATGGCCACGACATTGCAAGCCTTCCCCGTCTCTGGGATGCCCGCCTCGCCTTCGAGGGCACCTGGATGCCGCGCACCAGCGGCGAGGATGTCCTGGCGGACGGCAAGCTCCTTGGGGGAGCCCAAAGCCAGGTTCTCTACCGCCACGAGTACCTCGGGCTGGGGCTTTCCGTGGCCTGGACGAAGACCGTGGATTTCGGGGCGGCCCTGGAGCTGCGCCACGAAAGCAACGCGCTGCGGATCGAGAGTCCGCAGAACACGCTGCACATGGAGGGGAGCATCACGCGGCCCTGGCTCTCCCTGCGCGGGGGCTACACCTTTGCGGCCGGGAGCGTGAAGCCCTTCGTGGCCCTGGAGTGCAACCTGGCCCTGGCGAAGAAGCAGAAAACCTTTGATCTTGCGCAGGGTGAGCTGGGGATGTTCCTGGTCCTGCCCCAGAACCTGAACCCCAAGTCGCAGTACGCCGTGAACGCGGGCGTGCGTTTCTGAGGCCCGCCGTCGGGGCTGCCGTCCGGAGTCTCCATGGCGGAGAGGATTCTCGCTCTGCTCCTGGGCTTCGCCTTTCCGGGCCTGGCCCAGGACCGGGGCCCCGCGGTGCCCGATCCCGCGGGGCTCTGCCGGCCGGTTGAAGGCGTTGGGAGGCTGCGGGCGGGGACCGCTTCCTTCGCTGGGGAGGCCCTCTTCCGCAGGCGGGTTTCGCAGGCCGGTGGCAGCCCCGGCCCCCGGCAAGGCTCCCCATGGAGCTGCCCCCCGGGAGCTTCGTTCCCGGTGCTTCCGCACGGGGGCTCGCGTCCCGTGGCTTGGCCGCGCGGCCCGGAGGCTCCCCGCGTCTTTCTCTGGGCGGGAATGAGGTTTTAGGGGTGTGACCCATGCGGGGGGGGGCCTCCCGGCGGGGTGCCCTGGAATCCGGGAACCATCCGGGTCTTGAAGGGAGGGCGCGATGTTCCGATAGGCTTTCCGTATCCCCCACCGGAGGTTGGTCATGCCGTTCGCGGCGCGGCGGTCCCCCTTCCTGCGCGTTGCGCAGGCGGCGCTGTGCCTCGGGGCGGCGGCGGGGCGGGCGCAGGAGGCGGGGGGCGAGGGCGCGCTGGACGAGCTGGTGTCCCTCCTGAACACTCCGGTGACGGCGGCCACGCGCACCGTCCAGGCCTCCGCGCGGGTGCCCGCGACGGTGGTGACGGTGTCGGCGGAGCAGATCCTGCGGCGGCGGTACCGCTCCCTGGGGGAGCTGCTGCGGGACCTGCCCGAGTGCAAGGTCGACAACGGCTTCAGCGTGGAGCACTCCAACGCGGTCACGGTGCGGGGCGTGCTGGGGCAGCAGAAGTTCGTGCTCCTCCTGGACGGGAACCGCATCGGGGCCGCCACCAACGAGGTGCTGCCGATCCTGGAGAACATTCCCGTCCACCTGGCGAAGCAGGTCGAGGTGGTGTACGGGCCCGCCTCCGCCCTGTACGGCGCCGACGCCTTCAGCGGAGTAATCAACATCGTGACCTTCAAGGGCGAGGAGGCCGTGGCCCAGAACCACGCGCGCCTTGCCGGGGGCGACCACCAGCTGTGGGATGCGGCCCTGGCCTGGACCGGCGCCCTGGGGCCCTCGACCCACCTCACGGTAGCGGGGCAGGGCTTCCGGGACGACCAGCCGGACCTGCCTTCCGCCTACCCGGAGGCCTACGCGGGGCTGCAGCAGGCCCTGGACAGCGGGATTTTCCCGACGGTCTTCGGCACGAAGCGCGCCACGATCCCCTACACGCCGGAATACGCCCAGCCGATCCGGGCCCACAACCTCTTCCTCCGGCTTGCCCGGGAGGACTGGTCGGTCTCCGTGCTGCAGAACGGTTTCCAGGTGCCATCGGCCATCAACTACGCCCCGCCCAACGCCCTTCCCATCGCGGATGCCTACGTGGGGGCCCGAACGCTGACCCTGGCCGCGAACCACCAGGCGCTCCTCCGGGAAGGGCTGGAGCACCAGAGCGCGCTCACGGGGCGGCGCTACGAGGTGTCGCCGCAGTCCCGCTTCATCAACCTGTTCCATCCCCAGATGGAGCCCGGCTACAAGTACGCCCTGAGCCACAGCCTCCGCCTGGAGGAACTGCTCCGCTGGCGGGCCAGTTCCAGCCTCGAACTCAGCGGCGGTTTCAGCTGGGAGAGCAGCGAGGCCACGCCCTGGGGGGCGAATCTGGCCTCTCCGGTGGACACCGGGACCTCCATCTCCAGCCAGGGCATCCTGCTCGTGGGAGCCCCCATCGAGGCCGACTTCTACACGATCCGCTCGACGAACTACGGAGTCTTCGCCCAGGGGCAGTACGCCGCCGGGCCGGCGTGGCTTTTCACGGCGGGGGCCCGCTACGACCGGGACAACCGCTATGGCGGCACCTTCAACCCCCGGGTGGGGGTGGTGTGGACGCCCTCCCCGGCACTCACCTTCAAGCTCCTCTACGGTTCGGCCTTCCTGGCACCTTCGCCCTACCAGGCCTTCCGGCATTACGGGGGCTTCACCACCACGGACGGGGGCGCCACCTACCAGTCGGATTTCTGGTGGCTGCCCAACCCCGGCCTGAAGCCCGAGCGGGTCCAGACCCTGGAGCTGAGCTCCCGCATCCTGCTCGCCCCCTTCCTGGGGGTCAGCGCCAACCTCACCCGGAGCCGCTACCGCGACCTGCACACGCCCATGCCGGACGCGGGGAACACCGACCTGTACCACGGGCAGTACAAGGGGTGGCCCGTGGCCTACATCCAGGTCATGGGGAACCAGGGGCGGATGACCAGTCTGGGGGGCCACCTGCAGGTGGACCTGCTCCTCCCCGTCGGGGAGGCCGGTCGCCTCAACCTCTTCGCCGGCTACAGCTGCGTGGACGGAAAGGTGGAACAGGACGGGCGCCCGGAGGTGGACATGGGCTACGTCACCCCCCGTCTCTTCAAGGCCGGGGCCGAGTTCGCCTGGGGGGCCTGGACGGGCTCGGCCCTCCTGACGGCGACGGGACGCCAGCGCACCAACGGCCTGGTCGCGGGGGATTCGGGCGCCCGCGCCACCGTGGGGGGCTTCCGGGAGCTGAACGTGGCGTTCGGCTACCGATGGAGGCGCCTGGAGGCCTTCCTGAAGGCGCAGAACGCCCTGGACGCCCGCTACCGGAACCTGAACGAGAACGCCTTCCTGGGCGACTACGAGTTCAAGGGGATGCCCCAGAACCCCCGCCGTCTCAGCCTGGGGCTGCGCGTGGGCTTCTAGGCCTTCAGGCGGGATGGACTTCCGGGACCGCCTCCTCCGGCTGGGGGGGGCGGTCCCGGTCCAGTTCCTCGGCGATGACCTTGACCTGGTTGGCCGCCTGGCGGAGCAGGCCCGCGGGATCGTCCTCCGGGGGCTCCGCGCCGGGTTTCAGCCGCCAGTCCAGCTCCGATTCCAGGCAGACGCCCCCCCCGGGTTCCAGATACAGGCGGTTCACCACGGCACCTTCGTAGGCCGGATGCGCCTCGAGCCGATAGACGAGGGTGTGGCGCTCTGGCTGTGCATGCACCCGCTCCCTCAGCCAGCAGGCGCCGGAGAGCTCAAGCTCTCGCAGGAGCTCGGTGCCGGACCGCTCGAGGATGCGGCACTCCAGCACGTCATCCAGGTATCTCTGGGGGTGCTCGGCCTTGTCCAGGAGCACGGCCCAGACGGTCTGGACCGAGGCCCGGATGGGCGTGTGCAGGATCGCTTGGGGCATGGGTGCTTCCGCCTCACCAGGGATGGTGCAGGTGGATCCCCGGGGGAGGCGTGCCGCAATCCTCCGGAGCGCGGTTCTGGTCTGCGGGCGCGATCGCGAAATCCTCGTCGATCAGGTGTGTGGGATCCGGCAGGGGATTGCCGTCCAGGGTCTGGACCGGAGCTCCCCTCCGCTCCACGCCGATGGTCCGGCTCCATGTCTGCCGTCGTTCGACCCTGTCTGCCATGGTCCACCTCCGGCACCCCAAGGGTCGGTCCGGGAATGCTGTCACGCCAATGTAAAAACGCGGCATGAATGCGTGTTGACGAGGGTCGCCTGCGGGCGCGGCTTTCCTCGTGCATGGGGACCCTCCCGGCCACACTTTGGGGCAGAGGTGGCCATGTTCCGTTCCCGCAGGGCCTTTGAACGGCTGGTGGAAGAGGCGCTCCGGGAGCTGCCGGAGGCCTTCCGGCCCTACCTGGGCGAGCTGCCCGTGGTGGTGGAGGACTGGGCCTCGGAGGAACTCCTGGACGAGATGGGCCTTCCCGAGGACGAGGATCTCTACGGCGTCTACTTAGGAACGCCGCTGCCGGAGCGGAACCCCGCCTACCCCGAGCTGCCGGGGCGCATCGTGGTGTTCCGGGGGCCCCTGGAGGAGGACTTTCCCGAGCCGGAGGAGCTGCGCCGCCAGGTGACCGTGACGGTGCTCCACGAGCTGGCCCACCACTTCGGCATTCCCGATGCGCGCCTGGAGGAGCTGGGCTGGGGCTGAGGTCGAGCTTCCCTGACGCTGCCGGGCAAAAGCAGGGTAGGGTAGCGCCATCCTTGCATGTCCTGGAGTGCGCCATGCCGACGCTGAACGAGGTGCTTGCCGTCATCCTCGGGGGCGGCCGCGGGTCGCGGCTGTACCCGCTCACCAAGATGCGCGCGAAGCCGGCGGTGCCCATCGCGGGCAAATACCGGCTCATCGACATCCCCATCAGCAACTGCATCAACGCGGGCATCCTGCGGGTGCACGTGCTGACCCAGTTCAACTCCGTGTCCCTGCACCGCCACATCGCGGAGACCTACAAGTTCGACGCCTTCCACACGGGCTGGGTGCAGATCCTCGCGGCGGAGCAGACCATGGAGAGCGCGAGCTGGTACCAGGGCACGGCGGACGCGGTGCGCAAGCAGCTCACGGAGATCCGCGCCGCGGGGGCCGAGCAGGTGCTGATCCTGGCGGGCGACCACCTCTACCGCATGGACTACGCGGCGATGGTGGCCTTCCATGCCCAGGCGCGGGCCGACATCACCGTGGCGGTGCAGCCCGTGGCGCGGGAGGATGCCACCCGCTTCGGCCTGCTCCGCTGCGAGGCGGACGGCCGCATCACGGATTTTGCCGAGAAGCCGAAGGATGCCGGCACCCAGGCCCGCTTCGCGTGCCGGGAGGACGCGGCGCGGCCCTTCCTGGGCTCCATGGGCATCTACCTCTTCCGCACGGAGGTGCTCCTGGATCTGCTGACGCGCCACCCCGACTGGGACGACTTCGGGTCGGACATCCTGCCCGGGAGCCTCGGCGGGCGGCGGGTCTACGGGTACGGCTTCGAGGGCTTCTGGGAGGACATCGGGACCATCCGCTCCTTCTACGACGCGAACCTGCGGCTGGCCTGCGCGGACAGCCCCTTCACGTTCTACGACCCGAAGCGCCCCATCTACACCCACAGCCGCTTCCTGCCGGGCAGCATCGTCACGGACAGCCGCCTGCAGGACGTGCTGCTGAGCGAGGGCTGCGTGGTGCGGGGGGCGGACCTCTCCCGCGCGGTCGTGGGCCTGCGCTGCCAGGTGGGGCCGGGATCGGTCGTGCGGGACAGCATCCTGATGGGGGCGGACTACTACCGCGCCTTCGAGGACGAGGTGCCCTTGGGGGTCGGCCCCGGCTGCCACATCGAGGGCGCCATCCTCGACAAGAACGTGCGCATCGGCGAAGGCGTCGTGATCCGCCCCTTCCCGAAGGGAACCGAGCTGGACGCGGGGGCCTACGTGGTGCAGGACGGCATCGTGGTGGTGCCAAAGGGCACGATCCTTCCGCCCGGCACCCGCATCGGGCCGGAGGCGTGATGCGCGCATCCTTCCTGCTGGACCCCGGCATCCGCTTCCTCAACCACGGTTCCTTCGGCGCCTGCCCGCGGGAGGTGCTGGAGGCCTGGCATGCCTGGCAGCTTCGGATGGAGCGCAACCCCGTGGCCTTCCTGGCGCGGGAGTCCGCGGGGCTGCTGGCCGCGGTCCGCGCGCGCCTGGGTGCCTTCCTGGGGGCACGCCCCGAGGACCTGATCCTCGTGCCCAACGCCACCACGGCGGTGAACACCGTGGCCCGCTCCCTGGAACTGCGGGAGGGGGACGAGGTGCTGGCGCCGGACATGGAATACGGCGCCTGCGAGGCCGCCTGGGAATGGGTCTGCGCCCGTACGGGCGCCCGCTACCGGCGGGTTGGCATCCCACTGCCCTTTGAGGCGGAGGCCTTCGCGGACACCGTCTGGGCCGCCGTCACGCCCCGCACGCGGGTGCTCTTCCTGAGCCACCTCTGCTCGGCGACGGCCCTCGTGCTGCCGCTGGAGGCGCTGCTGGCCCGCGCCCGGTCCGCGGGCATCCTCACGGTGGTGGACGGCGCGCACGCCCCCGGCCAGCTGGATCTGGACCTGGACCGCCTCGGCGCCGACCTCTACACGGGCAACGGCCACAAGTGGCTCTGCGGCCCCAAGGGCACGGCCTTCCTCCATGCGCGATCCGAACACCACGCCCGGCTCCACGCCCCCGTGGTGAGCTGGGGCTACCGTTCCGAGGACGGAGAGGCGGGCCACGAGGGCTACGCGGGGAACAGCCTGCTGGAGCACCGCCTCCAGTGGCAGGGCACCCGCGATGTGGCCGCCTTCCTGGCCCTGGGAGACGCTCTGGAATTCCTGGAACGGGTGGACTGGCGGGCGCGCCGGGCGGAAGGGCACGCGCTGGCGGTGGAGGCGGCGGCCCGGATGGCGGCGCTCACGGGGCTGCCGCCCCTCGCCAAAGTGGGGGACTTCGTGCAGATGGTGGCGCTTCCGCTGCCAGACGTGGACGGCCCGGCCTTCCAGGCGGCCCTCCGGGAGCGCTTCCGCATCGAGGTGCCCGTCACCCGGCACGCCGGACGCTGCTTCCTGCGGCCCAGCTTCCAGATGTATAACACCGCCGCCGACCTGGAGGCCCTGCTGGAAGCCGTGGGGGAACTGCTGGGCTGACGCTTCTACTCTCCCAGTTCCTTGAGGAGCTGGGCGCCCCCCAGGCGGCGCATCTGGTTCAGGATCCAGGCCTGGTGGCTCTGGATCATGGGCGAGGGGGCCTCCACGCGGAAGCGGTGGGGGTTGGGCAGCACGGCGGCCAGGAGGGCGGCCTCCGAGGGGCGCAGGCGCTTGGCGGGCTTGTGGAAGAAGTGCTGGCTGGCGGCCTCCACGCCGAAGATGCCGTCGCCGAACTCCACGATGTTCAGGTAGACCTCCAGGATGCGCCGCTTGGACCATCCCGCCTCCAGCAGCAGGGTGAACCAGGCCTCCAGCCCCTTGCGCGCCCAGCTTCGGGAGCTCCACAGGAAGAGGTTCTTGGCCGTCTGCTGGCTCACGGTGGAGGCGCCCCGCACCTTCCGGCTGCGCTCGTTGTGGGCCATGGCCTTCTCGATGGCCTTCCAGTCGAAGCCGAAGTGGTCCGGGAACTTCTGGTCCTCCGCGGCGATGACCGCCACGCCCATGCAGGGGGCGATCTCGTCCAGGCCCACCCAGGTGTGCTGGCTGCGGTAGGGGCCGGGCGCGAACCAGGAGGCGATCCTCCGCTCCACCATCAGGGCGGAGCAGGGCACGGGCACGAAGCGGAAGAGCAGCACGGGCAGCACGCTGCCCGCCACGAAGAGCGCGAGCGCGAGGCCCAGGCCCCGCACCAGCCGTTTCCTCCAGGGCCTTCCTGCGGCCACGGGCGCCTCCTTCCGAATCGTGGTGCCGGTCCCCCGGAAAAGGACGGGGAGGCGCCAGGGCTCATTATCGCGGCAGAAGACCTTGCCGTGGGGGAAGAGGTTGTATATACAGGTAGGGAGCCACGGCCCCGCATGTTTCGTCCGGGGGCCAGGAGGTGCCGCCATGACCCAGACCGTCCAGGATCCCCGCCGCGATGAGAGCCGCGTGATCCGCGCCCCGAGGGGCACGGAGCTCCACTGCAAGAACTGGCTGATCGAGGCCGCCTACCGCATGATCCAGAACAACCTGGACCCGGAGGTCGCCGAGAACCCCAAGAGCCTCGTGGTCTACGGCGGCATCGGACGCGCCGCCCGCAACTGGGCGTGCTACGACGCGATCCTGGAGAGCCTGCGAAGACTGGAGGAGGACGAGACCCTGCTCGTGCAGTCCGGCAAGCCCGTGGGCGTGTGGAAGAGCACCCCCGACAGCCCGCGCGTGCTGATCGCGAACTCCAACCTGGTGCCGAAGTGGGCCACCTGGGAGCACTTCCACGAGCTCGACAAGAAGGGCCTGTTCATGTACGGCCAGATGACCGCCGGCAGCTGGATCTACATCGGCGCCCAGGGCATCGTGCAGGGCACGTACGAGACCTTCGCCGAGGCCGGCCGCCAGCATTGCGGCGGCGACCTGGGCGGCAAGTGGATCCTCACCGCCGGACTCGGCGGCATGGGCGGCGCCCAGCCGCTCGCGGCCACCTTCGCCGGCGCCGTCTCCCTCAACATCGAGTGCCAGCAGAGCTCCATCGACTTCCGCCTGCGCACGCGCTACGTGGACGTGCAGGCCCGGAACCTGGACCACGCTTTGGAACTGGTGAAGGAATACACCTCCCAGAAGAAGGCCGTGTCCATCGCGCTGCTCGGCAACGCGGCGGAGATCCTGCCCGAGCTGGTGAAGCGTGCCCAGGCGGGCGGCATCAAGCCCGACATCGTGACCGACCAGACCAGCGCCCACGATCTCGTGAACGGCTACCTGCCCATGGGCTGGACCGTCGCCCAGTGGAAGGCCGCCCAGCTGGATGACGCGAAGCACGCCGAGCTGAAGGCCGCCGCCGGGAAGAGCTGCGCCGTGCACGTCCAGGCCATGCTGGACTTCCAGAAGATGGGCTGCGCGGTGGTGGATTACGGCAACAACATCCGCCAGGTGGCCAAGGACAACGGCGTGGCCAACGCCTTCGACTTCCCCGGCTTCGTGCCCGCCTACATCCGTCCCCTCTTCTGCGAAGGCAAGGGCCCCTTCCGCTGGGTGGCCCTCAGCGGAGATCCCGAGGACATCTTCAAGACCGACGCCAAGATCAAGGAGCTCTTCCCCGAGAACCGCCACGTGCACCGCTGGCTCGACATGGCCCGGGAGCGCATCGCCTTCCAGGGCCTGCCCTCCCGCATCTGCTGGCTGGGCCTCGGCGAGCGCCACCTGGCGGGCCTCGCCTTCAACGAGATGGTGAAGAAGGGCGAGCTGAAGGCCCCCATCGTCATCGGTCGCGACCACCTGGACTGTGGCAGCGTGGCGAGCCCCAACCGCGAGACGGAAAGCATGATGGACGGGACCGACGCCGTCTCCGACTGGCCGATGCTGAACGCCATGCTGAACACGGCGGGCGGCGCCACCTGGGTGAGCCTGCACCACGGCGGCGGCGTGGGCATGGGCTACAGCCAGCACGCGGGCATGGTGATCGTGGCCGACGGCACCGACGCGGCCGAGAAGCGCCTGGCGCGCGTGCTGTGGAACGACTGCGGCACGGGCGTGATGCGCCACGCGGATGCGGGCTACGAGATCGCCAAGGCCACCGCCAAGGCCAAGGGGCTCAAGCTGCCCATGCTCGGCTAGCCTCCTTCGGCTCTTCCCGCCGGCCGGCTTTAGGGCCGGTCGGCGGGTTTCTTCGGGATGCATGAGGCCCATGGCGCACGAGGTGGACTGGAGCCCCTGGCAGGGGCGCGTGGATGCCGCGGAGGGCCGCCTGGCCCGTCGCTGGCACGAGGTGGTGCGTCCCCTCGAGGCGGGCTGCGCTCCCGGGGCCGCCTTCCTGGGGCTGGCCAGTGATATTGGCGTCCGGCGCAACCAGGGCCGCCCTGGTGCTGCCGAAGGCCCCGCCGCCCTGCGCCGCGCGCTGGCGAACCTCCCGGCCCGTGCCGACCTGCGCCTCTACGATGCGGGCACGGTGACGCCTGACGGCGAGGACCTGGAAGGCGCCCAGGCGGAATACGGCCGGCGCGTGGCGGGCCTGCTGGAGGCGGGCCACCTGCCCGTGGGCCTCGGGGGCGGCCACGAGATCGCCTGGGGCAGCTGGCAGGGGCTCGCCGCCAGCCTGGAGGGCCCATCGGAAGGCGTGGCGCGCCCGCGCATCGGCATCCTGAACCTGGACGCCCACTTCGACCTGCGGCGCGCAGAGCGCGCCACCAGCGGAACCCCCTTCCGCCAGATGGCGGAGGACTGCGCCCGGCGCGGCTGGGACTTCCGCTACGCGGCCTTCGGCATCAGCGCCTTCTCCAACACCGAGGCCCTCTTCCAGGCGGCGCGCGACCTGAAGGTCCTGGTGAAGCTGGACGAGGACTTGGGCTACGCGGGCCTCTCCCGGGCCCTGGCGGAGCTGGCGGGCTTCGTGGGCGGCGTGGACCACCTGTACCTGACCCTCTGCCTCGACGTGCTGCCGGCCTCCGCGGTGCCCGGCGTGAGCGCCCCGGCGGCCCGGGGCGTGCCCCTGGAGGCGGTGGAGACCCTGCTGGACGCCGCCTGCGCCACGGGTCGGGTGCGCCTGGTGGACCTGGCCGAACTGAACCCCGGCCTGGACGAGGATGGACGCAGCGCCAAGGTGGCCGCCCGCCTGATCGGCCGGATGATCGCGGGCATCCAAGGGGCATCCCCGGCGCCCTGAAGGCCCCCGAGAAAGGAAGAACCCATGTCCCAGCCCGTTCCCGCCGACATCGACATCGCCCGCGCGGCAGAGATGCTGCCCATCGCCCAGATCGGCGCGCGCCTCGGCATTCCCGAGGAGGCCCTGGAACCCTACGGAAAGACCAAGGCCAAGGTGTCGCTGGACTTCTACCGCCAGGCCACCGCCCGCACCCCCGGGCGCCTGGTGCTGGTCACGGCGGTCACGCCCACGCCCGCGGGCGAGGGCAAGACCACCACGACCATCGGCCTGGCGGATGCCCTGGGGCGCCTGGGCAAGCGGGCCGCGGTGTGCATCCGGGAACCCTCCCTGGGCCCCTGCTTCGGCATCAAGGGCGGCGCCGCCGGGGGCGGCTACAGCCAGGTGGTGCCCATGGAGGACATCAACCTCCACTTCACGGGCGACTTCCACGCCATCGGCGTGGCCCACAACCTCCTCTCGGCGGCCCTGGACAACCATCTGGCCCAAGGGAACGCGCTCCAGATCGATCCCACGCGCATCCTGTGGAAGCGCGTGGTGGACATGAACGACCGCGCCCTGCGCCACATCGTGGTGGGCCTCGGGGGCAGCGCCAACGGCGTGCCCCGGGAGAGCGGCTTCGACATCACCGTGGCCTCCGAGGTGATGGCGGCCTTCTGCCTCTCCGAGTCCCTGCCCGAGCTGAAGGAGCGCCTGGGGCGCATGGTGGTGGCCCACACCTACGGCAAGGAACCGGTCACCGCGGCCCAGCTGAAGGTGCACGGCGCCATGGCCGCGCTGCTGAAGGACGCTCTGAAGCCGAACCTGGTGCAGACCCTGGAGCACACGCCCGCCTTCGTGCACGGCGGGCCTTTCGCCAACATCGCCCACGGCTGCAACAGCCTGATGGCCACCCGGCTCGCCCTCGCCCTGGCCGACTACACGGTGACCGAGGCGGGCTTCGGGGCCGACCTGGGCGCGGAGAAGTTCATCGACATCAAGTGCCGCCAGGCGGGCCTCGCGCCGGACGCCGTGGTGCTCGTGGCCACGGTGCGCGCCCTGAAGATGCACGGCGGCGTGGCGAAGGAGGCCCTGGCCGCGCCCGACCCTCTCGCCGTGGAGAAGGGCATGCCCAACCTCCTGAAGCACATCGAGAACATCAAGGGGTGGGGGCTGCCCGTGGTGGTGGCCATCAACGCCTTCCAGAGCGACACGGAGGAGGAGCTGGAGGTGCTCCGGAAGGCCTGCTGCGCCGTCCACGTGAAGGCCATCCGGGCCACCCACTGGGCCGAGGGCGGCGCCGGGGCCCTGGAGCTGGCCCGGGAGGTGCTGCACCTCGCCGAGGGGGGCGGCGCCCAGATGCAGTTCACCTACGAGGACGACCTGAGCCTCTGGGAGAAGGCCCGCACCGTGGCCCAGCGCGTCTACGGCGCCCAGGACATCATGGCGGACGTGAAGGTGCGCCAGAAGTTCCGGAAGCTGGAGGAGCAGGGCTACGGCCGCCTGCCCGTGTGCATGGCCAAGACCCAGTATTCCTTCTCCACGGACCCGGGCCTGCGGGGCCGCCCCAAGCACTTCGACGTGCCCATCCGCGACGTGCAGGTGGCCGCGGGCGCGGGCTTCGTGGTGGTGCTCACGGGTGACATCATGACCATGCCGGGTCTGCCCAAGGTGCCCTCCGCCGAGCACGTGGACATCGACGCCGACGGCAACATCACCGGCCTGTCCTGACCCCTCGTGCCCAGCGCCCCCCCGTCCCCGCACCCCGCCCCCGCGGCCCTCTACGAGGCCGTGAAGGAGCACATCCGCCGCCGCATCCGGGAGGGGCACTGGCGCTCCGGGGACCGCGTGGCCTCGGAGCACGAGCTGGTGGCAGAGCTGGGCGTGTCCCGCATGACCGCCAACCGGGCGCTCCGGGAACTGGCCCAGCAGGGCGTGCTGGTGCGCGTGGCGGGGGTGGGCACCTTCGTGGCGGAGGAGAAGCCCAAGTCGCCCCTCCTGCGGGTGGCGAACTTAGGGGACGAGATCCGCGCCCGGGGCCATGCCTACGCCTGCGACCTGATCCGCGCCGAATGCCTGCCCGCGTCCCCGGAGGTGGCCGAGGCCCTGGAGCTGGATCCCGGGAGCCCCGTCTTCCACGCCCTCTGCGTCCACCGGGAGGAGGGGCTGCCCATCCAGCTGGAGGACCGCTACGTGAACCCGGCGGCGGCGCCCGCCTTCCTCGAGCAGGACTACCGCGTCCTCCAGCCCGGCGAATACCTGCTGCGCACCGTGCCGCTGGACGAGGTGGAGCACGTGGTGGACGCGGTGGCCGCCTCCTCCGAGGAGGCCGCCCTCCTGGGCCTGAAGTCCGGGACGCCCTGCCTGGTGCTGAACCGCCGCACCTGGTCCGGCGGCCTGGCCGTGACCTGCGTGCGCTGCACGCACCCCGGCAGCCGCTACCGCCTGGGCTCCCGCTTCCGCGTGAGTGGCCCCCAGGTGCACGGATAGGGAAGGGCGCTCCTGGCGGTTCGCGATCACCGTCCCGGATTTGGCGCATGTTTCAAGCGTGTGCCCTTGCCCGTCACGCCTGATACCAGGGGATCTGCGCCCCTTGTGTGCGCGGCATGCGCCCCGACGGCGACTCGGGCGAGGGCTCGCCCCTGCCTGCGGAGTTGCCAGGGGTTCAGTGGGTCGTGAAGGTGGAAAGGGTGCGCTGCTGGAGTTCGACGCCGAGACTCTTGGTGTGTATGCGTTCTTCCTGTCTCACCAGCAGAAGGCGGCCCGAGGCCACGGTGAAGCAGAGCTCCTCCTGCTGCTCCATCTCCATCGAAACCATGAGCATCTTGGCCTTGGTGGTGAGGGAGAGGGAGGCCCCCAGGGGCGTGCCGTCGGGCCCGATCCAGACCCGGGCCACGCTCGAATGGCTCTTGAGGTTCTTGCGTTCATCCTCGGAGGTCCGCGGTGCCACTTGGAACTCCAGCAGTCTCGCCGTCCTTCCCTGGTAGATGTCGGGACGTTCCTGCTTCCATTGGCTTGCCTCAAGCAGATGGAGCAGTCTCGGCGCGTAGTCCACGGCCGCGGCCATCTTCTGCGGGTTGGCCGCGGCCATCGCTGCAGAAGGGGAATCCCTGGTCTTGCCTTCCTCTGTCCTGGCCCTGGATTCCTCTCTCACGCGCGCAAGGGTGGCCCGATCCCAGCGCACAAGCAGTCCCCCAGGGTTGTCCTCGATCCCTGCGGAAACGCTGCCGACGGTTTCGGAGCTCTCCTTTCCCATGCCCGAGCGGCTCCAGCTCTGCACGGTGTACCTGCCTCGAATGGGCGTCTTGCCCTGCAGGCGTCCCAGGGCGGCCTTGAGGTCATCGAGGCCTCCGGCACAGAGGGGAAGGGAGAGGCAGAGAAAAAGGGCAGGGAACTTCATGGGATTACCCTGTTTTTCAGGTGAGTCTTTGGGCGGCGCGCGGAGTCCCATCGTCTTCTGGCCGGGCCTTCCTGGTGGAAAGCCCGGCCGCCGGGGAACAAGAGGCTTCAGGGCTTGATCAGGGCCTTGACCTCCGCGGGCGGGTCGAAGTGGGCCTTGGGCAGGTCCACGTTCCAGGACACCTGCTCGAAGCGCAGGGTGATGGTCTGGCCGGCGAAGGACTGGACCAGGGTGTGGGCCACCAGCACGTCCCCCGCCTTGCGGTAGTCGCGGGTGAAGCTCTCCACCGCGATCTCGCCCATGGCGGTCTTCACCTTGGCCTGGGCCTTCACCAGCAGGCCGGTCTTCACGCTGAAGAACTGGAGGCCGGGGTCCCCCTGGTGGGGCGTGGTCTGGACCTTGTAGCAGGGCTCGCCCTCCACGGGCTCCAGGGCGAGGGTCTTCACCTCCTTGAACTCCTGCTTCCAGTCCTCGGTGTGGAAGCGGGCGGAACGGGCGGTGAAGGCGCGCTCCTCCCCGGTCTTCACCTGGGGGCCCTGGAGGGCGCTGAAGGCCCAGGCGGTGGTGCCGTCGAAGCCCTCGAGCATCTTGCCCAGGCCCTGGAATTCGATCTCCGTGCGCTGGAGGTCGGGCTCCGCCTTGGCGAGGGTCATGGTGCCTTTGAGGCCCATGGCGGCCATTTCCATGGTGCCCTTCACCAGCATGGTGCGCTTGGAGGCGTAGGCCGCCTTGCCGCCGGTGGCCTCCACGAAGCGGTCCATGACCGAGGCGCCGGAGGGAAGGGCCGGGGCCTGGGCCGCGGCGGGAAGGGCGAGGGCGAGCGCCAGGAGGGCGGCGGGCGTGCAGGTGCGGGTCGTCATGGGGTCCTTTCTAGCGGGTGGCGCGCTGGATCCATTCCAGGGCGCGGTCGAGCACGGGGTCTCTCCCGGCCAACAGCTCCGGGCGGGTGGGGCGGACCTCTTCGTCCGGCGTGACGCCTCGGCCTTCCAGGGGCTGGCCGCCGTCGGAGATGTAGTTGGCGATGGCGTACTGGAAGCCGTCGCCGTTGGGGAGGCGCTCGAACATCGAGGGCAGGGCGGCGCCCGCGCTGCGCGTGCCGAAGATGCGGGCGCGCTTCAGATCCTGCATGCCCCCGGCGAAGATCTCGGAGGTGGAGGCGGAGCAGCCGTCCACGAGGATGGCCACGGGGCCGGTGAAGGGCTTCTGGCGGGGGAAGACCACGAAGTTCAGGGTGGAGCCCCGCAGGATCATGCGGCCCAGCTTCAGGCCGCTCGAGGCGGTGAACCAGCCCGCGGCGCCCATGGCCATGCCCCCGATGCCGCCGGGGTTGCCCCGCAGGTCCAGGACGAAGCCCTTCGAGGCCTCGGGCGCGGCCAGGGCCTCGCCGAAGGCCTTGGCCACGGCCTCCGGGTTCATCCAGAGGTTGAAGCGCAGGTAGGGAACGGAACCGGGCAGCCGGCGGTGCTCCAGCCAGAAGGGCGAGGCGGGCATGTTCCCGAAGCTCAGCAGCTCGCCGCGCGGGGTGGCGCGCCCGACCTTCAGGGTGCGCTCCCCCTGGCCCGTGTCGAAGGCCAGGTCCACCGTCTCGCCCACGGGGCCCTCCAGCAGGGACAGGGCCCGCCGGCTGGTGATGAGCTCGCACTCGGTGGAGGTGCGGAAGCTGGCCTCGAGCCTGGCGATGAGCGGCGCCACGGCGCGCCCCTCCACCCGCAGCAGCTCCCAGCCGGGCTTCACGCCCGCGCGCTCCGCGGGGGATCCGGGATCCACGGCCGTGACCACGGCCCGCCCGCCCAGGGGGCGCAGATCCAGCCCCGGGGTGCCGCTGCCCTTGGCGCCGGCCTCCAGGTCGGCGTAGACCCCGGCGGGGACGATGCCGAAGTGGGTCTGGTTCAGGCGTCCGAGCATCTCCGACATGGCGGCGCGCGCCTCGTCGTCCGTGGCGGCCTTCTCGACCCGGGGGCGCAGCTCCGCACGGACCTTGGCCCAGTCCAGACCGCCCAGGGCGGGATCCCAGTGGCGCGTCTGCACGGTGATCCACACCTGGTCGAAGGAGGCCAGGTGGAGCTGGCGGCGGGCGGGGCTCATGGCTTCCGGGGGCGCCGCGGCCAGGAGGGCGGGCACGAGCAGGCAGGGCAGGGGGCGCAAGGGCATGGGGGCTCCGCGGGGGGGAAATCGCCTTCCAGCTTGTCAGTCTCTTCCTTCCCGGGGGAGGGGAGGGCCGTCCAGCGGTCTCCGGCTTGACGCCCATCGGGGGCTTTCCCCTGGCGAACCGCGCCCGCTTGGCGGGTCGGCAAGGGCGCTTCCCGTGCGCTTGCAGGCCTCCTGCCGGCCGGTCATCCTCGCCTTGGGAGGCTCACCATGAGCGAAAAGATGATGGGACCTGAACTGGTGGCGCTGGTGCAGCGGGTCTTCGAGCCGGGCCCCGGGGACCGCGCCATGGCCCTCCTGGTGGACCTGCCGGACGCGACCGTCGGTGACGATCCCGCCTGGAGCGCCCGGCGGGAGATCGCCCGGGAGTGGGTGGAGGCCCTCGCCGCCGAGCGCGCCGCCCTGGGGATGGAGGTCGCCCTGGTGCTCTATCCCAACGTGCACACGAACAACGGCGACATGCCCGCTGCGGGCTGGATCCACCGCGGCGGACCCCTGCCCGCGGACGCCTCGGCCCTGGATCCCGCCCAGGCCGTGCCCTTCGAACGCCTCTACGCGGAGCACAGCATCCTGATCGCCGTGACCAAGTTCAGCTCCACCGCGCCCCTGAAGATGGCCGCGAAGAAGCACCCCATCCGCGCCGCCACGATGCCCGGCTTCCGGGCGGAGATGGTGCCCGCCCTGCGCCTGGACTACCAGGAGGTGAACCGCCGGGTGAACCTGCTGAAGGGGCTGATGGACCGCGCCGTGGGGGCGGACTTCCGCTTCCTCTCCGCGGCCGGCGAGGACCGCCTGCACCTGGACCTGCGCTGGCGGGAGGGCCACGCCAGCGGCGGCCTGCTGCCGAAGAACGGCGTGGCGGGCAACCTGCCCTCCGGCGAGGCCTACATGGTGCCCTACGAGGGCGAGCGCCCCGGCGAGCCCAGCCTTTCGGAGGGCATCCTGCCCGTGCAGTTCGGAGCCGAGGTGGTGCGCTACCGCATCGCGGCCAACCGCGCGGTGGAGGTGATCTCGGCGGGCCCCGAATCGGACCGGGAGCGCGCGCTGCTGCAGAAGGAGCCGGCCTACGGCAACCTCGCCGAGCTGGGCCTCGGCGTGCTGGCGGCCTTCGGCGTGAAGCCCATCGGCGTGGTGCTGCTGGACGAGAAGCTCGGCCTGCACATCGCCTTCGGGCGCAGCGAGCACTTCGGGGGCCAGGTCGGGCCCGACGCCTTCTCCTGCCCGGACGCGGTGGTGCACATCGACCGCGTCTACGTGCCCGAGACCCAGCCCGACGTGAAGGTGCTCTCCGTGGACCTGCAGATGGAGGACGGCAGCCGCATCGCCCTGATGCGCGACGGCGACTACGCCATCGCCTTCTGATGCGGCCCTACGGGACGCCCTGCCTGCCGCCCTGGTGGGCCCGGGGCGGGCAGGCCCAGACCCTGGCCGGCCACTTCCTGCGAACGCCCTCCCGATTGGCCTGGGAGGGCGTCCGCCTGGACTTGGGGGACGGGGACGCCCTGGCGCTGCGCTGCGCGGAGGGCGCCTCGGACCTGGTGCTCTACCTCTTCCACGGCCTGGGCGGCAGCGCCGACTCCGCCTACATCCGCCGCGCCGCGGCGCGCTTCCACGCCCGGGGCGCCACGGTGGTGGCCGCCAACCACCGGGGCGCGGGGGGAGGGCGGGGGCTCGCCCCGAGGCCCTACCCCAAGGGCTCCACGTCCCACGGCGCGGCGGGGCTGGGCTGG
>CAXYVC010000027.1:0-24832 GCA_964292295.1 uncultured bacterium
GCCGGGCGGCCGTCGGTTGGCTGCGTGTGCGCGCGCTGTCCGCGCTCGCGCGGGGGGTGCTCTTCGCCCCCCAGGGGGCGCGGGATTGTGGGGGGGTGTTGGGGGGCGCCGTCGGTCGCGGCCCTCCGGGGGGGGGGAGCCCCCGGAGTGTTCCCCGGGGGGGGAGGCCACGGGGAAGCGGGACGCCGCGGAGGCCGGGCGCATCGACGAGGGCGCGGCCTCGGCGCCCGCTTTCCCGCCGCGTTTCAAGGCCCAGGGCTAGCAACGCCACGAAATACGTGTGCTCAACGCCCGTAGGCATTGGATCTGAGGGCACCGGACCCAGGCCGGCGTGAAGGAAGCCACCCGCGAGTGGTCATCGCTGCACACATGCAGCACCTGGTAGCCCTGGCCCCTGTTCCGCCGGTGGCGGATGCCATGGGCTCGATGCCCCACTTCGCTGAAGTTGGCGAGCTTCTTGGTATCCAGGTGGAGGAGATCCCCCGGAGCCTCGTGCTCGTAGCGGTTGGGAGGCTCTTTCTCCCGGAGAGCGCTGGGCTGGGAGGTTCCGGCCTTGCGCAACCAGAAGCCCACCGTGGATCTGGGAACCCCCAGTTCTGCGGCGATCCGGACCGCCGCTTGGCCCCGCCGCCTTCGACCTACGGCCTCGACGACGAGGCCAAGCTCGTGGCTTCGCGCCAAACGATAAGGCCGGCTGGATCGGTCGCCGAGGCCTGCTTCACCCTCCATCCGAAACCGCTTCATCCATTTGTGGCCTGTCCGCTCGCTGAACCCAGCAAGCTCGGAAGCCTGGACGATCGACATCCCCGAAAGAACCCTCCGCACAAATAGGGCTCGACTGAAGGGGCAGGACCTTGCTCGACTATGAATGTTCACCCGAATCTCCCGGAAAGCTGTGGGTTGGCGCTTTCAGCTTCCCAGAATTCGGATGAACAACCTGATTGGCAGGTATATCTAAAGCCAAGCGGCAAGCACCGCGACTCGCTTACATCTGGGGTGATGGCGGTTCGGAATATTGAGGGCGATGGCCTGATTTGCAGATACCCACGAAGGCATGAAGTGGTTTCGAGGCATGGACGCAGAGTCCTGGACGGCGAAGCGGCAGCACCCCAGGCGCTCCTGCCCCCGGCCGTCCCCTCCCTGACGCTCCAGGTCACGGGACCGGAACCCCTGTCCGGGAGGGCGGGGAACGCGAGGACGGCGTTCGGGGGCCAGCCCAGGCGCACCGATCGCACGGCACCACGCCCGGAAGGCGCGGATCCCGGCGCCAAGCCCCGGCCCGGCCGCAGAAGCAAGCAATCGTGAAAACAGCTTCGGCCCATCCATAGCCATTCCTGGTGAGGGGGGATTCCCGCCAGGAAACAGCCAGGACTATGCCAATTCGTTCAGCAGTTCGCCCCTCAGCCAGTGGGGCCCCGCCTCGGTGATCCGCGCCTTCACCAGGCGTCCGAAGGGGAGCGTGGCGCCCTCCGGGGCACCGAGCTTCACGTTCACCCACTCGCCCGTGCGGGCCAGCCAGGTGCCGTCCTCCACGGGGCGGGCGCTCTCCACCCGCAGATCCACCGTGCGCCCCAGGAAGCGGCGGTGCGCCTCCCAGGTGAGCTCAGCCTGGCGGGCCTGGAGGACCCGCAGCCGTTCGAGGCCCACGGCCTCGGGCACGGCGCCCCGCAGGCGCAGGGCCGCCGTGCCCGGCCGCGGGCTGAACACGAAGCTGAAGGAGGCTTCGAACTGCACCGCCTCCAGGACCTTCAGCGTGTCCTCGAAGTCCGCATCCGTCTCACCCGGGAAACCCACGATGAAGTCGGTGCTCAGGTGCATGCGCTGGCGGCCCTCCCCCAGGTAGCCCAGGCGCTCCAGGTACTGCTCCGCGGTGTAGCCCCGGTGCATGCGGCGCAGCACCGCGTTGCTGCCGCTCTGGACCGGCAGATGCAGGAAGGGCGCCACCTTCGGGTTCCGCACCAGCTCCGCCGCCAGTTCCGCCGTGAAGTTCATGGGATGGCTCGTGGTGAAGCGGATCCACTCCAGCTCCGGCACCTCGGCGAGACGCGCCAGCAGCTCGGCGAAGGTGCAGCCCCCCGCATAGCTGTTGACGTTCTGCCCCAGGAGCTCCACCTCCCGGTAGCCCCCCTCCGCCACCAGCAGGCGCACTTCCGCGAGGATGTCCCCGAAGGGCCGGCTGCGCTCGGGCCCCCGGGTGGCGGGCACCACGCAGTAGGTGCAGGCATGGTTGCAGCCCTCCAGGATCGTCACGAGCGCCTTGGCCGTGCTGCGCCGCTGCGTCACCTCCGGCGGGAAGAGGTGGTTGTCCGGGTAGTCCCCCGTGTCGCAGACCCGGCGCCGCCCCGCCTGGAGCTCCTCCAGCAGGCGCGGGAGCTGGCGCAGGGCCCGCGTCCCCAGCACCAGGTCCACCTGGGGCGCCCGACGGAAGATGCCCTCCCGGTCCTGCTGGGCCAGGCAGCCCGTCACCCCGAGCACCAGGGGGCGCTGCCGCTTCACCTCCCGCAGGCGGCCCAGCTCGGAGTAGACCTTGTGCACGGCCTTCTCGCGGATGCTGCAGGTGTTCAGCAGCACCAGGTCGGCCTCGTCCATGGAGGCGGCCGCCTCGTGCCCTTCCGCCTGGAGCAGCCCCGCCAGCTTCTCGCTGTCGTGGTCGTTCATCTGGCAGCCCCAGGTCTCGATGTGGAACTTCATGCGCGCATCCCGCTCCTGAAGTTCCAGTCTAGCGGGTCCCGCTTCAGTCCCCGGCCAGGGGCAGCAGCACCCGGAAGGTGGAACCCTTGCCCAGGACGCTGTCCACACGGATGTCGCCCCCCGCCTGGGTCACGATGCCCCACACCGAGGAGAGGCCCAGGCCGGTGCCCCGACCGCTGCCCTTGGTGGAGAAGAAGGGCTCGAAGATGCGCTCCAGGTGCTCCGGCGGGATGCCCGAGCCCGTGTCCTGCACCTCCAGGAAGGCGGCCCCGAGGGGGAACGCCGTGTCGCGGGAGACGCGGCCCGTGCGGATGCAGACGCGCCCGTCCGCCGGGGTGGCGTCCAGCGCGTTGTTCACGAGGTTGAGAAGCACCTGGTCCATCTGGGCGGGGTCGGCAAAAACCCTCAGGGATCCGGGTGCGAGCTCGGGAAGCAGCGCCGCCCGCCCCGCGCCGGACACGGCCAGGATGCCCTGGCAGAAGGCCGCCACCCGGGCATTCAGGTCGAGCTCCTCCCCGCGGACGGCCTGGCGGCGCCCGTAGGCGAGGAGCTGGCGGGTCATGTCCGTCGCCCGTCCCGTGGCCTCCTCCAGGGCGGCGAGGTTCCTGGCGTCGGGCGGCTCCTGGCGGTCCCGGGCCTCCTTCAACCCATCCAGAGCCATCTGCATGATCGTGAGCAGGCTGTTGAAGTCGTGGGCCACCCCGGAGGCCAGGGAGGCCATCACCTTCAGGCGCTTGGCCTCGTGGAGTTCCCGCTGGCTCTGGCGCAGGGCGCGGGTGCGCTCCGCGACCTTCTCCTCCAGGTTCAGGCTCAGGTCCCGCACCTCCACGAGCGCCAGGAACTGCCGGAAGAGCAGCAGGACCACCAGCGCCGCGCCGGTGCCGTGCGCCACCGGACCCCCGGTGTGCTCGAGGAAGAGCCTGCGCCCCACGAGCAGCAGGGCCAGCACCGGGGGCAGGTAGGGCAGGAGGAGGCGACCCATCCCCTGGGGAGCGGAAGCCGCCGCTTCCGGAGAAGCCGCCGCACTGGGGCGGGGATCCAGCGCCGCCAGCACCGCCAGCACGAAGGCCAGGATCCACCCCGCGTCCATGGGATGGCCCGTGTAGTAGCTCCCGGAGAGGACCGCCCGGCAGTACAGCAGGTTCACGGCGGTGAGGGCGAGCAGGTTCAGGGACACCAGCAGGAAGGGGCCGGCGAGGACGCCCTGGCAGCGGACCAGCAGGATCGGCACCACGACGAGCGCGGCCAGGAATCCGACGGGATAGGCCACGGCCACGCCCCTGCCCAGAGGCCCCAGGGAGGCGGGAGCCTGGGAGAAAAGCCCCAGCATCCAGGCGACCAGGAAGAGGCTGACGGCGAAGACCAGGCCGTCCGTGAGGGCCTGCAGGCGCGCGGGCGCCCGCCGGGGCAGGCCGGGCCAGCAGACCAGGGCCGCCCCCGTGAGGGGAATGGCCAGCAGGAAGCCCGCGTCCCCCCAGGAGGGGAAGGGCAGTTCCACGCCCAGCCCCAGCTGGAGCACGACCCAGACAACCATGCCCAGGGCGTAGGTGCCGTGGGAAATCCCGAAGAGAAGCCAGGAAAGCCGGGCCCCCGGGGCTTCCCGGGCCGCCCGGCGCAGGCAGAGCACCGACGCCGCGGCCGGGAGCAGCAGCATGACGGCATCGTCCACCCAGATGCGGGGCTGGCCCCGCAGCCCCAGCAGAAGCGCCAGGAAGAGGAGGCAGAAGAGGCTGCCCCCGGCGATCCACGCGCGGAAGGAAGGGGGGAACCGGTGATGCGTGCGCATGGGCTTCCAGGAGGGTTGGGAGGAACGCCTCCATCCTAGGTCCCGGCGGCCCGCCGGGCAAAGGATCGCCGAAAGAGGAAGCGCCCGGCGTGGTGCCGGGCCCTTCCTGTGCTACCGATTCCCGGAAGGGATCAGTACATGTCCTCCATGCCGCCCATGCCGGGCGCGCCGCCCATGGGGGCCGCGGGCTTGGGCTCGGGGATCTCGGCGATGATGGCCTCGGTGGTGAGCATCATGCCGGCCACGGAGGCGGCGTTGGTGAGGGCGCTCTTGGTCACCTTGGCGGGGTCGATCACGCCGAAGGACACCATGTCGCCGTATTCGCCGGAGGCGGCGTTGTAGCCGAAGTTGCCCTTCTCCTCGCGGATGCGGTTCACGATCACGCTGCCTTCCACGCCGGCGTTGGCGGCGATCTGGCGGGCGGGCTCGGCCAGGGCCTTCTTCACGATCTCCACGCCGGTGGCCTGGTCGCCCTTGGCCTGCAGGCTGTCGAGCTTGGCCAGGGCGCGGATCAGGGCCACGCCGCCACCGGCCACGATGCCGTCCTCGACGGCGGCCTTGGTGGCATGCATGGCGTCTTCCACGCGGGCCTTCTTCTCCTTCATCTCGGTCTCGGAGGCGGCGCCGGCCTTGATGACGGCCACGCCACCCACCAGCTTGGCGAGGCGCTCCTGCAGCTTCTCCTTGTCGTAGTCGCTGGTGGAGGTCTCGATCTGGGCGCGGATCTGCTTCACGCGGGCCTGGATGGCCTCGTTGGAGCCGGCGCCCTCGACGATGGTGGTGTTCTCCTTGTCGATGACGATCTTGCGGGCGGTGCCCAGGTCGGCCACGGTGAGGTTCTCGAGCTTCAGGCCCAGATCCTCGGTGATGGCCTTGCCGCCGGTCAGGACGGCGATGTCCTCGAGCATGGCCTTGCGGCGGTCACCGAAGCCGGGGGCCTTCACGGCGGCAATGTTCAGGGTGCCGCGGATCTTGTTCACCACCAGGGTGGCCAGCGCCTCGCCGTCCACGTCCTCGGCGATGATCAGCAGCGGACGGCGGCTGTTCACCACCTGCTCGAGCAGGGGCAGGAGGTCGCGCATGTTGCTGATCTTCTTCTCGAAGGTCAGGATCAGCGCGTTCTCCAGCTCCACCTTCATCTGGTCGGGGTTGGTCACGAAGTAGGGGCTCAGGTAGCCGCGGTCGAACTGCATGCCCTCGGTGAAGACCAGCTCCGTGTCGCGGCCCTTGGCCTCTTCCACGGTGATCACGCCGTCCTTGCCGACCTTGGCCATGGCCTCGGCGATGGTCTTGCCGATCTCCTCGTCACCGTTGGCGGAGATGGTGCCCACCTGGGCGATGGCCTTGCCCTCCACGGGCTTCTTGATCTCGTCGATGGCCTTCACCACCTCGGAGACGGCCAGGTCGATGCCCTTCTTGATCTCCATGGTGTTGGCGCCGGAGACGACGGCCTTGATGCCTTCCTTGTAGATGGCGCGGGCCAACACGGTGGCGGTGGTGGTGCCGTCACCGGCCACGTCGGAGGTCTTGGAGGCGACCTCGCGCACCAGCTGGGCGCCCATGTTCTCGTGCTTGTCCTTCAGCTCGACTTCCTTGGCGACGGTGACACCGTCCTTGGTCATGAGGGGGGAGCCGAACTTCTTCTCGATGAGGACGTTGCGGCCCTTGGGCCCCAGGGTCACCTGGACCGCGTCGGCCAGCTTGTTCACGCCGCGCAGGATCGCCTGGCGGGCATCTTCGGCATAGACAATGGACTTGGCACTCATGTGGTTCTCCTGAATCAGAAAGGGGTTGATCTCGGCGGGAAGACGGCTACTTCACGATGGCCAGGATCTCGTCCTCGCGCACGATGACGTGGTCGATGGCGTCGATCTTCACCTCGGTGCCGCTGTACTTGCCGATCAGCACGCGATCGCCGGCCTTGACGCTCATGGGCACGCGCTTGCCGTTGTCGTCGAACTTGCCCTCGCCCACGGCCACGACCTCGGCCTCCATGGGCTTCTCCTTGGCCGTGTCGGGGATGATGATGCCGCCCTTGACGGTCTCGGCGGGCTCCACGCGCTTCAGGACAACGCGGTCGTAGAGAGGCGTGATGCTCATGTGAACCTCCGTGAATGGCCCCGGAACTTCCGGGGGGATGGCTGTTAGCACTCAGCCGTTGCGAGTGCTAAATCTACCGGAGCCCTCCCGGCTGTCAAGCCCGCCTTCAAGAAAGAAGGGATTTTCTTAGTAAAGAGCGATCACATTTTATGACTCAATGGCATCCACGGAACCCGTGCGGGAACCGCGCGCGGATAGCGCTAGGCTGGGAACCATGATGCCCCTCCCCATCCTCCTCGAGCTCCAGTCCATCCACGATGGCCTCCGCACCATCCACCGGGACCTCACCAGCTTCCCGCCGGACATGGCGGGGCTCGACGCGGAGGTGAAGGCCCTGGCCAAGCGCCTCGAGAAGGCGGACAAGGAGCATGCGGAGCTGGACGTCACCCGGACGCGCCTGGAAAAGGAGCTGGCCGTGGCCCAGCGGCTGGAGGCCCATGCGCGCACGGCCCTGAAGGGCACGACCCAGAAGATCCAGTACACCGCCGCCATCCGGGAGCTGGATGAGCGCGAGCGCCAGCGGAGCGCCGTGGCCCGGCCCCTGAAGGAGACGGAGGCAAAACTGGAGGCCCTGAGCTCCGAGCGCGCCAGCCTGCGGGAGCAGCACGCCGACACCCTGGCCCGTTTCCAGGAGCTGCACGAGATCTTCCTCTCCGAGCACGAGAACCAGGTGGTGGGACAGGGGCGCCTGGAGCTCCGCCGTGGGGAGCTGGAGGCCGCCCTGGATCCCAGCCTCGTCGCCCGCTTCAACCGCCTGATCGAGAGCCGCCAGGGCCGCGCCGTCGCCGCCGTGGAGGCCGGCGCCTGCACCGGGGGCCACACCACGCTCCGGAACCCCTTCCTGAACCAGCTGCGGGAGCAGAAGATGCTGCCCTGCGAATCCTGCCAGCGCCTCCTCTACCTCCCCGCGCAGGCATGAGCGGCTTCGCGGCGCGGGCCGCCCTGGTCCAGGAGCGCATCCGCGAGGCCTGCGCCCGCTGCGGCCGGGAGGCCTCCAGCGTGGAGCTCCTGCCCGTGAGCAAGTTCCACCCCGCCGCCGCCGTGCAGGAGGCCCTGGCCTGCGGCTTCCGCTGTTTCGGCGAAAACTACGTGCAGGAGGGCGCCGCCAAGGCCTGCGCCCTTCCCGAGGCCCGTTTCGTCCTCATCGGTCCCCTGCAGCGCAACAAGGCCAAGGCGGCCCTCGAGGCCTTCCAGGAGATCCTCTCCGTGGACCGGCCCGAGCTGGCCACCCGCCTGGCGCGCCTGGCGGAGGAGCTGGGGCTCCGCCGCCGCGCCTGGATCCAGGTGGACCTCTGGGACGAGGCCACCAAGCTGGGAGGCTGCCCTGAAGCCGGCATCCCCGCCGTGGTGGAGGCCCTGGCGGGTGCTCTGCCCCTGGCGGGCTTCATGGCCATCCCCCCCCCGGGCCACCCGACGGCCTTCTCCCAGCTCGCGGAGCTCCGCGCCCGCTGGCAGGAGCGCCTGGGCCAGCCCCTGCGCCTCAGCATGGGCATGTCGGAGGACCTGGAGGCCGCCATCGCCGCCGGCTCGGACCAGGTGCGCATCGGCACGGCCCTCTTCGGCGAACGCCCCATCCGGACCTGAAAGCGGGCATAATCCCCAGGTAGGGAACCGGATGGAGCAACGTCCGCGCGCATCCGACCGGAAACCCTTTCGCCACGCGGCGCCTGGAGGAAACGATGCTGACGGTCTGGAGTAGGCTCAACATCCGGAAAAAGCTGATTTTTTCCATCCTCCTCCTGACGGCGGTCCTGGCCCTCGTGGCTGGCATCGTATCCGCCACGAAGCTCCGCTCGGCCCAGACCGACGACCAGTTCCGCAAGGGCTCCATCCTCGCGGCCATGTCCGCCGAGAACGCCCAGGCCTTCCTGATGATGGACAACGTGGCCTCCATGGAGAACGCGCTGGACGGCCTCCGGAACGACGCGGACATCAGCGCCGCCGCTGTGGTCGGCATCGACGAGCGGAAGGGCGTCACCCTGAAGGTGCAGAAGCGCCTGGTGAAGGACGACCAGGTGGACCTGAAGGCCATGGCGGAGCAGCTCGCCGCCCAGCTCAAGACGGACCAGCCCACCCTGAGCTTCACCCAGGGCCGCCACCAGGTGGTGGCCAGCTGGATCAGCAAGGCCGACGAGAAGGACACCTCCAAACGCGTCTTCGCCGACAACATGATGGACGGCGGCAAGAAGTGGTACGTGCTGCTGGCCATGAACACCCGCAACATCCAGAAGGAGATCTGGGTGGGCACCCTCCAGATGACCCTCCTGGGCGTGATCATGCTGGGCCTTGGCCTCGCCTCCGCCCTCTTCCTGGCCCGGGCCATCGTCACGCCGCTGGAGGTCATCCAGGGCCGCATGCGCGACATCTCCGAGGGCGAGGGCGACCTCACCGCCCGCCTCGAGGTGAACGGCGAGGACGAGATCGCCCAGCTCAGCCGGCACTTCAACCGCTTCGTGGAGAACATCCAGGGCATCGTCCAGCAGGTGATCGGCATCTCCTCCAACATCGCCTCCGGAAGCCTGCAGATGACCGCCGGCATGTCGGAGATGGCCTCCACCGCCGACGCCATCGCCCACACCGCCGAGAACCAGAAGGCCAGCGTGGGTCAGGCCACCCACAGCGTCAGCACCATCGCCCAGGGTTCCCAGGTCATCAACACCAACGTGTCCGACGCCCTGAAGGTCTTCGACCAGGCCCAGGATGCCGCCACCAAGGGCGGCACGGCGGTGGACGAGGCCGTGAGCGGCATGCAGGCCATCAACCAGAACTCCCGCCAGATCGGCAACATCCTGACGGTCATCACCGAGATCGCCAACCAGACCAACCTGCTCTCCCTCAACGCCGCCATCGAGGCCGCCAAGGCCGGCGAGCACGGCAAGGGCTTCGCGGTGGTGGCCGAGGAGGTGCGCAAGCTCGCCGAGCGCAGCGCCCAGGCGGCCAAGGAGATCACCGCCCTCATCCACACCTCCACCAAGAGCATCGAGGACGGCACCGGCATGGTGAACACCGCCGGCGAGGTGCTGAAGAGCATCCAGCAGTCCATCACCGCCAGCGCCGAGCGCATGCAGGCCATCGGCCAGCAGAGCCAGACCCAGAGCCGCGACAGCGGCACGGTGGTGAACGCCATGTCGGAGCTCACCAGCATCGCCGAGCAGAACGCCGCCGCCACGGAAGAGATGGCCGCCACCATCCGCGAAACCACGCGCACCGTGGAGGAGCTCAGCCGCCTGGCGGACAACCTCAACACCATCATGTCCCGCTTCAAGGCCTGATCCCCGGCCTCATCGCTCCTTTCCGCAAGGGCCCGGCAGCAGCCGGGCCCTTCGGCATCACCCCGCCATGAACCCGGATTTTGCGTTTGGGCTCAGCAGAATGGTTCTGCCAGAGCCGTCCTTCGAGCGCTTGCGGCTCGCGACCCGCATCGCCCCTCGCAGTTCGGTCCAGACCAAGCCTGGCCCACGTCCGCTCCACGCCTTTCGCTACCGCGAAAGGCTGGCCGCAACCGCATCATCTGGGATGAACCGGGCGCCGGTCACCTGCCGGATGCGCTCCCGGCGAAGCAGGAAGGCGCGCAGACGCCCCCGGGAAGCCGGCAACACGTCCTGGGCCTGCTGGAGGGCCGCGTTGAGGCGGAGTACCCGCACCACGGTGCGCGCAGTCCTCCCCGTCTGGCGCTCCAGCGCGTTGTTCTCCGTCCAGAGCGGCTCCAGGACCACGCCCTCCAGGCGCAGGGAACCCTTCCCGCCGGAGCGCGGACAGGCGCGGAAGGTGGCCACCAGGGCCACGCCGTCCCGGTTGTCCCCCTCGGGCACCGGCGCCCGGTCCGCACGCCAGAAGCGGTCCTGGTTGGAAAGGAAGTTGCCCAGGCTGAAGGCTACGATCCCCTTCCGTCCGCCGGCCTCCACCTCCTCCACCGGCTGGAGCACGTGGGGGTGGTGACCGAGCACCAGGTCGGCCCCCGCGGCCACCAGCCTGGCGGCGCAATCCCGCTGGCGCCGGCTGGGCTGGAGTTCGTATTCGTTCCCCCAGTGCACGCTGACGACCACGGCGTGGGCGGTGCTTCTGGCGGAGGCCACGGCACCCAGGGCATCCGCCCCCAGGCGCGCCACCAGGGGATCGCCCTGGCGCCGCGCCGGCAAGCCGTTGAGCAGATCCGTGAAGGCCAGGAAGGCCACGCGAAACCCCTTGCGCTCGAGGATGCGCGGAGCCATCGCGGCCTCCGGTGCGGGCCCGGCCCCCAGGGGCACCAACCCGGACTGCTCCAGCCGCGCGAGGGTCTCCCCCAGGCCCCGACGCCCCTGGTCGTAGGCGTGGTTGTTGGCGCAGGACAGCACCGTGAAGCCCGTGGCCTTCAAAGCACCGGGCAGTTCCGCCGGGGCGTTGAAGACGAAGGGCACGCCGGGACGCCCGGAGCCTGGCGCCACGGGGGTCTCCAGGTTGACGAAGCCCAGATCGGCTTCCCGCAGCAGGGGCGTCAGGTCCTCCCACAGGGGCGCCCAGCCCCCCGCCTGGAGGGCTGCCCGCTGCACGTCCTGGTGGGGAATGAGGTCCCCCACCGCCACGAGCTTCAGCGTCGCCTCCGCGGGCGGCGCAGGTGCGGCTGCCTTCCGGCGGCAGCCCAGGCCGAGGAGCAGCGCCGGGGGCAGCAGCAGGAAGGCGCAGCTACGCACGGTCGGGACCGTAGAAGACCTCCACGGGAAGGTCCGGCAGCTCCGCCCGGAGCTGCGCGGCGCGCCGGTCCAGCTCGGCGGCGGCCAGGGGGCGCGCGTCGGGCTCCGGCGTGGGGCGCGCCACCGTGTAGAGCTGGACGCCCCGGAACTGCGCACCCTGCTCCTGGAGCCCCCTCACGCAGGCGAGGTAGGCCTCGAACTCCGCGTCGGAGATCCCCCTTCCCTGCCACTCCAGCAGAAGGGTCTGCAGGGTCAGGGGCCAGCGCCGGCCCGCGATCAGCAGGTTCTCGAGGATGCGGCTGTAGGGCACCAGGCTGCGGTTCACCTGGCGGTAGTGGGCCTCCGTGCCCGCATCCAGCTTGGCCCAGATCTCCCCCTGGTTCGCCATCAGCGTCTCCAGGCCCGCCGCCACCTCCGGCGCCTGGAGGCGCGTGCTGTCCGTGATGAGCACCAGCTTCACCGCATCCAGCCCACGGGCGCGCTTCAGGTCCGCCAGGCGCGCCACGCAGGCGGCGAAACAGGACGCCGTGGTGGGCTCCCCGTCGCCGCTGAAGGCGAGGTCGTTGAGGCGGCGCTGGGCGGGACGGGCCGTGTCAAAGGGCGGCCGGGCGAAGAGTTCCCCGCTGGCCACCAGGTCCATCAGCGCGGCCATCTCGGCCACGAGCTGGTCGAGGTCCACGTCCTTCCGGCGGGGCGGGGTGCAGCGGTCCACCTCGCAGTACACGCAGTTGAAGTTGCAGCGCTTGTCCGGGTTGAGATTCACGCCGAGGCTCACGCCGCCGCTGCGCCGGGAGATCACGGGATAGCAGTAGTCGAAGCGGGCCCATTCCCGCGTGTGGTCCAGGTGGGCAGGCACGAGCGCATCCATAGGTTCCAGCATACGCCGGGCCCGGGCTGCGTCCCGCCGTCCCGGAAGGAACAGCGCCATCCCTCGCAGTGGCCGGGATAGAATCGGCAGGATCCAGCATGGAGCAGCCATGGCCCAGCTCGACAAGTTCCTCGCCCACCTTGCGTCCCGGGGAGGCAGCGCGCTCCGCCTGGAGGCCGGCCAGCAGCCCCGCCTGGACCTGGCCACGGGCGAGAGCTTGGCCATGCTGCCCAATCCCCTGCCGAGCGCCGTGGTGGACATGGTGGTGAACGAGGTCCTGCCGGCGTCGGCATCCGAATCCCTCCTGAGAAGCGGCGAATGCGCCTTCGGCTACGACGCCAACGGCGCCTCCTTCGAGCTGCAGGTGCGCCGCACGCCGGACGGCCTAGCCTTGGCGGCGCGCCCCGCCGGGGCCTCTCCCGTCCCCACGCCCCGGGCGATGACCGCGCCGGAAACGGTGCGCCCGCCGGAGCCCAGGCCCATCGAGCTGGCACGCCAAGGGGGCATCGAACTGGCGCGGTCGTCCGCACCCGCCCCGGCCCTTCCCGAGGGCCGCGCCTCCTCGGCCGGACCGGAGCGCCACCCCCTGCTGGCCCGCCTGCTCGAGACCCTGGTGCGCGAGAAGGCCTCGGACCTCCACCTCAGTTCCTACGAACTCCCCACCCTGCGCGTGAACGGGGACCTCACGGAACTGGACGGCTTCACCCTGCTGGGCCCCAAGGAGCTGGAGGAGATGATGCGCTCCATGGCCCACGCGGAGGCCTGGTCCCAGTTCCAGGAGCGCAACGACGCGGACTTCGCCTACGCGTACGAGGCCGGCAACTGCCGCCTGCGCGTGAACTTCTTCCGGGACCGCCAGGGCCCCGGCATGGTGTGCCGCGTGATCCCCAACGAGATCCCGGACCCGGACAAGCTGGGCCTGCCGGACCCCATCCGCCGCCTCTCGGACCTGGCCAAGGGCCTGGTGCTGGTCACGGGCCCCACGGGCAGCGGCAAGTCCACCACCCTCGCGGCCATCCTGGACCTGGCCAACCAGAAGCGCCACGACCACATCCTCACCATCGAGGATCCCATCGAGTTCGTACACCCCCGCAAGGGCTGCCTGGTGAACCAGCGGGAGGTGGGCACCCACACCGAGAGCTTCAAGTCGGGCCTGCGGGCGGCCCTCCGCGAGGATCCCGACATCGTGCTGGTGGGCGAGATGCGCGACCTGGAGACCATCTCCATCGCCCTGGAGACGGCCATCACGGGGCATCTGGTCTTCGGAACCCTGCACACCAACAGCGCCATCGGCACCATCGACCGCATCGTGGACCAGTTCCCCGCCGACCGGCAGCAGCAGATCCGCGTGATGCTGGCGGACTGCCTGAAGGCCTGCATCAGCCAGATCCTGCTGAAGAAGAAGGGCGGCGGCCGGATCGCGGCCATCGAGAGCCTCTTCATCACCCCCGCCATCGCCAACCTCATGCGCGAGGGCAAGAACTTCCAGATCCCGAGCGCCATGCAGACCGGCCGCGCCTACGGCCAGAAGCTCATGAACGATGCCCTGGTGGAGCTGATCCAGGCGCAGAAGGTGGACGTGGAGGAGGCCTACCTGAAGTGCCCGGACAAGGACAGCTTCGTGCAGGCCTGCAAGCGCAACAACATCGTCTGCGATCCCCGCGGCCTCGAGGCCGGCGCCCAGCAGGGCTAGGAGGTCCTCCGCACCGCCGCGGCGTGGAGGGCCAGGGCCCCCGCGATGGCGCCCCCCCCGAGCAGCAGGCGGAGCCAGTCCACCGAGGCCCCGAAGACCAGCGCCGAGGCGAGCACTCCGAGGGGCACCTTCGCGTTGTTGAAGATGGCCAGGGTGCCCACGTCGACGCGGCGCGCCCCCGCGTTGAAGAGGAAGAAGCCGATCCCCGAAGCCACCACGCCGAGGTAGAGCAGGATGGTCCCCTGGCCGGGCGTCACGCGGCACCAGGCGCCCGAAGCCAGGGCGGGCAGCGCCAGGACCGCCGTCACCAGGGCGGCACCACCGTAGAGCAGGGCCATGAGCTCCAGGTCCGAGCGTCCGGTGCGGGGGGCCATGCGGCGGTAGAGCAGCTGGCCCAGCGCGAAGGCGCCGTTGGAGGCCTGCATGGCCAGGAAGCCCGCGAGAAGCCCCGGACGGAGGGCCGTCCACAGACAGACGCCGGTCCCCGCCACCGCCAGGCCCGCCGCCAGCAGAAGGCTCCAGGCCGAGGGGCCCCGCCCATCCCCCGGCGCGGGCAGCCCGCGGCCCAGCAGGGCCACGTAGAGGGGCGTGAAGATGGTGAAGAGCGCAACTTCGGCGGGCCCCAGCCAGCGGTAGGACTGGATGTAGGCCACGTACATGAGCCCGAACTGCAGCCCCCCCACGGTCATCAGCCCGAGCGCGCGGCGCGCGCCGAGGCCCCGGACCCGCAGGAAGGGCAGGAAGACGAGGGCCGCCAGCAGGGTGCGCAGCGCCGCCACGAAGGCGGGATCCAGGCCCTTCAGCTGCGCCACCAGGCCGAAGGAGAGGGCCCACAGCAGGGAAACGAGGGCCAGCTGCCACACCGCGAGGACGGCCCTGGACGCCTAGCGCCCGCGCTCCAGCAGCACGCCGGGGATCTCGCGCAGGAGGCGGCCCAGGCGGGCCTCGCCCTCCAGGCCCTGCAGCGCCTCCACCGCGGCGCCGGAGGCGCGCTCGGCCAGGACGCGAAGCTCGGAGAAGGCGTCGTGCGCCTTCAGCAGGCGCCGGAGCTCGGCCTCCTCCTCGGGGGGGATGGGTGCGGTCTCGCCCCGCGCCCAGATGCGCTCCACCAGCGGCCTTGCCGCCTCCGGGGCCCGCTCCAGCAGGGTGAGCATGGGCAGGGTCAGCTTCCCCTCCCGCAGGTCCGAGAGGGCCGGCTTGCCGAGCTGGGCGCTGCTGGCGGTGTAGTCCAGCAGGTCATCCACCAGCTGGAAGGCCCGGCCGACCTCCAGGCCGTAGCGGCGCATCAAGGCGCAGTCCTCCGCGCTTCGCCCGGCGAGCACGGCGCCCGTCTCGGTGCAGCCGCCGAATAGGAGGGCGGTCTTGCGCTCCTGGATGTCGAAGTAGTCCCGCCGCGTCGTGTCCAGGCGGAAGAGCACCTCGTTCTGGATCAGCTCACCCTCGATCATGCGCGTGGTGACGTCCGCGAAGATCTCCATCATCCGCCAGTCCCGCCCCGAGATGGCGCTGGACATGGCGTGCAGGTAGAGCAGGTCCCCGAAGAGCACCGTCAGGGTGTTGCCCCACAGGCGGTTCAGCGTGGGCTTGCCCCGGCGGGTCTCGGCGTGGTCGATGACGTCGTCGTGGACCAGCGTGGCCGTGTGCACCAGCTCGAAGACCGCGCCGAACCGCAGGTCCAGGTCCCCCCGCGCGCCGCAGAAGCCGCTGCACAGCAGCACCAGCGCCGGGCGCAGGCGCTTGCCGCGCCCGGAGCGGACGTGGGCGGCGAGCTTCTCCGCCACGGGCACGTCGCTGCGGAGGATGCGCTCCAGCTCGGCCTCCACCAGCTCCAGCCGGGCGGAGACGGGGCCGAAGTAGCGCAGGAGGTCGAGGCGGCTCACCCGCCTAGCCCCGGTAGTTCGTGAACTGCAGGTCGAGGCCCTGGTCCTGCTGCTTCAGGAGGGCGATGCAGGCCTGCAGGTCGTCCCGGCTCTTGCCCGAGACCCGCAGCTGGTCCCCCTGGATGGCCGCCTGCACCTTCAGCTTGGCGTCCTTGATGGCCTTCACGAGGGCCTTGGCCTTCTCGGTGGGGATGCCCTGCTGCACCTTGATCTCCTGGCGCACGGTGCCCTTGGCGGCGGGCTCCACCTTGCCGTAGTCCAGGTTCCGCACCGGCACGCCGCGCTTCGCCAGCTTGGCCTGGAGGATCTCCACCACGGCCTTCAGCTTGAAGTCGTTCTCGGCGGCGAGAGCCAGCACCTCGTCGCCCTTGAAGGCGATCTCCGCGGACGAGCCCTTGAAGTCATACCGCTGGCCGATTTCCTTGGACGCCATGCCCACGGCGTTCCGGACCTCCTCCAGGTCCACCTTGCTGACCACGTCGAAGGAACATTCGCTCGCCATCTCTTGGGCCTCCAGCGGTCCACTCTACCGCACCGGCGGGCGATTCCAGCCACCGCCTCAGCGCGCGAGGCCCCCGCCGAGGCTGCGGAAGAAGGCCAGGGTGGAGAGGCGGAGCCCAAGCATCAGCACGGCCTCGTCCCGGCCCGCCCTGCCCTTGCTGACCGAGCCCTCCATGTAGAAGTCCCCGCTCGCCCCCTGGCTCCCGAACTGCGTGAGCAGCACCTTGCCGCGGATCGCCAGGCGGTCCTGGTGCACGAAGAGCGGGTCGCGCACGTAGGCGACCTCCGCCACGCTGCCCCGCAGGAGGCCCTCCTCCTGGCGCAGGGTGAGGCCCACCCGCACCCGGTTGTGGAACTGGTCCCGGTCCACGGTCTTCAGGTCCGGCCCGATTTCCTGTTCGGTATAGCCCACGAGCCCCACGCTCGCCAGGACGCCCCAGCTCACGGATTCCGTGAGGCCCTGCATCCATCAGGCACCCATCTCGCCCCGGAAGTTCCCGCTGGTGGTGATGACATCCACCGTGTCGGACTTCTCCTTGCTGCTGGACTGGAAGGCGAGGGTGCCGAAGCCCTCGATCCACCGGTTCCGCCCCGGCCACCGGAAGGTCTGGCGGATGTCCAGGGCCACGAAGGGGCGGGATTTCGCAAAGAAGGAGCTGCGCTGGTCCGGATCCCGGTACAGCGAGGAGAACTGGAAGCCCGCGTAGAGGTCCGCCGCGAGAGGATCGGAATCGACCGTCACCGCATCCCCCTCCAGGCGGGCCTGGGTGATGCTGCGCTCCATGGCCTTCAGCGCCTGAATCGCAGCGGCCTGGGCCTCCCCGCTGCGCCGCGCCTCCTCCGCCGCGCCGGCGTCCTGCCGCGCGAGGGTGGCCGCCAGGCCGCGGAGCTGCCCCAGGGTGGCGGTCATCTCCTCGATGCGCGCGCGCAGCTCCCGCTGCTGCCTCCGCAGCGCCTTGAAGAAGGCGGGGCGATGGGAGGGGACGTGGCCCGCCAGGACCGCCTGCAGCTGTCCAGGGTAGGTGGGGTTGGGGGATGCAGCCAGCGGGTGGGACGGCGGCTGAGGGGGTTCCTGGCCCGCCAGCAGGAGGGCGGCCCCGGACAGGAGGACGAAGGTGCGGAAGGCGGCGGAAGGCTTCACGGGCGGCTCAGGGTTTCCTCGGGCTTATCCCAGCCCTCCCAAAGCCGCAGCCGCAGGAAGGGCGCCAGCACCCGCCCGGGATCGGTCTCGCCCGAGCGGGGGCGAGCCTCCCACTCGGGCCAGGACACGGCCCACAGCCGAAGCTCCTCGGACGCGTCCAGCTCGAGCGGGCCTTCGGGACGGCAATCCAGGGCCAGGAAGAAGTGGCAGCGGTTGTTCTGCACAGCCGGGTTGGGGGCGCAGGAGCCCAGGGGCACCAGGCGGCCCTCCCGGTGGCCCGTCTCCTCACGCAGCTCCCGGGAGGCCGCGTGCGCGGGATCCTCGCCGGGCTCGCAGACGCCGCCCACGATCTCGAGGGTGGCGCGGTCGATGCCGTGGCGGAACTGTTCCACCACCAGGAGCTCGCCCCCCAGCGCCGCCTCCCGGAAGGCGATGACGTTCACCCACTCCGGACAGTCCAGGCGGGTGAACTCGTGTTCCACGTTCCCGTGGGGGCTCCGGCGCAGCAGGGCCATCTGGCGGAAGAGGCGGGGTTCCCCCCCCTGGCGCGAGGCGAGCTGCTGCCAGGGGGGGGAGGGCGCGGAGGCGGGCGAGTGCTGGGCGAGCAGCTTCACGGCTCGGGTGCGGAGGCGCTCTGGTTCAGGAGGCCCAGGATGTGGTGCGTCATCATCTCGAGCGCCGTCTCGTTCTCCACCCCCGTGGGCACGATGAGGTCGGCCCAGCGCTTGCTGGGCTCCACGAACTCCCGGTGCATGGGCCGCACCGAGCGCAAGTACTGCTCGATGACGCTCTCCACGGTGCGGCCCCGCTCCAGGGTGTCCCGTTGGATGCGGCGCAGGATCCGCACGTCCGCGTCCGTGTCCACGAAGATCTTCACGTCCAGCTGCTCGCGCAGCTCGGGCAGCGCGAAGAGCAGCAGGCCCTCCAGGATCACCACGTGGCTGGCCTGGATGGGCTCCGTCCAGCCGGTGCGATCGGACAGGGTGAAGTCGTAGATGGGCTTCCGGATGGGTTCCTGGCGGTGGAGCTGGGCCAGGTGGGCCGCCATCAGCTCCAGGTCGAAGGCGTGGGGATGGTCCCAGTTGATGGGGCGGCTCCCGAAGCGCGCCTTGGCCAGCTCCAGGGGGGCGTAGTAGGCGTCCATATCGAGCAGCAGGGGCTCGACGCCCTCGTTCTGGAGCCGCCGCACCAATTCCTGGGCGATGGAGGTCTTTCCGCTGCCCGAGCCTCCCACGATTCCGATCAGCCAGGCCCGCTTCGCCATGCATCCCTCCGCTCTCCATCCTAGCGGCTCTTCAGCCCGCTCCGCATTGGTGCTAAGGTGCGGCCATGAAACGCCCTGCATTCGCCGCTCCCGCCCTCCTGCTCCTGCTCGCCGCCTGCGCCTCCGAGGACCCCCGCCTGCCCCAGCAGCTCTACGAGGAGGCCGTGAAGCTCAGCCGCGACGGGAAGCTGCTGGAAGCCAAGGCCCTCATGGACCAGATCATTTCCCGCTACCCGGAGAGCACGGCCGCCGGGAAGGCTCGGGACGACGGCTTCCGCCTGGAGCTCTCCATCAAGCAGGACCAGCAGGAGCGGCAGCGCCTTCTGAAGGCCTCCATCCGCCGAGCCACGGACGCCCTGGAGCGCTACCGCGCCAAGAACGGCGAGTACCCGGCCAGCCTCAACGCGCTCGTCCCCGACTTCATCGAGCAGGCGCCCGCGACGCCCTGGGGGCATCCCTTCTTCTACCGCCCCTTCGTGGCCAACCCCATCGAGGACGTGCGCGACCGGCGGGGAAACATCAGCCAGCGCTTCAACACGAAGCGGGACCGCTACCACCTGGCCTGCCTGGGCATCGACCTCAAGCCCGGTGGCACCGACCTGGCCGCGGACACCCTGGTGGTGAACGGCGAGGTTCACAAGGAGGCCACCTTCCCGCCCATCCCCGGCCCCCAGCCCGTGCGCTGAACCCGGAGGATGCCTAGAACGAACCGGAGGCCCAGGGAACCTGGGCCCCCGGCACGGTGGATCATCCAGCTACGCGTTCCAGTCCAGGAGGACCTTCCCGCTCTGGCCGCCGAGCATCACCTCGAAGCCCTCGGCGAAGCGCTCCACGGGGAAGCGGTGGGTAATGATCGGGCTCACGTCCAGACCCGACTGCACCATAGAGGCCATCTTGTACCAGGTCTCGAACATCTCGCGGCCGTAGATTCCCTTCAGGAAGAGGCCCTTGAAGAGCACCTTGCTCCAGTCGATGGCCACGTCGTCGCCAAAGATGCCCAGCATGGCAATGCGCCCGCCGTTGACCATGGCGTCGATCATGCCGCGGAAGGCCGTGCCGTTGCCGCTCATCTCGAGGCCCACGTCGAAGCCCTCGAGCATGCCCAGCTCCTTCATGACGTTCTCGAGCCGCTCCTTCGCCACGTTCACCGCACGGGTGGCGCCCATCTTCCGGGCCAGGTCGAGGCGGTACTCGTTCACGTCGGTGATGACCACGTGGCGCGCGCCCACGTGCTTGGCGATGGCCACGGCCATGATGCCGATGGGGCCCGCCCCCGTGATCAGCACGTCCTCGCCCACCATGTCGAAGGAGAGGGCCGTGTGCACGGCGTTGCCGAAGGGATCGAAGATGCTGGCGATCTCGTCCGGCACGCCTGTCGGCACCTTGAAGACGTTCACGGCGGGGATCACCAGGTAGTCCGCGAAAGCCCCGGGGCGATTCACGCCCACGCCCGTGGTGTTGGGGCAGAGGTGGCGCTTGCCCGCGCGGCAGTTGCGGCAGTGACCGCACACGATGTGGCCCTCGCCGCTCACCTTGTCGCCGATCTGGTAGCCGGTCACGGCGCTGCCCAGCTTGTCGATCACGCCCACGTATTCGTGGCCCACGTGCATGGGCACGGGGATCGTCTTCTGGGACCAGGCGTCCCACTTCCAAATGTGGATGTCCGTGCCGCAGATGGCGGTGGTCTGGATGCGGATCCGCACGTCGTTGGGACCGGGTTCCGGAACCTGAACCTGCTGCATCACGAGGCCGGGGCCGGCCTCCGCCTTCACGAGGGCGCGCATGGTCTGGGTCATGGCGTGGGCTCCGCTACTGGACCACGCCCAGGGCGCGGCCAACCTTGGTGAAGGCCGCGATGGCGTGGTCGAGGTCCTGGGTGGTGTGGGCGGCGCTCATCTGGGTGCGGATGCGCGCCTGGCCGTTGGGCACGACGGGGTAGAAGAAGCCGGTCACGTAGACGCCCTCCTCCAGCAGCCGGGTCGCGAACTCCTGGGCCAGGGGCGCCTCGTACAGCATCACGGGCACGATGGGGTGCTCGCCGGGCAGCAGCTTGAAGCCGGCCTTTTCCATGCCGGCGCGGAAGTAGCGGGCATTGGCGTGGACCTTCGTGATCAGCTCGCGGCTGTCCTTCAGGAGTTCGAGCACCTTCAGCGTGGCCGCCACGATGGCGGGGGCCACGGAGTTGCTGAAGAGGTACGGCCGGGCGCGCTGGCGCAGCCAGTCGATGGCCTCCTGCCGGCCGGCGATGTAGCCGCCGGAGGCGCCGCCCAGGGCCTTGCCGAAGGTGCCGGTCATGAAGTCCACGCGGCCCATCACGCCGCAGTGCTCGTGGGTGCCGCGGCCGTTGGTGCCCATGAAGCCCACGGCGTGGCTGTCGTCCACCATCACCATGGCGCGGTACTTGTCCGCCAGGTCGCAGATCTCCTGCAGCTTGGCGATGTAGCCGTCCATGCTGAAGACGCCGTCCGTCACGATCAGCTTGAAGCGGGCCCCCGCGGCATCCGCCGCCTTGAGCTGCTTCTCCAGGTCGGCCATGTCGGAGTTGGCGTAGCGGAAGCGCTTGGCCTTGCAGAGGCGGATGCCGTCGATGATCGAGGCGTGGTTCAGCGCATCGCTGACGATGGCGTCCTCCTCGCCCAGCAGCCCCTCGAAGATGGCGCCGTTGGCGTCGAAGCAGCTGCTGTAGAGCTGGGTGTCATCGAAGCCCAGGAACTCCGCCAGCTTCTGCTCCAGCTCCCGGTGGATGTCCTGGGTGCCGCAGATGAAGCGCACCGAGGCCATGCCGAAGCCGTGGTGGTCCATGACCTTCTTGGCCGCCTCCACCAGGGCGGGATGGTTGGCCAGGCCCAGGTAGTTGTTGGCGCAGAGGCAGACCACCTGCTTGCCGTTCGCGGTCATCTGCGGCTGCTGGGGCGTGGTGATGATGCGCTCGGTCTTGTAGAGCCCGGCCTCCTTGAGCTTCTGGATCTCGCTCCGAAGGTGGGGAAGGTAGTCGGTATTCATCGCATGCCTCGCGGTTGAAGGGTCCGATGGGAGGCCCCAGTCTACCGCCGGCCCTTCCCGGACTGCGGCCGGGAGTTGCGGAGGTCACACGTCGGTAGCCGCCCGTGCCATGCTTCGGGAGTTCCAGGAGATGCCATGCGCCCCCTGCTCGCCGTTCCCGCCCTGATCCTGTTGGTCGCCTGCGGCGCCCCGAAGCTCAGCCGGAAGGAGGTCGATCGGGACCTCCAGGTGGACTACCCCGTGCCCGTCACCGTGCAGGTGCCCGAAAGCGCCAGCGAGATCAAGGGCAGCCCCGCCCATGCGAAGCTCGTGGCCCTGCAGGAGCTGGCGGTCTCGAAGGGCTGGTTCACCGTGCAGCGCAGCGCCGAGGGCGACCGGGAGCGCTTCCGCTTCCAGCCGGGAAAGGCCGCTCCCGCGGGTCTCACGGCAACCGGAGGCGGCTTCGAACTGCCCGCGGCAAAGGCCACCTATGCCGGCGCCTTCCGCATGGAGCGCAGCCGGGACGGCCGCCAGGCCCGCGTGGCCTACCGCGTGCGCCTGGAGCAGCCCAGCGCCTTCTTCCCCCTCTTCCAGGTCGAACACCCGAACGCCCGCGTCGGCCAGACCGCCGAGCGCGAGGCGCGCTACGCCCGGGAGGGTCGGAAGTGGATCCTCCAGGGCACGAACGAGCGCCACACGAAGGCCCGCTAACTCTGGACAGAAACGGCATCACGCCTCGACAGGTCGCGCCATTTGCCTATCCTGTGGCACTGATACTGCTACCCCAGGAGGCCCCATGACCCGCTCGGCATTCCTCCCCTTCTGTCTCGCCACGCTCCTCGCCCCCACGCTCCAGGCCCAGGGGAATTCCCCCATCGAGGTCACGCGGGTCAGCGTCTCCCCTTCCCCCTTCAAGGCGGGGGACGAGGTGACCGTCACCGTGACCTACCGGAACCGCGCCAGCGCCCCCTACGGCTGCGATGCCTTCGAGGGCTTCTTCTACGCGTTCAAGGGCACGGCCCACCTGAGCGCGAACCTGCTCTGGAACGTGCGGCAGTCCCTGGGAAGCCCCATGGCGGCCGGGGAAACCCGCACGCTTGCCTGCAACACCCGCTTCCGCGTGCCGACCCTCGATGCGCCGGCCCTGATGTTCGTGGCCTGGAGCCCGGCCTGCCCGCCGGACGAATTCGGCCACATGGCCTCCCTGGTCTGCAAGCGCCGTGCGGACGGCGCCTGGGTCGCCCCGGCGACGCTCCGCTTCGAGCGCAAGCCCCTGAAGGCCCTCCCGCTCCTCAAGCGCTGAGGCCGGGAGCGGCCTCCCGCCGCTCGGCAGGCACGGGGCTCCTGTATCCTGGAGCCTACCGGAGCCCCCATGCACCACGAGCGCATCGCCATCCTCGACTACGGCAGCCAGTACACGCGGCTGATCACGCGGCGCCTCCGCGAGCTGGGCGCCTTCGGTCTGGTGTACGGCCCCGGCACCACGGCCGCGGAAATCGCCGGCGAGGACCTGCGGGGCGTGATCCTCTCAGGCGGTCCGAATTCCGTGCTCCAGGCGAACGCCCCCGGCATGGATCCCGCCATCCTCGCGCTGGGCGTACCCGTGCTGGGCGTCTGCTACGGCCAGCAGCTCATGGCCCGCGACCTGGGCGGCCAGATCCACCGAGCCGCCAAGCGGGAATACGGCAAGGCCGTGATCCAGGTGACGGATCCCGACAGCGTGCTGTTCCAGGGCATGGACCGCGAGCAGACCGTGTGGATGAGCCACGGTGACCACGTGGAGCAGGCGCCCGCGGGCTTCCTGCCCGTGTCCCGCACCGCCGGCGTGCCCGTGGCCGCCATGGAGGACCGCGCCAGGCGCCGCTACGGCATCCAGTTCCACCCCGAGGTGAGCCACACGCCCCACGGCAACGCCCTGCTGCTCAACTTCCTGCATGTCTGCGGCATGAAGCTCGACTGGAACGCCGGCCACTTCATCGAGCAGAAGATCGAAAGCCTGCGCGCCCAGATCGGCGAGGGCACGGTGGTGCTGGGCCTTTCCGGAGGCGTGGACTCCAGCGTGGCCGCCCTGCTGCTGCACCGCGCCATCGGGGACAAGCTCACCTGCGTCTTCGTGGACACCGGCCTGATGCGCAAGGACGAGATGAAACACGTGCAGGAGGCCTTCGCCCCCTTCGACCTGAACGTAAAGTGGATCGACGCCTCCGAGCGCTTCCTGGGCGAGCTGCGCGGCGTCACGGACCCCGAGCAGAAGCGCAAGATCATCGGCCGCGTCTTCGTGGAGGTCTTCGAACACGAGGCCAAGGGCACGGGAGCCCAGTTCCTGGGCCAGGGCACCCTGTATCCGGACGTGATCGAGTCCAGCGGCGTCGGCGGCGCCGTGCTGGTGAAGAGCCACCACAACGTGGGCGGCCTGCCCGAGCGCATGAACATGAAGCTGGTGGAGCCCCTGCGGGAGCTCTTCAAGGACGAGGTGCGGCGCGCGGGCCTCGCCCTGGGCCTGCCCGAGGACATGGTCTGGCGCCACCCCTTCCCCGGCCCCGGCCTGGCAGTGCGCCTGCCAGGCGCCATCACGCCTGAGCGCGTGCACATCCTCCAGGAGGCCGACGCCATCTTCATGGAGGAGCTGAGGACCAGCGGCTGGTACAAGCTCACCAGCCAGGCCTTCGCCGTGCTGCTGCCCGTGCAGACCGTGGGCATCATGGGCGACGAGCGCACCTTCGAGGCCATGTGCGCCCTGCGGGCCGTCACGAGCGAGGACTTCATGACCGCCGACTGGGCACGGCTGCCCCACGAGCTGCTGGAGCGCTGCGCCCAGCGCATCGTGAACGAGGTGAAGGGCATCAACCGCGTCGTCTTCGACATCACCAGCAAACCCCCGGCCACGATCGAATACGAGTAGCCGCAACATGATCATGAGCGGCGTCCTTGCGGCGAGCCTGGCGTGGATGCCGGGCCCGCCGGCAGGTCCAGACGCGCTGCTGAAAGAACTCGCCCAGGCCGACCAGACCCAGCGGACCAAGCCCCCCACATCCGAGATGGAAGCCGTGGCCATGCGAGCTGCGGACGGCGCACGACGCGCCCGCGTGTTCGCGATCCTGGAGGCGGGTACGCCCCTCACACCCAAGAGCTACGACCACGCCGCCCTGCTCTTCCAGCACGGTGAAACCCCGGAGGACTACGCGCTCGCCCGCGAACTGGCCCTGCTGGCCTGTTTCCACGGGGCCTCCTACGGGAATATGCCCATGCTGGCGGA